>NZ_JAHCDO010000015.1:0-94093 GCF_050768835.1 Bacillus pfraonensis | reverse complement strand
GACCTAGGATATTTTCGTTTACAAGACTTTAAGTCTATTCAAGATAAGCAAGGATATTATTTATCACGTCTTAAATTACCAACTAAAATATATAGAAAAGAATTCGAAACAGTGGTATTTAAAACAAAACCCGCTCAATTGAGATCAGTATATATACAAGTTTATCTGGAAGATATCATGAAAGAATTACAACCTGGCCAAGTGTATGAGTTACATGATGTATATGTAGGGAGTAAAGACAAGCTTCCTACTCGTATTGTGGTTTATAGATGTACGGAGGAGCAAACACAGAAACGCCTACGTGATCGAGCTATTCGTGAAAAGAAAAAGGGGATTACATATACAGATCGTACGAAGCTTTTACAAGGAATTACGGTATATATGACAAACATTCCTTCGGAATGGGTACCAAAAGAGAAAATCTATGATCTATATTCACTGCGTTGGCAAATTGAGCTGTTATTTAAAATATGGAAATCTTGGTTTCAAATTCATCGTTGTAAATCTATAAAACAAGAGCGGCTAGAATGTCACCTTTATGGACAACTCATTAGTATCCTATTATGTTCTTCTACTATGTTTAAAATGAGAGAACTTCTGTTACGTAAGAAACAGAAAGAGCTAAGTGAATATAAAGCGATGTACATGATTAAAGATTATTTCTTACTGTTTCATCAAGCATTACAAAAAAACACCCAAGAATTATCAAAGATTCTCCTTCGTCTGTTTAACCTCCTACAGCGAAACGGACGAAAATCCCACAGATATGAGAAAAAAACGGTCTTTGATATTTTGGGTGTTGTTTATGAGTATACCACTTCCATTCATCAGGTAGCATAATTATAGTGAAAAAATTGTAACCCGTCAGGGTTTATTTGATATGCCTACTTTTAGGATGTCTATAAAAAATAATGAAAAATTACATGGAAAGATCCGCCTTTGTATAAACATATACCTTAAGTTGATGGATGTGGGGTGGGACCCCTAAAGCTATTAGAAAAATTATGCAAGAGATTTTTTCCAATTTGAATAATAATAGATGAACTGAATTAATAAAGTTATTACTGAAATGCCAGTTAGGGTTACAAAATAAGTTAATCTCAAATCTAATAAATATATCACTATTAGCGTGTTAACTACAAGAGGAATTGAAGCTAAAACATTATAAAAACGTTTTTTATAAAAAAGATGATCTTTTTCATTTATATAATTATCGACCATAAAAAATCCTCCTTTTTCTTTTCTAAACTTCATGTATATTCATATTAATACAACACCTAAATTTCACCACGTCATGAGGTATTATTAACATAATCATCGAAAGTGGAAGTGATAAATTTTAAATCTTTTATACTCATTTACCTCCTACAATACAAAGCCATTTTTTGTTTGTACTCTCATGAAATTGAACAGTATTAAAACCAGCTTTTTTAAACAATTGCTCCATTTCTTTCTTGGTTTTATAAGCTTTCATATGATAATTGATTTTATATAGCTCAGCAACAATCATAAAGTGCCCGTGATGTTTTAATACTCTGAAAATTTCTTTAACATCGTTTTCTAAATCTGGCCAGAAGTAATGTGTTTGAAATGCAGTTATAATATCGAAAGATTCCTCTGGAAATGGGATGTTTGATACGTTTGCTTGACGAATGTTCACTTTTCCAGTCTCTACATCATCTTTATTTACTCTTATAGAATCTTCTACTGCTTGTTCTGAGTAATCTATACCGTACAGTTTGCCGTTTTTATTCATACTAGACAATGTATGTATTGTTTTACCCCCGCCACACCCTATATCCAACATTACCGCATCTTCTTTTATTTTGACTTTCCCTAAGGCCCACTCGGTCATTGTAGCATGAGCAGTATTCATAATATTTAGCATAAATGAACCAACACAGCCCCTTGGATTCTTTGCTTGCTCTATCAATCTCTCTAACACATTCAAGTTTGTCTCACCTTTTTCTTATGATTTGAACAGTAACTCCCTCTCGTTGTTTGAGAGAAGGTTTACTGTTTTTTTGCATTATTTTCCTTATTTTACCATTTAGGAGGACTGATTTGTTTAGAATTTTTGATGTATATGGTATTCATGCTCGGTTAACATAACGCATTATTATCAGTAGCAAGGACAAGCTGGAATCCTTGTATGTTCTAGGTTTCTTGTTTTTATGTCCATCAATTCCATATACAGGATTTTATACAATATTGATTTGACACGATTTATTGTGCTTAAGTTTGGCTGTTTTGGTACAGAAACTTGTATAAAATGTTGCATATTTTTCAACAAAAATTTACTCTAAACGATATTATATATTTCAAATGAAGACACCCCTCTGAGAAAAGAAGTGTTTTTTAAGGATAAACGGATTTTTATGTTAAAATTTTACTATCAATAATTTCGCTGGAGAGGTCTTTTAAAGATGAATATATTAAGAAGAACGATATTTAGTAAGATGAGGATAATCATTTTAGTAGTAATAATATTGATTGCAGGATTTTCATATTGGACGAATAAAGATAGAATTTCTAATAATTTTACTGAACAACTATTTAAATATCCCCTTCCCCCACAAACCAAAGTTATTGAAAAAGAACAAGTGAATGGAAAATCCCTTGTATGGGGAAAGGTAAATGTATTGATTATTGAGAAAGGTGTGTCTAATGGCGAATAAATTGTATAACATATTCTAAAGTTTAATCTAAACTCGGGTGTTTTTGCCCATCCTCTCGAAAAGGTAGATTAAGGGATTTATCGAAAAACAAATCCCCGTTGAATAGAGAATGGGCACTTCCTTACGCAAGAAAAGCGCCCAATAATTGAATAAGCAATTTCTAAAAAAACAATAAAAACCATCGTTCTCGAAGAATAAATAATCCTTATAGTTTAGTTCCAGACGGTGGGATATTATCTTTTACTACTTTCGTTGTTTCTAACTTCTATGCCCGTCCAAATATCTGTAAAAGTTCTCTTTCCCTTTGTAAGGAGGAACACTATCCCATCTATCCATATATATATTATGTAAATAAAAATAGGTAAAAAGAGGTACTTGTAGTCCATGTCATTTGCTAAATGATAAACAATTAAGAATATAAATAGACCTGCTATTCCGTTTCTTATAAACCACCATGTAAACAATCTTAACTTATTGGTATTTTCTAATATTAAACCGTTAAATTTGTAACCCCATGTTAAGGTCAATTTGAAATTAGCTCCTAGTGATGTGACCATAAACACCAAAACACTCAACAGCAGTATGCCATTCATTATTCCAGTTAATATTGGATTCCATGTATCTCCGTCACTTGCAACAAAAGGCAAAAATAGTAAAGCTATTACTGCTGCAATAAGAAATGTTAAGATTGAAAGAAATATACAGATAGCTATTGAAAGAAAAAAATCTATTACATAACCAAGTATACGTTTTCTTATCTTCACTTTATCACCTCCTATTCATATTTTACGATAAAGCTCCGTTAAATAAAGAACATTTCTTCACAATCTTCACAATTCAACTTAAAATGTTATTCAACAATCTAGCCCGATTGCTGAACAAGATCCCCAAGAATCGGATGAATACTCTACACAAAACTAGCTAACATAAAGCTACTTATCAGTAGTCAATGTATCTAGAAATCTATAACCTCCCTTCAGCTTCCACTAATGAGGCTTTTCATTTACATAAATTGGATTATCTATAGTAAAGTTCTGGTGCAAAAATTTCAGCTAACTTGAAACTAATCTATAAATCTTGGACATACTGATACTACTAAACTAAAAAGGATGTGTATCGATATGAAAAAACCAGTAGAATTCAAATGGAAGCATTATCAGCCTGACATTATTTGAAATAGGAACGTTAATCGATATTCTACACTTTGATGTCAGGCAGTGTCCTTCTGTTTTTTGTTGTACTCCCTATTCACAGCACCAAAAAATATGCAATCATGATTGCATATTTAATAAATTTAACACAAGATTTGGTTGATCAAGCATTTGAGATTCATGATAAACAGATCATGAATCTTCAATTGAAAGGAAGAAAACAACAAGAAGAAATTCAAAAACAGAATGGAAAATCAGTTAATGAAAAAATTAATCATTACACGAACCTAGGAACAGCTTTAATTAAAGCTAGACAAGAAAACTTAGATCCATTTTTATTATTAGAAACGGTGATGCCTTGGGATACATTTGGAGCCTCTGTAGAGGAAGCAAAAGCCCTAGCAAAAACATTTTCTCTCGTTCAACAAAAATGATAAAAAACCCATCAGCCCCTTTGACAACTGATGGATTTTTTATCACTTTTACTATTTCATTATGCTTAAATATTTTTCAATTTCTTCATTCGCATTAACTTTATTTTCTTTATACTCATTCAGTGCTTGTATCACTCTGTCATAAGCCTCTAAAATATAATTTTCTAATTTCTCAAAATCCTCTAAACTTTCAATCATAATTCTCGTTATACCTATTTCACTTTTTAAAGCCGGCTCACATTTCAAACTAGGACATATCCCTAACATCTCTTGTTCTGTCTTTTCAGTTAAAACATATTTTTTTCGCCCTTTTATCTTCACCCTTACAATTGGATAAAAAGCTTTTATATCTAGATAACTTCCAACGCTTACATTGCGAATCCACTCTATATCACGATTATGCTTCACAAGCATTTCTTTTATTAGCATGTACACTTCATCTTCTTCAAGTGTTTCTTTTTTCACTTTCTTTTGTCCTTCTTCTTGGATAGCGGCACACTTTTGATATACAGCTGCACATGTAATACAGTCATCAAGTGCATTATGAGAACTTAAACGAATTCCGAGCATTCTTTTTAAAGTTTCTAACTTATTGTTTGGAGCATGCTTCATATATTTTTTTGCTAAAAACACGGTATCAATTACCATATTTTTAGGTTCTGGCAATCTAAGCATATTTGCATTACTCTTTAAAAACCGCATATCAAACGAAGCATTATGCGCAACAATTGTGTCGTTACCTAAAAATGCTAGAAACAACGGCAAAACTTCCTGAATCAGTGGTGCATCCGAAACGCGATAATTTGTAATCCCTGTTAAACTTGTAATTCGACTAGGGATAGGTCGTTCTGGATTTACGAAAGAAACAAATTGATCAGCCAACTCATGATTACGGTACCTTACCGCTGCCACTTGAATAATTCGATCATTATATGGATTAAATCCTGTCGTTTCAAAGTCAATCACAACATAGTCTGCTGGCAAAGATAAATGTCCCACAGGCATACTCTCCTCGTTTAAATTTCTTTTATCATACCATGAACAAGCTGCTTGATGAAAAAGAAAAGACAGAAACAGCCTATGGCTAACCCTGTCTTCTTCCTACTATTTTAGTTTCGCAACTCGTTTTTCCATCTCTTTTTGCGTCATCGGCCCGATAAACTTATCCTGAATCACGCCTTTTGTATCCACAAAATATGAAGTTGGGATAGTAATTACTTTATATGTCGTGGTAACAGTTATGTCTTTATCCAGTAAAACCGGAAAAGTAATTCCTTTCTCTTCCGCAAACTTTTTCACTTTTTCCTCTCCATTAGCACCTTCAGAAACCGTATAATTTACAGCAAGAATTTCTACATCGTCTTTATGTTTCTTATAAAAAGCCTCCATATCCGGCATTTCTTGCTGACAAGGACCACACCACGTTGCCCAGAAATTTAGGATGACTTTTTTACCTTTTAAATCTGAAAGCTTAACCCTTGTCCCATCCGATTTTGACAACTCAAAATCTGGTGCAACCTTACCTACTTCAATTCCGTTTTTTGCAATCACTTCTTTTTTCATCGTTTCTTCACTTTTTATTGGTTCTTCGCTTACTTGTTTATCGTTTTTTCCAAGTTGCACATATACTGCGTAACCAGCTAAACAAAATAAGATGATAATAACCGTAAATTTCCGCCACATATACATCACCCTTATAATTTGAGTCATTTATTATATTCATTCAAAAATAATATTCGTACTTACATTTTATTTTAGCTTATACGGACAACCTTGGAAATATTCTCCTGAAAAATAAATAGAATATTCTTAATAAAATCGAAAATCTTTTCTCTTTATCGTATAATATAAATAGTTATAATTTGGAAGGGGTGTAATTATTTATGCATAAAACCATGTTCCATTGGCTACGAGAGGAACTGTTTTTGTGAAGACAGAGACAGGAGAATCCCCCACCTCAAGCTCTTGTAGAGGTAGGTGGGGGTAGTTCAATGAAAGGGTGAACACTATGGGCGAACATCCAATTAGTAAAGAACTACGCTATATGCGCATCTGTTTTGTCATCTTAATTTTAGTCCTTATATTTTTTAACAAAGAAAGAGTTATTGAAGTTTCTACAAACCACGACACTACTCCAGTAGATATACAAACCAGTAATATGACTCAAATTGCAGAAAATACATTTGCTTTAAAGGAACATGATCCTGCAAGTGGCGATAGGCATACCATTAAAATTTTCAAATATGATCCGGGCACAAATAAGATTATATTAGTAAAAGAATTTAATACTGAAAACTCCTCTACATACGAATATCAGCTCAATAAACCAGAGTAAATATGAACGAACAGGGGCATTCATTTAGCCCCTGTTTTGATGAAAACTATAGCATTTCTTTCAATAATGAATTATTGCTTAATAATTCTTGAGGCGTTCCACATTCAATAATAGTCTCTTTCTTCAGCCATTATTTCAGTAGACATATCTAAAAAGCTCCATACTCTAGATGCAGAAGCAACAGAAACTTGTGTCATCATGAATAGATCACTGGCATAACGAACAGGAAAAAATAACATTTCAACAGTAGCTAATATAGCAACGAGCGATCCCACTTCCGTTTCTCCATTTATTACTTTTTGCGCTCCTACAATAAGAATTGCCATGTATGTACCCGTTTCTATCGCTGTTCCTATAATACCTATAAAGCTTTGCGTCATAATCTTTTTCACTTCTGATTTATAAGAATGTGATGTTACCTCCTTAAATTTCTTTACTGCCCATTTTCCCTCTCTTAAACTACGTAAATCTTGATACCTTTTACAAATTGTGATATTGTTTCTACAACACTTGAATGATTCATTTGAGCTATACTAGCCGTCTTTCTTACTTTTTTCGCCATAAACATTGGGATAACCGCACTCGCAATCAAAAATGGAACAATCCACCATATAAACTGTATATCAATGTGTTGAAACGCTATTAACGCTCCAATAAATTGAGCTATAGCATGAATGCACTCTATTAACACAGGGCCATATAACCTTACCCAATTTGGTATATCAGAAACAACCAATGTTTCTAACTCTCCTTGTTTTACCTTCTCACTTTCCTCAAATGGTAATGACAAAAAATGATCTAGCAATTCTATACGTTTTTTTCGTAATATACGTTGGCTACTCTTTGAACCTATATAATTAAATAATAGCGAATCCCCCCATGTAATGAACCTACTTCCTACAAATAAGACGATGTATATATACTTCCTCTATATGTTTCTGAATGAGTCGATCAACAATTAGCCCCATTAACAATGGTCTAGATAAATTCATAGCGGCCGCTATAACTCCACTACATATTGCAGCAATAAGTAACACTTTTTCCTGTAACAACGGTAATATAATTCTTTTGTACTCTTTCATCTTCATTCCCCCAATTTTTTATATAAGAAAAGGAAAGGGATGAAGCTATACGGCTTCATCCCTTTCCTCTTTACATAAAACAAGGAAGCTAACTTCAGTCAGCTTCCTTGTTTTGATTGAAAATATTATACTTTTCTTCTATACTACAACAACTTACTTAATTTGATACTTTAGACTCTTCAATTTTCTCACGAAGAACCATTTGCAAGATACCACCATGACGGTAATAGTCGATTTCAACTTCACTATCAAAACGTGCTACTACTTCAAATTGCTTTTCGTTTCCTTCTGGAGTGGTTGCAACTACTTTTACAAGATCGCGTGGTTTCACTGTTTTGTCGATTTGAATTTCAAATGATTCGTTACCAACAAGACCCAATGTTTCTGCACTTTCGCCATCTTTAAATTGTAGTGGTAATACACCCATTAATACAAGGTTACTACGGTGAATACGCTCGAAGCTTTCTGCGATAACTGCTTTAATACCTAAAAGGTTTGTACCTTTCGCAGCCCAGTCACGAGAGCTTCCCATACCGTAATCTTTACCAGCAACTACAAGAAGGCCAGTGCCGTCTTCTTTATATTTCATTGCAGCGTCATAGATAGATGTTACCTCGCCAGTTGGCCAGTAAGTTGTATATCCACCTTCTGTTCCTGGTGCGATTTGGTTTTTAATACGGATGTTTGCGAATGTACCACGCATCATAACCTCATGGTTACCACGGCGAGAACCATAAGAGTTAAAGTCAACTGGCTGTACGCCATTTTCTAATAAATAACGGCCCGCTGGCGTATGTTTACCAATTGAACCCGCTGGTGAAATATGGTCTGTTGTTACAGAGTCTCCAAATTTACCAACTACACGTAAACCTGAAAGTGTTTCTACTTCACCTGGTTCTTTTGATAAACCTTCAAAGAACGGTGGATTTTGAATATAAGTTGAGTCATTATCCCAAGTATATAACGCTTCATTTGAAGTTTGGATTTCATTCCAGCGTTCGTTACTATTAAATACTTGTGCATATTCTTTTTTGAACAGTTCAGATGTTACGACGCTTTGAACCACTTCTTCAATTTCTTTCGCTGATGGCCAAATGTCATTAAAGTAAATCGGATTACCGTTTTCATCTTTACCGATTGCATCGTTTTTCAAGTCGATATCAACAGTACCAGCAAGCGCATATGCCACAACAAGTGGTGGTGATGCTAAGTAGTTCGCTTTTACAAGCGGATGAATACGACCTTCAAAGTTACGGTTACCAGATAAAACAGATGTTACTAATAAGTCGTTTGCTGCAATTGCTTCTTCTAATTCTGGTGCTAACGGACCAGAGTTACCAATGCAAGTTGTACAGCCGTAACCAACTGTTTGGAATCCTAATTGATCTAAATATGTTGTTAAACCTGATTTATCTAAGTATTCTGTAACAACTTTAGATCCTGGAGCTAATGATGTTTTTACATAACCAGGTACTTTAAGACCTTTTTCAATTGCTTTTTTCGCAACTAAACCTGCACCAATTAATACATATGGGTTAGATGTATTTGTACAGCTTGTAATTGCAGCGATTGCAATTGCACCTGTTTTCATCGTTACTTCCTGATCTTTTAATGCAACTTTCACTTCTTTATCAAATTCTTGTTCATTGAATCCAAGTCCTTGTGTTCCAACTGGTGCTACAACGGCTTTGTGGAACTCATCTTTCATATTTGAAAGTGGGATTAAATCTTGTGGACGTTTTGGTCCTGAAAGGTTAGATTCAATTGTATTTAAATCAATTTCAACAAGGTCTGTATAAATTGGATCTTTGCTATCTGCTGTATAGAATAAACCGTTTGCTTTACAGTATTCTTCAACAACGCGAATTTGTTCTTCATCTCTTCCTGTTAAACGTAAGTAATCTAATGAAATCTCGTCAATTGGGAAGAATCCACAAGTTGCGCCGTATTCTGGTGCCATGTTTGAAATTGTTGCACGGTCAGCTAAAGGCATGCTCTTTAATCCGCTACCAAAGAACTCAACAAATTTACCAACTACACCTTTTTGACGTAACACTTGCGTTACTTTTAAAGCAACGTCTGTTGCTGTTGTACCACTTGGAAGTGTACCAGTTAACTTAACACCGATAACTTCTGGTACCGGGAAGTATGAAGGTTGTCCAAGCATCCCTGCCTCTGCCTCAATACCACCAACGCCCCATCCAAGAACGCCGATACCATTAATCATTGTAGTATGAGAGTCTGTTCCAACTAACGAATCTGGATATGCAATTAATTCACCTTCAGCATTTTTCACAGCATGAACAACTGGTGCTAAATACTCAAGGTTTACTTGGTGTACAATACCTGTTGCTGGTGGAACTGCACGATAATTATCAAATGATTTTTGTGCCCAGCTTAAAAATTTATAACGTTCTTCATTACGTTTAAACTCTAAGTCCATGTTGAATTCAAGCGCGTCTGCTGTACCCGCTCTATCAACCTGTACAGAGTGATCGATTACAAGGTCTACAGTAATTTCCGGATTAATTTTATCAGGATCCCCACCCATGTCTGCCATCGCTTTTCGAAGTGAAGCCAAATCAACGACAGCTGGAACACCTGTGAAGTCTTGTAAAATTACGCGAGATGGTTTAAATGGAACATCGATATCTTGAACATCTTTTGTTCCCCACTTTGCTAAATTTGTAACATGCTCTTCTGTAATTACACGTCCATCAACTTGACGAAGTACAGATTCAAGCAAAACTTTAATTGAATACGGTAATTGTGATACATTGCCAACCCCTGCGTTTTCAAGCGCTTTCAATTGATAATAATGATACGTTTTCCCATCTACTTCAAATGTTTCACGAGATTGAAATGGATTATGTTTGACCATTATGTTTCCCCCCTGTTAAACATGACTGAGTTGTCTGAATATAAAATGTAGACAAACTTTTCAATACCTTACGATAATATCTTATTACAACTTTCTAAATAAGTAAATAATAAGAAACTTATAGTTTATTATAAGTTTTCTTTATCTCCTGTAATTTGAATAGCCTTCGTTCTCCTTATGAATACTATTACCATAAAGTAAAGCTTCCTTTTTGAAGCTTTTCTACTCTGTTCATACATGTAATGAACAGCTCATTATTTGTTTTGTTAAGAAAATATTATAGGGGTGACTACAAATGGGAAAACGTAAAGCAAATCATATCATTCAAGGAATGAACGCTACATCAGCACAGGGACAAGGAGCTGGTTATAATGAGGAATTCGCCAATGAGCCACTAACACCAGCTCAACGTCAAAATAATAAAAAACGCAAGAAGAACCAATAATGAAAAATCCCAAAAGGTACTCCTTTTGGGATTTTTAATGTTTATAACGCAATAATTCTGAAACCTTCACAAATCGATACCCTTCTTTTTGAAGGGCCGGCAAAATTTTTTCTAATGCAGCTACAGTTTGACTTCGATCACTTCCACCATCATGCAATAACACTATATCACCACTTTTAGCATTTGTTACAACATGCTTCACAATAGATTCAGTACCTGGGTCTGCCCAATCTTTCGGATCTTGATTCCAAGACCACAATACAATTTGATAACCTGCTTCTTTTGCTGTTGCAAATACCGCATCGTTAATATATCCTCCTGGTGGACGAAAAAGTAGAGGTCCCTTTACCCATTTTTGTAAATATCGTTTCTCCTCTAAAATATCATTTTTTAATTTTTCATTAGATGCATCTCTTGCATATAAATGATTCATCGTATGATTTCCAATTTCATGCCCTTCCTTAAGTACCCTGTTAACTAAATATGGGTTCCGTTGAATTCGAAAACCAATCATAAAAAAAGTTGCTTCAGCTTTATACTGTCGCAATAAATTGAGTACTTGAGGAGTATATGTGGGATCTGGGCCATCGTCAAATGTAATTGCAATAAGTTTTTCGTTATTCGGTACTTCCCATGTTACATAACCAGTAGGTTCCAATTCTTTTCTCATTAACATTTTTGCTTCTACTCTGTCCACGTGATATATATGTACGAAACCAATCAAACAAATAATGATTATAGAAATTTTTCTTCTCAACATATTAACCCTACGATTGAACAGGTTGTTGAAATCATACAACAACCTGTTCAATCATTTAACTGATCCACATCTCGCATAATATTTTGTAAGTTACTTTCAAACTGCTCAAGTTGTGGACGTTGCGTTTCAGATGCTACTTCTAATGCATTTTGAATTTGTTCATATGCTTCTTGAACTTCTTGTCGTAAATGTTTTAAATCATGACCATAATTCGGGTCATTTTTCACAATATTGTTATATAAGTTTTCCGCTTGCACGACTCCTTGTTGTGCGGCTTGAAAAGCTTGCTGTTTATCTTTATGATACGGCATACGCTTTCCCCTTTCTTTTATAATTAGTCTCACTTATCTTTACCTTTTTTCATAAAAACATTCTCGTATAAATTTACAAAGTTCTCTCATTCTAAATACAAGAGGGAGGTGACAACATGGAAAAAAACAATAGCAAATCCATTCGTCAAAATACAAAAAAAGGACAGCCTTCTGGGCAACCTGAGCCATTAAGTGGGTCTCATAAAGTAAAAAATCGAAATCATTCAAGACAAAAAAATCACGCACATCATGATATGTAAAAGAAGGGCAATGCATACGCATTGTCCTTCTCGCTTAAACCACTTGCAATAAAGTGAAACTTTAATTAGTGGGGGTTTCTACATCTCCCACCTAACTTCTTTGCTTCCGCTGAATTTTGAGGTGGGAGTCTTACTGCCCCTCAAATAGCGAGATAAACCCGTCGACGTATTTTCTAGTTTGCTTCTCACCTCTAATTTCTTAATGCATATTATAATATGAATTGAGACTTTACGGAGGGTGTCTTACATGGGCAAGAAAAAGAAAAATTGTCTTTTTCGTGTTGATGGTTTTGAAGAATGGATGGATCAGTTTTGCTCTGATTCATATGACAACTTCAGTTTCCCTAATCACATCCACATTGATCTTTGCGAAACGGATCAAGAGTACATTTTAGAAACTGATATCCCTAATGTTTCAGAACAAAATGTACTTATAAACAAGATGGAGACAGGCCTAACAATTCATATCTTTCATAAAAATTCATCCTTACAGCGAACAATTTCTTTACCTGCTAACATTATCTATAAAAAAATGCTAGCCTGTTTAGAAAATGGCTTTCTTTCCATACACATTTCGAAAACTGAAGTTGCAAATAAGCATGAAAACAAAGTGCTTTTTTCAAATTAAAGCGTTATATAAAAACAGAGTAAGAACAGTTTATTGCTAACTTTTCTTACCCTGTTTTTTCTGTGCTTTATATGAAATTAAACTTCTAATAGAGGGATTGATTAAGAAACAATTAGCTTTACCGTCAACTGCTATTTCATTCCAATTTCCATATTGCAATTTACAGTGCGATTTCTTTTAGATAATAAGCTTCTTGTCCATAAAAAAATAGGAAAAGCAATAACTGAAAAGATAGCTAGTATCGAAAATACAGCCAAACCATTTTGATATCCGTAATAATCTAACAGTACTCCCCCAAACCAAGGGCCAATTACACCACCAACCCCTGAAAATCCCATTGCTCCAAAATACGTTCCTTTTAAGTGTGGGACTGAAATATCATCAATAAACACATCTGTCATTGAAAACATTAACACTTCTCCTATTGTAAAAATAATCGTGTAAAGAACAATGCTGATGATTGATTCTCCGGTTCCAAAGCCAATGAGCCCTCCACTAACAAATAGCGTGCCAATCATAATCGATACAAGTGGTGTATACTTCTTACAAATCTGAATAACAGGGTATTGTATAATTACTACTGTAATTGCGTTTAATGTTAGCATATATGAGAATAATGTCACGCCATCTTGAAATACATAAGAGTTCGCAAAGTATTGAGAGGCTGTTGTTGTAAAATGTGAAAAACCACTGTTACTTAAAATAATTCCAACTAAAGCAACCAAGAAAACAATATCTTTTCTTAAAATACGAATTGCATGTATCATCGTTACAGGTTCTATTGTATCCATTGTTTTTTCATTCAGTTGATACTTTTTAAATTGCATTGCCAATATCACCGCATATACAATGTATACTCCAGCCGCTATTAAAAACGGCATTGTTGATTTCGCGCTTCCAATTTGCAACCCTACAAGCGGTCCAATTGCCACACCGACATTTATCGCACCGTATCGTAAGTTATACGCAAGTAAACGATACTCCGGTTTCGTTAAATCAGATAATAACGCTCTTGATGTCGGTTCAAAGAAGGAACGGCATAGACCATTTAATGCGTTTAATAAAAAGAAAGTTAGAACGTGGTCTGCAACCGAAAATCCGATAAATACAAAAACCCAAATAACGATAGACCATATCATTATTGTTTTACGACCAAATCGATCTGATAAATTCCCACCAATAAAACTAGCAAACACTCCAACTAATGCGCTCGTTCCAATAATTGCACCTGTCATCGCAGCTGATATATCTTTTACAGTTGTCAAATAAATTGCTAGAAAAGGAATACTCATTGAAGTTGCAAACCTTGCAAATAGCGTCCCCATAATAATACTCATCCCCAGCGGATGAATATGTTGTAACTTTCCCCTCATACCTATACCTACTCCCCATATTTCATACAAAAAAGAAAGCAAAGAACCTGCTTTCCTTTTTCAATAATAAATTATATTTATACCCGAGCTGTCCTAGATAGCTCCATATCTATACCATATGTAAACTGTAACTCTTTACAAACATCCTTAATTAAGATGTTCACATCATACTTTTCATTAAATGCAAGAACTGCATTTTCTACTTCCTCATACGTATATTTGTATTCACCAGTAATGACACTTTTTAAATCAAAGCATTCATTGATACAAAGTTGAACGAGAAGCTGATCGTACATAGCGGACACATCTTCCTTTTTCCATAATAACTCTTTCACATATAACCGATCGAATGTTACACTCTCTCGATTACATTCTGTTAAAGTACGAGTCATGTCATGTAATTCTCGATATAGTTCAGAAATATTTGTATTGAGACGAATCAATTTGTCCACACCATTTTCATACAGCATTTCATCCACCCCCGTATATGCTCTTTCTCTTATTATAGCAAGAAAATTCTAAAAAAGAGATTTTTTCTTTTGAAATATTAGGAAACTTATTTAGTTTGTTTTACAATGAGACTAGTGATATAGAGAGGAGTACTACAGTGAATCAAAAAATATATTACACCGACGCCTATCAGCAATCATTTACAGCACAACTTATAAAACAGGACTATGATAATAATGGAAATTTATATGTGACTTTAACAGAAACAGCATTTTACCCAAACGGTGGCGGTCAACCACATGACACAGGAACATTAAATGATATTTCCGTCATCAATGTTGAAGAAGTTAATGACGAAATCCGTCATTTTATTTCAAGTGAATTACATACGAAAGAAGTAATAGGTAAAATCAATTGGCAGCGTCGTTTCGATCATATGCAACAGCATACCGCTCAGCATATTCTATCTGCTGCCTTTTGGGATCATTTTGATATTCCTACAATTGGTTTTCATCTTGGAAAAGAAACGGTAACAATTGATTTAGACACGCCTGAACTTTCAATAGAAACAGCTAATAGTGCACTGCAAATCGCAAATCAAGTCGTCTTTGAAAACCATCCTATCCATATTAAATGGATGAACTTAGAGGAAGCTAAACAATTACCTCTTAGAAAAGAACCAACAATTACAGAAGATATTCGCGTTGTAATCATTGAAAACTACGATTACAACGGGTGTGGTGGAACACATCCAAAATATACAGGTGAAGTAGGACCGATTCATATAATAGATTGGGAGCGAAATAAAGGTGGCATCCGTTTAACCTTTGTTGCAGGATGGCGTGTACTCAAGTTAATGGAGCACCATCAACACATTATTAAAGACGTTTCCAAACTGTTAAATAGTAATGAAAATGATATTCCAAATAAAGTAACCCAGCTTCTCACCTCTCAGAAAGAAAACGAAAAAGCACTACAAACTATGACCGAAAAGCTACTACTCGTAGAAGCAAATGAATTACTGCAACAATCCAAAGACATACATGCCGGAGAACTCATTTCTAAAGTCTTTACAAATCGGTCCATGCAGGAAATTGCGAAATTAGCGGCTATCATTACCGAACAAAATGAACACTCGATTACATACTTTATTACCGAAAATGAAGAAAAAATACAATGTGTTCTTGCATGTGGGAAAGCAGTAACAGCAAACATGAATGCAATTTTAAAAAATGCCCTCCCTACTATTGAAGGTAAAGGCGGCGGTAATCAAAAAAATGCTCGTGGTGGTGGAAAAGCGCTTGTTACAGGTGAAGAATTTTTAGCTCAGCTTGTTCATTTATCACAAGAAACAGTTTGAAATGAAATATAAAGGATAGCATCAGGCTACCCTTTATATTTTTATATACTTACAAGCCAATATTTTGTTTCAATTCTTGATAAGTTCCTGCATTAAGGAATCCTTTTTCAATAAGTTCGATAAATGTCTCAGAAAAATGATAATCACCTAATTCTGTTATTGGTACCATTTTTACATCATGAATTGGATTATAATCAAATTCATTAGATGGTAGCATAATCTCTCCTGACACCTTTTCTAACAAAAATGTAATATGTAGTAACGATGGTGTAGCATCTGGCTTATCACAAACATAGAGTAATTTTTTAATTCTAGTTTCTAAGCCCGTCTCTTCTCTCATTTCTCGAATGATTGCTTCTTCTAATGTTTCTCCGTTCTCTACTCTCCCACCTGGTAAAGACCAATTCCGATCAGAAACTTTTTGTTTTACAATTAAAAGTTTTTCTTCTTCAATCAAAACTCCAGTTGCTCGAACTTGTAATAAATGATTCATATAGTCTCCTCTTTCCATTTTATCCATTGAGCTTCCAAGCTATATAATTCTAGATTATGAGCTGAAATCCTCCCGTAAAAAGAACATACGTTTCACAATCGGAGGAAATGATGAAAGTAATGTCTATAAACCAAAAAAGTAGAAAACTAGATTACTTCTGGTTCTCTACTCTCTCAAACAATAGCGCAAGCCCAATTCCTCCACCAATACCTAACGTTGCAATTACATACTTTGCTTCTCCTCTTTGTACTTGGTAGAATAATCGAGTAACAAGCATCGCTCCAGATGCACCATAAGGGTGACCAAGAGCAATCGCTCCGCCATTCACATTTAGTTTATCATATGGGATTTGTAGTTCTTGTGCACAAGCTACAATTTTAGCAGCAAAAGCCTCATTCATTTCAATGTAATCAACATCGTCTATTGATAGGTTCTGATCTTGTAATAACTTTCGCACAGCAAATATAGGCCCACTACCTGGTAAAAGAGGATTTACACCAATGACAGCACTACTAACAAACCGAAGAATCGGCTTATAACCAAGTGCATGAGCTTTCTGTTCCTCCATTACAAGTACAGCACAAGCTCCATCATTTACACCGCATGAGTTACCTGCTGTTACCGTTCCCCCTTGTAAAAAAGCCGGTCTTGTTCTCTTTATGATTCGTTCATAATTCATTCCATATTTTATCGTTTCATCCTCCGTTACATTTAAAGAAATTGGAATCATTTCTTCTTTTAAATATCCTTTTTCAAGTGCTTCCAATGTTCTTTTATAACTGAAACAAGCATATTCATCCTGCATATCCCTTGTAATTTTATATTTCTCTGCTACATATTCAGCTGCTATTCCCATATCTGGATCTCCGATACGCTCAGGCGAAAAACGAGCTCTCTTCTGAAAGGGAGATGTGCTTGTACTTTCCACCCCTCCAGCAATATAGCAACTACCTGCCCCACCTCGAATAAGGTGACAAGCCATCCGAATCGCTTCTAACCCAGCACCACACTGGCGATCAATTGTTACACCTGGTACTGCAAACGGAAGTCCAGCTTCAAGTGCCGATAACCGTGCAACATTTCCACCTGGCCCAACAACGTTTCCTAATATTACATCGTCTATTTTGTTCTCTATTCCTTTACTCAAATGTGCTAACAAAGGAGTTGTCAGTTGCTGAACCTCGTATCCTTTCAACATTCCATTTTCCTTACCAATCGGTGTTCGCTTCGCCTCTACAATGACCGCTCTATTCATAAACTATCTCCTGATTCTCAATTACATTTCTTGCTATTTCACGGGCAATTTTTCCGCTACTTGTATGTGGAATTTCATTAACAAAATGCCACTCTTTCGGAATTTTAAATGAGGATAGTCGTTGTAAACAAAAACTTTTTAATTCTTGTCTCGTAGCTCTTCCTTTTACCATAGCAACAGGTTTTTCGCCCCAATATTCATCTTTTATTCCAACAACTACAATTTCTTCAACATGCGGATGAGCAGATAATACACTCTCTATCTCCTCTGGAAAAATATTTATACCTCCAAATAAAATCATATTTTTCTCTCTACCCACAATATATAAGAATCCTTCTTTATCCACATAACCTATATCATGTACAGTCATCCAACCACTTTCTGTAACTTGACAAGAAAGATCTCCGTTCAGTACATATCCCATAAAAAACTGATTACTTTTCACATAAACAGTTCCAATTTCACCCTGCTTTAATTCCTCACCTTTTTCGTTACATATCCGAATTTGCACGTTATGACATGGCTTTCCAACTGAAGATGCTTTTCTTTCACTTTCTACATCTGTTAGTGCTGTGACAAAACTTAATTCAGAAGCACCATAGAATTCATATTTTTTTGCATCTGGAAATACGGTTTTTACTTTCCTTTTTGCTTCAGCTTCCCATTTTGCTCCTGAAGAAATAATTTTTATTTCTTGTTCAATAACACTTTCTTCTTTATATAATGCCTCTAGCATCGTTGGAACGGTGTACATTACTGAAATCTTCTCTTGTTCCAATATAGATAGAACATGATTTGGGATAAACTTTTCTACAAGATACACTGTTTGCCCTAAATATAGCGCACTTATTGCCCCATATAAAAAAAGAGAATGAACCAATGTACCAGCAAGCAAAACCGTATCATTATTCTTCATATGGAAATCATGTAAATTGCAATCAAAGCTATGAACCCAAGAATCCTGCGCTCTAAGAAATGCCTTCGCTTTCCCAGTTGCCCCCGATGTAAACCCCATATAGAACGAGCATTTTTTTACACTTTCTGAAGAGTGGTATATATGTAACTGATCACCTATCATTTGATTATATTCATGAATCGAGAATACCTTTCCATCTATTAGTGGTATTTCACTCATCTTATATTGTTCAGTAATTACAATAGATGGATTAGCAAGCTTCAACCTTTCCTTAAGCTCATTATGTTTCCACTTTAAATCAAGCGGAACACAAACCCACCCTGCCATTGCAGCACCTGCAAAGATTTGTAAAAATTCAATGCGATTCTCTAGTAAAATCGCAACCGTTTTATTCGTTGTTTTTTCTTTATTAAGCCAATTTGCAACTTGGCAAACAAATTCATGCCATTCTTTATATGTTAGTATTCTATCCTTTTCCCTTATTGCTATTTTATCGGGATGTATCTGTATATGTTTTTTATAAGACGATGTAATTCCCATTACTATTCATCCTTTCCTTTCAGATAAAGTGAAACTTTAATCAGTGAGGGGGCTTCATCCCCTACTGATTATTAGCCCTCACCAATCGGGCCTTTACGGGCAGTTTATCTCCCACCTAACTTCTTTGCTTCCACCGAATTTTGAGGCGGGAGTATTACTGCCCGTTAATACGGGATAACAAAAAGAAACACGCTAATACGTGTTTCTTTTTGTTATAAAGTCTCTTACGTTCTTTAACTAGCGTTTGAGATTTTATCTTTCTTTAAAGCAGGTGTAATCACATGTTTCAATGAACGATGTAATCTAGGTACAAGAATTGCTGCTATCACAGCTTTGACAAAATCACCTGGTAAAAATACGACACTTACTTTAATGGCTTGCCATACAGAAATATCCATGATAAATGCTTGAACAGCCACGCCAAATACATAAACAACTAGAATCCCGCCAATTATATTAATCAAGAATACTTTTATAACAGATACATGGCTTAAACGCTCTACAAGATACCCAATCACAAAGGCTCCAACAATATATCCGATTAAATACCCTGCACTTGGACTAACAAATACGCCTGGACCACCGCGACCACCAGCTAATAATGGTGCTCCTACTCCAACAACAAACAAGAAAACCATTTGACTTAATGCACCAAGACGAGATCCAAGTAATCCTCCCGCAAGCATAACACCAAGAGATTGCAATGTAATAGGAACAGGTGTAACAGAAAGCGCAATTGGTGGTATTAGTCCCAACACACCCATAATTGCACTAAATAAAGCAACAAAAACTAAATTCTTTGTATTCATGTATTTATTTCTCCCATTTGTAAACTACAAGTTATCATAAGATAACATATCATTGGTGTTATCTTACCTTTTCTCTTGTATTATTGTCAACACTTTTATAATTTCAGTTAACAATTAAAACCACTATAAATGAACATGATTCAATATAAAAAAGCGACTCCCATTGGCAGGAATCGCCTCTTCTAATAAATTATTTTTCGCTACCTTTATGCAAATTCTCTAGTTCTTTTCGTAATGCTTGTTTCAAAAATTTTCCGACGGATGTTTTTGGAATCGCCTCCATAAAAATAATATCGTCTGGTAACCACCACTTCGCAAACTGCGGTCGTAAAAATTCATATAATTCTTCTTTCGTTACAGAACTCTTTTGCTTTTGTACAACACATGCAACAGGCCGTTCCTGCCACTCCGGATGAGGAACCGCAACAACAGCTGCTTCAAATACAGCCTCATGTGCCATTAAAGCGTTTTCTAAATCTATAGATGAGATCCACTCACCTCCACTTTTAATCACATCTTTTGTACGGTCAACAATTTTAATGCATCCTTCTTCATCAACTGTAACAACATCACCTGTATATAACCAACCATCACGGAATCCTTCGACAGTTCGTTCATCGTTATAATAACTTGCAGCAATCCACGGTGCTCGTAAACAGAGTTCTCCCATTTCAGTTCCGTCCCATTTTACTTCTCCATCCGCTCCAACTACTTTCATCTCAACGCCTGGTACAAGATACCCTTGCTTTGACCTAATTTCAAGCTGGTCTTCGTAGGATAAATCTGTCTCATAGCTTTTTAACCGTGCAAGCGTCACAAGTGGGCTTGTTTCAGTCATACCGTATGCATGTACAAAAGGAACATTATGTTTTTGTTCGAACGCAGCTATCACACTTTTAGGTGCAGCAGCGCCTCCACATAAAATTCGTTTCATACTTGATAGATCATAATCACTATTTTCTAACTCTTGTAAAACACCAAGCCAAATCGTTGGCACACCAGCAGCCAACGTCACTTTTTCATTCTGAATCATTTCTAATAAAATTTTCGGTGTAAACATCGGGCCAGGTAACACTTGTTTCGATCCAAACCACGTTGCTGCAAACGGCAGTCCCCAAGCATTCACATGAAACATTGGAACAATCGCCATTGCAGCATCACTTTCAGATAATGCTGCTGTATCCGCGAGTCCTAAAGCCATACAATGAAGTACCGTGCTACGATGCGTATATACAACACCTTTCGGATTACCTGTTGTCGCTGACGTATAACACATGCCAGCTGGTGCGTTTTCATCAATATCTTTTAAGAATTGGAAATCAGGATCCCCTTCCGTAAGAAGTTGTTCATAGTGATAGACAGGATCTAGAGAAGTTTCTGGAAGTTCTTTTTTATCGGTCATAATGATGTATGCTTGTACAGTCGATAGTTCATCTTTAATTTTTTCAACGAGAGGTACAAGGTCTTCATCAACAAGTAAAATGCGGTCTTCTGCATGTCCAATAATATAGGAAATATGCCCAGCAGATAAACGAATATTAATTGTATGCAAGACAGATCCAATACCCGGAATTGCGAAATATGCTTCCACGTGACGATGATGATTCCATGCTAAAGTTCCAACTCGTTCTCCCTCTTTTATCCCTAATTTCTTCAATGCGCTAGAGAGTCTTCTCGTTCGCTCTCCTAATTGCTTGTATGTTAAAGTGGTAATCGTGTCATGTGTACGCGAAACAATTTCTTTCTTTGGAAACAGATTTTCTGCCCTTTCTATCATTGAACTAATTGTTAATGGCACATTCATCATCATTTTTGTCCAACCTCCCATTAAAGCGTTTTCATTTTTTTAGATATTATACCAAACTTCCGCGGTTAGCAGTTTTATTTTTCTGTATTTTCTGAATTATTTCTGCGGAAATAATTTTCTAACTGAGTTATAGTAACCTTTTTATTCCACATCTCTTGATGTCCTATCTTTTTCTATGACTATATTTCTTTCATTGACTTTCTTCCATACCATATATCCGATGCTTATCATTAGTAGAAACGGAACCCCTGTCAATAACGTAGTTTTAAACATATCCGTAAACCATGTTGTGATAATAATTGCCAACATTAATATCACACCTAATATAGTAAAATACGGAAATCCCCACATACGTACCGGCAGCTTTCTTCCACCATTCTCATCCCACTTTTTTCTGAAATATAAATGAGTAACAAAAATCATCATCCATGTGAACATCGCTCCAAACATGGAGATTCCCATCATTAACATGAACGCTTGATTAGGAGAAACAATCGTAACTATGGTTGCTAACGCGATTCCAATTGTAGACAAGAACAAAGCCGAAACAGGAACTCCTCTCTTACTAAGTGTTCCAAAGCGCTTTGGTGCATATCCAGCCCTTGATAATGAAAACATCATGCGCGTTGTAATATATAATTGGCTATTCATCGCCGATAATGCTGCAATTAACACGACAAAATTCATGATACCAGACGCACCTGTAATATGAAGTAACTCCATTACTTTAACAAATGGACTTTTATCCACACCAGCAGCTTTCCAAGGAACAATCATCAACATGAGAGCTAATGTACATAAATAAAATATAATTAATCGATAGATTGTTGAACGAAGAGCCTTTGGAACTGCTTTTTCTGGATCTTTCGCCTCTCCAGCTGTAACAGCAATCATTTCGATACTCAGGTAACTAAATATAGCAACACAAACAGCCACCCACATACCCCACCAACCATTTGGAAAAAATCCTCCATCATTTATGTAATTTTGCACACCCATTTCAAGATTAGCATTTGTACCAAATACAACATAAGCCCCTAACAAAATAAAGCCTAGAATAGCGATAATTTTAATCATTGAAAACCAATATTCAATTGTTCCAAATAAATTGACACTAGTAGCATTTACAAAAATAAGTAGGCCTGAAAAAAGAATGACCCAAATCCAGCCTGGCGCAGTTGGGAACCAGTATTTCATATAGACAGAAACTGCTGTTACCTCTGTTCCGACCGCAGCTACAATGCTTGCCCAATATGCATAGCGAACTGTAAAACCAGCCCACTGTCCAATATAATGCTCTGCATATGCCCCAAATGATCCCGATGTTGGATGCGCTACTGTCATTTCAGCTAAACACCCCATCAATAAAAAAGCAATAACTGCACCTATTCCATAGCTAAGCAAAACACTTGGACCTGCTAATCCTATTGCCATACCACTTCCTAAAAATAAACCTGTTCCAATTGCCCCACCAATCGCAATCATCGATAACTGCCTCGTAGACAGTCCTCTTTGCAACCCATTCTCTCTTTCTATAATGCTTTGAAACTCTCCCTCGCTCTTTTTCATATACTCCCTCACTTCTATCTATTTTGTATACATTTATAACAGTATAGGAAAGAAATTGACTCCTTGTCAATTTTATTGTTAGAAAATTCAATCTTTTTATAAATCAATAGAGGAGAGTTACCTGATCAAGCTACTCTCCTCTATTGGTTTCTTCATATGTATCTAAAATATCACCTACGCTAATTCCTCTTAATATAAGACGATTTGTATTCAATATTGGATACTCCTCTTTTTCATGTATCATAGTGGTTTCTGCTTAAACTTATGATAATTTCGCACTTTCAATAAAAGTATATTTCCACAATCCGTACAAATATAAGCATCCACTGGAGAAGACGTAAACATCGTCTCTTTTTTTCTTATTTGCGCATATCCAACAAACTCACCTTCCCCAATATCATTAGAGCCACAATAAGAACATGTATGTACCTCTTTCTTTTGCATGAGAGCACCACCTTTAATCTGTTTCTACTCCCTTCGACAGTAATCTTCCATTTTCCTTCCACAAAAAAACCCCTGCCTCTCCTACATTTTGAAAGGAAAATTAGCATTAGAGGCACCTTCATACATTCTATATAGACACTATCGAACTCTATATCGTTGTATCCTCTTTGTTGAACGGGAGGAACTGTTTTTGTGAGGACAGAGACAGGAGAATCTCCCACCTCAAGCTCTTGTAGAGGTAGGTGGGGGTAGTTCAATAATTCAAGAGTACATGAACATAAAGAACATAAGTAAAAAGAGCCTATTAAAAGCCCTTTTACTTACCATCCTGCTTTTCTAATACATATAAATCCTCTTCTATATTTGACAACTTATCTGTAATTAATTTTCTCGCGTCCCTAATCGCTTGATTATATGCATATGGCCCAATTAATTTTATCATTTCTTCTATTAAACGCTCTGCTTGAAAACGCCCGATTGTATCTAAGTCTTCCTCTTCAAAAAACTGCTGAATTTGTTCTACAAGCTCATCTTTCTTTTCATTTGGTATTTTTATATTCATCACGCCTCATCTTCTCCTCTATTTTTGCGATAATATTTCCCTTAACTCTACCATAGAAAAACGTGTTCCTGGACAAGTTTTTGTGACACCTTCTAATTCACGATGACCCAGTATATGTTCTTCACATATAGAAAACTGCTTCATAAAGTTCTTACATAGCAAATGTAAAGAATCTATTTGTGCGAAAGTTGGATCGTATTTATCAAAATTACCTGCCATGCAAATCCCTATCGTTTCACTATTATATCCTTTTGCATGGGCTCCAACATATAATCCCCTACCTTCAAACACAGTCCCATCTTCTTCGATAAAATAATTATATCCAATACCGCTCCAACCTCTTACCTTTTGGTGGAATTCATGTGTTTTATACACATCCCATCCATCTTCAGCTGTATGATGAATGATAAGTTTTGTTACATTTTGCAGTGGCTGCAATTCATCTTGAAACTTCAACTTCGCTTGTTTAATTTCCATTCCGAACCCTCCTTTTACAACTCAATCATAATTATCGTTTTATCATCTGGGTGAATCCTCTTTTGTTCTTCTAATTCTTCTATTATAGAAACATATTCCTCTATACTATGCCCTCTTACATATTGCACTGTTTGTTCAAGTGACCAATCTGGGTGGAATAATCCATCCGAACAAATAAATATTCCTTTCACTTCAGCAAGTGGTAATTCTCCTTGTTGGATCCAAGGGATTGCTTCTGGCATCCCGTTTGCTACTGAATACCCATTTGGCATATTGGCAAGATAACGATTATATTTTAATTGCTGCCTACTGTCATGAAATAGATGTTCTTCCGGTACAGGAAGTCCTTTTTTTCTATCTTCTTCACGTTTTCTTTTCGCTCGTGTACTAATCCCTTTTACTGTATCTTTTGTTAGCACTTTCATCGTTCCATCATGCAATGTAGCAACAATCATACAGTCACCAAGCTGCGCATATTGAATGCTTCTATCCTTTATATGGATTACAGCAATACATGTACACCATAAATGTTCTTTCTTTGTCGTATCAATCTGATAATCTATCATTTTTTCTTGTAATGCTTCATTTGCGTTTGTAATTACCTCTTGTAAACTTATTACTTCTTTTAGCGATGTAAAATGACTTGCAAATAAATGAGATGCAAGATACGCTCCATTATGTTCTTTCTCATCTTGAAATGGTATAAGTGGTGTTGCACCATCGCACACACCATATACCATCACATCTTCGTTACAAAAAAAGGCATCCTCGCACTCCTGTTTCAAAGGACTTTTCTGTTGATACGTTTTAATTTCCATAGCTTCACACCTCTTTAATAAAGTTCGAAAAGTAATTTGATTTTTTAAATTAGTCTAATTTCCCGAAATAAACTGTTTTCCCCTAAAACTTTCAATTTCATATATAATTTTGAAATAATATGATTTTTTAGTGAAGGACGGGAAAAAGATGGTTAGATTTCTTGGAGTTATTATTGGTTCTATCATTATTGCAGTTGCCTTTAATCTTTTCCTTATCCCCCACAAGATTTTAAGTAGTGGAATTGGCGGAATTGCTATTATCTTAGGAATTGTAACCCCTGTAAACACAGGAATTATTAACTTTGCATTAAACTTACCTATTCTTATTTTAGGATACATAGGTCTTGGAAAAAAAGTAATTTTTAATACAGTTGTCTCTGTTGTCGTATTATCTGCAGCATTATACTGGATTCCAGTACAAATCGTCGCAAAAGATCCGCTTCTTTCTTCTGTATTTGGCGGCGTAATTGCAGGAGCAGGAATTGGTCTTGTCTTTAATTGTTATGGTTCTACGGGCGGATTTGATATTATTGGTATGCTATTATCTCGCAAAAGAGATATTAAACTTGGTGGTTTCCTCATTATTTTAAATACAGTCGTTGTTATCATTGCTGGATTTTTCTTTGACTGGGATGTAGCATTAACGAGCTTACTTTCAATCTATGTAACAGGTAAAGTAATCGATGCTGTTCATACGAAACATCGTAAAGTTACACTTATGATTGTAACAAATCAAGCTGAAGAAATGAAAAAGAAACTTCTTTCAACGGTTGTACGTGGAATTACACTTCTTGATGGTGAAGGTGCATACTCAAGTGAAAAAAAGCGTGTGCTTATGACTGTTGTTTCACGAGAAGAGCTTGCTGGTATGAAACTAGCCATTTCTGAAATTGACCCACAAGCATTCGTTAATATTACAGAGACTGTTGAAGTATTAGGATTGTTTAGAAAGAGTTAAAAACTAGGTGGAACTCCACCTAGTTTTTTATTTATTCTCCATAAATTCTAGTCGATTCCCAAACGGATCGAAAACATAAAATCTAATTACATCCAGGCGAGCATGATCATCTATGACTTGAATCCCTTGCTCAATTAATCTTTGCTTAAATTCATCAATTTTGTGAACATAAAAAGCTGGATGTGCTTTTTTAGCCGGAGAAAAAGTTGCTTCTACCCCTATATGAATTTCTTGATTTCCACAACGGAACCAACAACCACCACGTTTTCTTAATTCTTCAGGTTTTGGAATTTCTTCTAAACCGATTTTATATCCATAAAAATCTCTCGCCTCTTCTTCACACCCTGCAGGTGCTGCTACTTGTACATGATCAATCCCTTGAATATAACTTGTCATATGCCCCTCCCCCTTTATATTTTTATTTTATTGTATATAGCTAAAAAAATAACTTATATCAATCTTATGGAATCCCATAAGATTTACTTAACAGCCATATGCATATTGTTTGTTTTATAATAGAGAAGGTGTTGTAATCATAACCAATTAAAAAGAACGAAAACACATGCTATTCTGTAACTTTGTTTTTTATAGAAATATATAACGTTTTTCATATATTATATTTATAATAGGTTATTGAATCTGTTTTAGATGCTAACTGCACGGAGGAAAAGTTATGAGTCGTAAAAAGTTCTCATTTATTCAAAAAAATCGTCATTCGGTCATACCTCGTCGTTTGCGAAATCATACACAAAATTATTCATTAACAGAAATGTATGCATCCCTTTTCGAACATAATCCTGATAGTATTATTTCATTGAACTTACAAGGAATCATATTACACATTAATCCCTCTGCGGAAAAAATATTTGGATATACTTCAGAGGAATTAGAAGGAAAAACAATTACCTCTATTATAGAAGCACATATTTCTGACCAAGTACTGCAATATATAAAAAATACTACAACTGATAATCAAGAAGAATACATAATTTCTACCCGCCATAAAGATGGATATCAAATAGATGTAGTTACAAAATTAGTTCCTATTTTTATTCAAAATCAACTTTCTGGTGTATATGCAATTATGAAGCCGCTCGAGAAATCTGAAAGAATCGAAAAAATGTTAAAAGAAAGCGAAAAACGACTGCGTACATTAATGGACTCAATGCCTGCCTTTGTTATTTTTAAAGATCATGAAGGGCGCTGGCTAGAAGCAAACGATTACGCTCTTTCTTGCTTTGATTTCCATGATGTTCCGTATCACGGAAAAAAAGATAGTGAACTCATTCAGTATAATGAGGCATATCGTGAAGCGTTTTTACATTGCGAAGAAATTGATGAACTTGCATGGCAAAAAAAACAAATTATTCATGGTGAAGAATTTATCATACATAAAAGTACATCTAATATTATTTTAGATCTTTCAAAAGTACCACTCTTCCACCCTGATGGTTCACGTAAAGGGCTCATTGTTATGGGTAGGGATGTTACTGAATTGAAGGAAACCGAAAAATTACTACGAAAATCTGAAAAATTAGCGGTAGTTGGACAATTAACAGCAGGAATCGCTCATGAAATAAGAAATCCATTAACAGCGTTAAAAGGATTCTTAACATTATTAAAGCCCGAGATTAATGAACAAAACAAATGGTATATAGATGTGATGTTAAGTGAAATTTCGCAAATGGAATCAATCACAAGCCAATTTATGGCAATGTCAAAACCACAGGTACTCTCTATTCACTCTTGTCAAATCCAGTCATTAATTGAAGAAGTTGTAACCTTTATTTTGCCTACTGCCATCATGCATAGTACACATATTATTATGGATCACCTTTCTGCCATACCAGAAATTCAATGTGATGGTAATCAACTAAAGCAAGTCTTTATTAATGTACTAAAAAATGCGATTGAAGCTATGCCTCGCGGGGGGAATATTTTCATTCAAACAAAGCAATTGGGTGAAAAATTCATTTTAATCCGTATTATAGATGAGGGCTGTGGCATTCCAAAAGATCGTATTTCTCGTTTAGGTGAACCTTTCTATAGTTTAAAAGAAAAAGGAACTGGACTAGGCTTAATGATGTGCTATAAAATTATCGAAGAACATCACGGTAAGCTACAAATTTCAAGTAAATTAAATAAGGGAACAACTGTAGATATTTACTTACCTATTTCCCCACCTAGGCATAATTACGAAATAGAAAAAGAGTAAATGGAAAACCATTTACTCTTTTATATCATAATCTATCACATCTCATTCTGTTGCTTGTTCAAGTATTGTTTCCATTTCTTTAAACTCACGATGAATCGCTTTTGCTGTAAAAATTCGGAACAAAGCGTTTGTAATATAATATCCAGATGCCTCAAAATCCCGCTTTGAACCAAAACCAAGAACTTCAGATCGATATTTCGCTAAAAACATTACACTTTGAAAATCATAACGTAAAAAAGGGTTTCCATCTGTATCATTATCAAACCAATACTGCCGAAATTCAGGTCCTATCTTCTTCAGTAAAAATCGCATCCTTCCTAAGTACGGATGAAGTTTTAAGAGAGAGTGATGAGTTCGTTTCTTTATAAAAAATGTAACCATAAAAAAGGTGATAAAAAGTATTAATAACAATAGTAATATACTAATAATAACGAGTAGCGTTTCATTCACTTTCGCTCCTCCTATCAGACCATTTTCTAATATTTTTTCTTACACAATAAAAGAAGAACACCTTATGTGCTCTTCTTTTATTATTATTCATACTAATGTAGCAAGATGCTGCTTTGCATCGTATTCCTCTAAACTTTCCCCATGCTTAACACGATGCACAAAATCCGGATTAGCAATCAATGGTCTACCAAATGCTGCTACATCAATTGCTCCTTCTTGTAGTGCTTCTTCTGCCTCTTTTGGATTTAAATTCCCCACTCCTACAATTATGCCATTCCAATATTTACGAACTAACTGATGCAAGTTTTTTCCGTCAGCTATCACTTGCGTATAATTCATTGTTGAAGGATGGATCATCGTTAATCCTACTTCATGGAACATCTCTACGAAAGTTTGAATTGCTGTTTCAGGATCTTCCCACATATAGCTAGGATTATCACCTTTAAATGCCGAAAAACGAATAAGCGTTTTATCTGCACCAATCGCACTTATAACAGCTTGTAATACTTCTTTCATAAACGTTAACCTTTGTTTTAAGTCTCCGCCATATTGATCCTTTCGATGATTCGCAAATTCATAAGTAAATTGATCAATTAAATACCCATGTGCCCCATGAATTTCTACCCCATCGAAGCCCGCTTCTATCGCATTCCTAGCAGCTTGCGCATACTGTTCGACCGTTTCTTGAATTTCTTCTATCGTCATTGCTTCTGGCGTATCAAATGGCTTTCGAAAACGCGGGACATTTCCTTGTGCTGCTATAGCTGAAGGTGCTTGTGGTAAGAATCCACCTGTTAATTCATGATGACTCATACGCCCTACATGCCATATTTGTGCAATAATGGTTCCACCTTCTTTATGTACCGCCTCTGTTACTGGTTTCCAAGACTCAATTTGTTCTCTTGTATAAAGACCTGGAACACCTGGATTCCCCTTCGCTCTTGGGCTAATTACAATTCCTTCTGTAATGATTAGACCCACACCATCTGCTGCACGTTTCCGGTAATACTCGACTACATCAGCCCCAACTACTCCTGTTTCATCATCAGCAAAACAACGAGTCAGCGGTGCCATTGCCACACGATTACGAAGAGACCAAGCACCAATTTGAATTGGATCAAATAACTTCGTTTCTTCCACATTTTGAAATGATCCCCAATTATTTATATTCGTACCTTCATATATACTTGCTGTTTTGCTCTTTTCATTTGTCATTTTGATTCCCCCTATACCTTTTTGTAATTAAGCCTTCAATTTTTCACAATAACTTTTAAAATATTTCATATATGAATCATAATTTCTTACCAACTCGTACGTCAATTTATAAGCTCTTATCATATAATATTCATATATAAAACAATACAAAGAAGCCTCTCCAAATAAGGAGAGACTTCTTTTTTCATATGCTAACTTGCTTACTAATCGTTTCTCTGGCTAGCAGAAAGCTCATAATCACCTGAGCAGCCACACGACTCGTCATATCACGAAAATCGAGCGTTGGATCGATTTCTACAATATCCATACCTTGAACAAGTGGTTCTTGACCAAGTGCCGTAATCGCATCAAGTAACGTCGTACTGTCCATGCCACCTGGACCGATTGCTGGACATCCTGGTGCAAATGCCTGATCTAATACATCCATATCAACAGACACATAAATAGCTGTAACCCCTTGTCTACGTAAGATTTCAATACTTTCTGTAATTATATCTTTAATCGCTATCTCTCGAACATGCTTCATTGTATACACCGTCACACCATGCTCTTTTGCATATTCATGGTACGTACGAGCATTTGAGAAATTACGAATGCCAATTTGAACAAGCTGCTTCCCTGTAATCACATCATTTTCTAGTAAACTACGAAACGGCGTTCCATTCGATGGTCCTCCATCTTCTAGATTACGTAAATCATGATGCGCATCAAATTGGATAATACCAACCTTTCCTTTACTACTTGCAAACCCACTTATACTAGGAAAACTAATGGAATGATCTCCTCCAAGAACGATCGGTACCATTTGTGGATTCACTTTCGTCAAATGACTAACCGTCTTGGCGATGCGAGCATGGCTTTCTTTTATATCTGTTACATGCATTGTAATATCGCCACAATCATACAAGACACTTTCTTTCATATCATGCTCTTCTGTAATTGCGTATGTGCTATATGCATCTAGCATTGTGCGAATGGTTTTCGGTGCAAAACATGCACCTGAATGACTAATAGAAGGTTTAGAGAGCGGCGCACCAATTAAAGCCGCTCCAAAGATTTCTTCCCCATCCCAAACTTGAATCATATCGCTCCATTTCGTTACTTCACGATCTATAAACTTTGCATTTTTCTTTAAATAGTGGCCTTGCTCCACGCTTTGTCACCTCTTGTATATGCAAGATTACCATTCTTCCATACTGTATTTACATGACTCACACCGTAATGATAAGGAACATATGCATAATTATATGCATCCCATAAAACTAAGTCAGCCTTACGTCCAACGCGAATTTTCCCCGCAACATCGCCGCGATTGATCGCATATGCTGAGTTAACTGTTACAGCATTCCAAACTTCTTCTGGTGTCATTTTTAGTTTCAACATTGCAATACTCATAATCAGCTGAATGTTTTCAGTCGGGCAGCTACCTGGGTTAAAATCTGTCGCTAAAGCAACCGCTACACCTTCGTCAATCATTTTACGTCCACGTGCAAAACTTTCTTTATTTAAATAGAAAGTTGTTCCTGGAAGTAATGTTGCAACTGTATTTGAATTTGCGAGCATTTCAATCCCTTTATCTGATGCTCCAACTAAATGGTCTGCTGATGCCGCACCAATTTCTGCTGCCGCTTCTGCACCACCAAGTGGATCAATTTCATCTGCATGAATTTTCACATCAAAACCAAGTTCTTTCGCCTTTAATAAGAACTCTTTCGATTCTTCTACAGAGAATACCCCTGTTTCACAGAAGATATCAACGAACTCCGCTAATTGTTTTTCTTTCATCTCTGGTAATAAATCTAGCATCCATTGTAAAAATTCTTTTGATTTTCCTTTGTACTCTTTCGGAACAGCATGTGCTCCTAAAAATGTTGAAACTAAATCAATTGGATGCTCTTTTTGAAGCTGTGCCGTAACTTCTAATTGCTTCCACTCTGTTTCATCATCTAATCCGTAGCCACTTTTCGCTTCTACTGTTGTGACTCCGAACGATAACATACGATCCAAATGAAATTTCGCCTTCTGCACAAGCTCTTCTTTCGACGCTTGCTTCGTTGCATTCACAGTCGAAAGAATCCCGCCGCCCTTTTCTAAAATTTCTAAGTACGGTACTCCCTGTAACTTAAGAGCAATTTCATTCTCACGAGACCCACCAAATACAAGATGTGTATGAGGATCAACTAAACCTGGGGAAACCATTTTCCCTTCGCAATCAATGATTTCTTTTGCTTGTAACCCTTTCGCTTCTTCCGCTGTGCCAACGAAAGTAATTACACCGTCTTCAATACCAACTGCACCATTTTCGATAACAGGAAGCGTATTCATCGCTTCCTGTCTTAACAAGCCATCTTCTTGATCCATTGTTAACAATTGACCGATATTCGTTAGTAAAATGTCCAGCATGTTTTCTTCCTCCTTATTTCATCATTGGAATGTTAACGCCTTTTTCTTTCGCTGTTTCAACAGCTAAGTCGTACCCCGCGTCAACGTGACGAACAACACCCATGCCAGGATCAGAAGTTAATACGCGTTCAATACGTTTTCCTGCAGCTTCTGTTCCGTCTGCAACAATAACCATTCCAGCGTGAAGTGAATATCCCATACCAACTCCGCCACCGTGATGTACAGATACCCAGCTTGCACCGTTCACACTATTGATTAATGCATTTAAAATTGGCCAGTCTGCCACTGCATCACTGCCATCTTTCATTGCTTCTGTTTCACGGTTTGGAGATGCAACTGATCCACAGTCTAGATGGTCACGACCAATCACGATTGGTGCCGATAATTCACCGTTTGCAACCATTTCATTGATAATACGACCAAATTTTGCACGTTCTCCATAACCAAGCCAACAAATACGTGATGGAAGACCTTGGAACTCAACTTGCTGACGTGCCATGCGAATCCAGTTACATAAATGTTCGTTATCTGCAAACTCACGTAAAATAACTTCATCTGTTTTATAAATATCTTCTGGATCACCAGAAAGTGCTACCCAGCGGAATGGTCCTTTTCCTTCGCAGAATAATGGCCGAATAAACGCTGGAACGAATCCTGGGAAATCAAATGCATTTTGTAATCCCTCATCGAAAGCAACTTGGCGAATGTTATTACCATAATCAAATGTGATTGCACCTTTTTCCTGCATCGCAAGCATCGCTTCTACATGTTTTTTCATGCTTTCTTTTGATAATTGTACATAGCGTTCTGGATCTTCTTCACGAAGTTTTGCCGCTTCTTCTAATGAATAGCCTACTGGAACATAGCCGTTTAATGGGTCATGAGCAGACGTTTGATCTGTCACTAAGTCTGGTGTAATATTACGTTTTACAAGCTCTGGTAAAATTTCTGCAGCATTTCCTAATAGCCCAATTGAAATTGGCTCTTTCTTCTCTTTATATTCTTTCGCAACAGCTAGCGCCTCTTCTAAAGATTCTGTGTACATATCACAATACCTTTTTTCAATACGGCGATCGATGCTGCGCTTATCTACATCAATTGCAATGACTACCCCACCGTTCATCGTAACAGCAAGAGGTTGTGCACCACCCATACCTCCTAAACCAGCAGTAAGTGTTAACGTACCTTTTAATGAACCATCAAAGTGTTGACGTGCCGCTTCTCCAAACGTTTCGTATGTTCCTTGTAAGATTCCTTGTGTACCGATATAAATCCAGCTACCAGCTGTCATTTGTCCATACATCATAAGGCCTTTTTGTTCTAGTTCACGGAAGTGATCCCAATTTGCCCACTTTGGTACTAAGTTTGAGTTTGCTAGAAGAACACGTGGTGCATCTTCATGTGATTTAAAAATGGCAACTGGTTTACCAGATTGAACAAGTAACGTTTCATCACTTTCTAAAGTTTTTAACGAATCAACAATTGCATGATAACTATCCCAGTTACGAGCTGCACGGCCGATACCACCGTAAACAACTAATTCTTCTGGTTTTTCAGCTACTTCTGGATCTAAGTTATTCATTAACATACGAAGAGCTGCCTCTTGAATCCAACCCTTAGTTTGTAATTCCATACCTCTTGGCGCGCGAATTGTTTGTTTTACGTTTTCCATTTTAATCTCTCCCTTTTCCCTTTTTATAGTGTTGCATTTGCATCCAATCGTTCTAAAGTAAAACGACTTGTTTTTAACCAATGTGCAATATTTTCAATATCTGTTGAGAAAACACGATCATTTGTAATAGAAGGTACTTGCTGACGGCCTTTATGGTAAAACGTTTTTGTTACCGTACTCATCTCTTGGGTACCACGATATTCCGCAGCTTGCATTGCACAAATCATTTCAATTGCAAGAACGCGTCTTACGTTTTGAATAATTTGATGTGCATGACGTGAAGCAATTGTTCCCATACTTACATGATCTTCTTGGTTAGCTGATGATGGAATTGAGTCAACACTTGCTGGATGAGCTAGCGTTTTATTTTCAGAAACGAGTGAAGCTGCTGCATATTGCATAATCATTGCACCAGACTGTAATCCTGGCTCTGGACTTAAAAATGGTGGTAAATCATTTAACTGCGGATTCACAAGACGTTCAATACGGCGTTCAGAAATATTCGCCAGTTCCGCCATTCCAACCTTTAAGAAGTCCATTGCAAATGCAATTGGTTGACCGTGGAAGTTTCCGCCAGAAATTACTTTTTCTCCACCATCAAAAATAAGTGGGTTATCTGTTGCTGCATTCATTTCAATTTCTAATTTTTCTTTTACATAATTTAAAACTTGCCAAGAAGCACCATGCACCTGCGGAATGCAGCGAAGTGAATATGCATCTTGTACACGCAGTTCCCCTTGCTTTGTTACAAGCTTGCTATCTTGAAGTACATCGCGAATACGCTTTGCAACTTCCACTTGTTCTTTGTAGCCACGAGCTTTATGAACATTTTCATCAAATGCATCAATAATGCCGCGTAACCCTTCGATTGTCATGGAAGCAATTAATTCTGATTGATACGCAATCGCCTCAGCTTCTATATAAGAAAGAATTCCTTGCGCTGTCATCGCTTGCGTACCATTAATTAATGCAAGCCCTTCTTTCGCTTCTAATTCGATTGGTTCTAAACCTTCTTCTGTAAGAGCTACCATCGCATGGACGCGTTTCCCCTTATAGAACACTTCCCCTTCACCTAATAGAACAAGAGCAAGATGGGATAATGGGGCTAAATCACCACTCGCACCTAATGAACCTTGCTGTGGGATAACCGGATGAATTTTACGGTTTACAAACTCTAATAGCATATTAACAACAAGAGGGCGAACACCGGATACCCCTTTTAACATCGTATTAGCTCGTAAAATCAACATTCCACGTGACACTTCTTCTGGGAATGGATCCCCTATTCCACATGCATGTGATTGAATTAAATTATGTTGAAGTGTCTTTACATCATCTTTTTGAATAAATACATCACTAAACTTCCCAAACCCGGTTGTAATACCGTAAACAACCTTTCCCTCTTCTACAATTTTTTCAACAGCTTCACGGCACTCCGCTACTTTTTGCATGCTACTTGGACAAGCTGTTACTCCTTCTCCTTCAAGCAGCGCGCGTTTCATTTCTTCTACTGTCAATGAATGTCCTGTTAACGTAATCATCCTGTTTCCTCCTTAAAAAGAGCAAAAGGGGACCTTACCTTTTCAAGACAGACTTCTGTCCTAAAAAGCAAGGCCCCCTTCTAACTAATAGACTATGGGCAAATCATATGTGATTAATTCCTAAACCAATGGCCTCATGCTCAGATCCTTTTACAGGCGCACCTATCGTTCCATAAAGTGCAACAGCAACCCATTCGCCTTCCTTTTTTCCGTCGTATGGTGTACCGCGCACGATTGCAAACCGAAGACCTACTGTACGAAGAACGTCTGCTAACTGAATTTGACCTCTCGTCACTCCGTACAACGCTTCCATGATTGCATGATAAAGTGCATGCGTTTCTCTGTAAACGTCTGTTTCAATAACTTGGTTACTTTTAGCCGCTGTTTCCATTGCTGCGACAACCTTTTGCGAATTCATCGAACCCACTTTCCCCGTACAATATTTCCAACCTTTTGGAATGGATAATACAGGGCTTTCATTCTCGTCCGCAAGTGCGAGCAACATGGCCATACGACCAATTCGATGTGTTCCTTGAAGAAGCATGTGACTCTCTCATTTCTTGTGAATTATTTGAATATTACTTAATTTAAGAATATATGAAAACGGTTTAATCGTCAATAGTCTAAATGATGATTAAATGAATTTTTTTAATACTCTGTTACCATTGTGTACACAATCCATTTACAGAAAATTCCCAAACATGCTATAGTCTCACTAACAGCTGTAAGGGGGACCCGAAATTGGTTAAGAGAAAAGATATTCACTTTCGAATTGACGAAAGATTACTAGGAAGATTTGAAGCCGCACTTCATTATGAAAGTCTAAATAAAACAAATGTGTTAACACATGCTATTCAGCAATTTTGTGTAAAGGTGGAATCAGACAAGTTGAATGATGTAAAAAGGCAATACGCTGTAAGTAACCATTTGCAAACACGGATTAATACTCATAAAAAATATGAGGAAAAACGAATAGACTTAGATAAGATTGTAATAGATCATCTACAATTACAAGGAACAGAAAAAATATTAGAAGTTGGATGCGCTAACGGAAATTTCCTAGCATTGCTACAAAAAGACGGTCATAAGGGACATCTCACTGGTCTAGATCAATCTACAACTATGCTACGAGAAGCTGCTATGAATGGGGTGCAGCAAAATGGAAATATTGAATGGAAATTGGGAGACGCTACCAAACTACCTTTCTCAGCTAATTCTTATGATTGGATCATCGCAAGACATATGCTGTATCACATGACGGATGTTGAAAAAACCATTCAAGAATTCCATAAAGTAATTTCTCCTGGAGGCAGGTTCCTTGCTACAACAAATTCCAAAATCTCGTTATCCCGTATGGATGAGATGTGTAACAAAATGTTAGTCGCATTCGATTTACCTGAAAAATCACCATCAGCTTCTCCATTTTGTTTAGAAAATGGAAAACAACTATTACAATCTGTTTTTGAAACTGTGGAGGAAACGGTTATCCATAATGCACTTTTATTTCATCATGCTACACCTATCATTAACTATATCTCTAGTATGTTTCCATCTTTAAACATACCTGACGACATTCATCTTCATTCAGAAATGAAAGAATGGCTAACCATTGAAATAGAAAATGAATTATCTCTTCATGGAGGAGTATGGCGTGATCCAAAAACACTTGCTATTTATAGATGTACAAAATGAGCTTGAATCTACTTTATAACAAATTCTTTAAATTTATCTTAGGTTGATGATGATATGGTGATACCCTATGAAAGAAAATTTATATAATAAACATAATATAACAATAATAAAAAATATAAGAGGTGAAACTGTTGGCTATCAAACAAGAGGAAATTAAACTGGTAATTGGTGCAGGGGGATATAATAATAACCCTGGCTGGTTACATACGAATGAGGAAGAATTAAATTTATTAAAAAAGGAAGATTGGATAAAAAGGTTTGATCCTAATTCTTTAGCGGCAATTTTAGCGGAGCATGTATGGGAACATTTATCATTTGAAGAAGGCATAGAAGCGGCGAAAGTATGTTATGAGTTTTTAAAGCATGGTGGTTACGTTCGATGTGCCGTTCCTGATGGATTTTTTCCAGATAAAGATTATCAAAAAGGGGTACAAGTTGGGGGCCCTGGACCTAAAGACCACCCCGCAGCTAGTCATAAAATTGTTCATAATTATAAAACCTTAAGAAAAATGTTTGCAGCTGCTGGATTCGAGGTGAAATTACTTGAATATTTTGATGAAGATGGGCATTTTCATTACAATGAATGGAATGGAACCGATGGAGTTATTTTTCGTTCCAAGAAATATGACCCACGAAATCAAGGGGATAAACTCGTTTTTCCATCGCTAATTATAGATGCAGTAAAACTTTAGTTATTAAGCTAAATAGGTATTACTCTTAAAGAAATCCTACCTATAGTAATGAAACAAATTTATTCTTCTTACATATAAAAGCTAGCAAATTGCTAGCTTTTATATGTATTTTCAGTCTATGAATTTTCTCCCCCTCTTTGCATTGAGCCACTTTATAAAATAATACTCTGTTTCTCCTACTGTCACTTCATCAGCATTCACATATGTAACCGGCAAATGTTTATACCACTCCCTTTCCACTTCCACCAATTCTAACTGTTCTTCAAATGTACTGCGTCTTCTCGACGTATCACTCTCCTTTCTCTCCTGCAATTTCTTTTTAGAAATATCCAAATAAAAAATTGCATTCGAACGACATTTTCTTAAATGATACAATTCCTCTTTTAGTTCGTTTTCAATATCCCAATCCACCCCTATCAATTTTGGAAAATGTAGTGTATAAAACTCAATATCTTCCGGACCACGATCAAATATCACAATACTTCCTCGTGCATTTTGAAATTCTATTATTTTTGCTTCCATAAACATTTTTTGATTTGTAATAAACCCCTCTTTTGTGTAAATATCCAAGTTTAATTTTTTTCTCTTCTCTACAATTTCATAAGGATTTTCATATATAATTTGAAAACCTCTTTGCTCTAATCTCCCTGCTAACGTTGTTTTCCCGCTTGCCATTGGTCCTTGAAGTGAAATGATATACGTCATTTTCCCCATCCTTTTTCACTAAAATAAACCTCTTTTTTACAATAAACGGAATTTTACAAACTATCAACAAAATACTTCCCACCTTGTTTCCTATTTCCATCTAGCTTATAATAAAAATAGAGACGATTATGGACGCCTTTTATGTAAGCTTGGAAAGCCAAGCTTACATTATTTTTTGCTTTCCCTTTCATTCAAAACAGGGTATACTAGATTAGAACATATGTTCTTAATGATTACATATAGTAAGGAGATAGAACAAATGGTATACGATACAAAAGTAATTTCTTGGAATGAATCTTTAAAACAACTGCAACGTCGCTATACAAATCAACCAGTGGATCGAAAACAATTTGAAGATGTTGAACTCATGGAGTTCTTCCGCAATAACGACTACATTTCTCTTCCTACACATATTAGCGGCCTATCAACAAAACGTTTTACTTCTTACTCTATTTTCACAACTGAAGATAAAGACCGTAAAGTTGGTACACTTATCATTGAATATTTAGAAGATGATAATGATATATTACGTGTCGAACAACTATACTTCGTTTAATTCATAACGCTTGGTCAAAATGGCCAAGCGTTCTTGCTTTCTATCAATCCCACTGCTTATAATACTAGTAAAAGGAAAACTGCTATCGCAAAGGGGGTATATTCTTGCTCGAAGGATGGTTTAGTTGGTTTATTGTGACTTGGACTGTTATTTTACTAGGCCTTATGTCTATCGGTGGATACTTTATGTTCCGAAAATTCTTAAAACGCCTACCGAAAGAAGACGGCATGTCTATTTTAGATTGGGAGCAGCACTATATTGACCAAACAAGACACTTATGGGATGATGAGCAAAAACAATTATTAGAAGAACTTGTAAGCCCTGTTCCCGAACTGTTCCGTGACGTCGCTCGTTCCAAAATTGCTGGTAAAATCGGAGAACTAGCGTTAAAAGAAAAAGCAAAAAAAATAACTGAAGATTTAATCATTAAAGGATATATTGTAGCAACCCCAAAACGAGATCATAAGTTTTTAATTAAAAAATTACAAGAAAAGCAAATTGACTATTCCCGTTATCAATCACTTTTGGCAAAATAAAAAACCTCAAGGAGTCTTGAGGTTTTTTACGTTAACTTCATATCTTTCTCATTATAAAAACCATCTTCTTTTTCCATTTCCTTTTGCAATTTCGTAAACGAGCGATACATTGCAATTCTCCAAGAGACAATCATTGCAAAAGCAAGTAAGAAGAACATTCCACTTAGTTGTCCTAAATCAAGCGATTGACTTAAATATGTTTTAAAGACAATACGTACCACGAGCAAACCAATTAAAATAAATACGAAAGCTTTGGAACGCTTTAAATAAATATCTTGTCCACGCACTTCAAATTTAGATGTTTTAATCAGAAAAATTGAGAAAAACAAACCGACACAGATTGCTTCTAGCATTTCTGCTGGTGTGAGACGAAATTCCGGAAAAATGTACATCAGTGCTCCCGTACTCATAAAAAACGGAGGGAGAATGATTTTTTTCAATGTTGCTGGTTTCTTTGCTGCTTTTAAACGAATAAACATCGCACCTACAGCCATACAAACAGCAATAATACTTGATAAAAGAACTAAGTTCATACTTTCTCATCCTTTTTTGTGGCAATATGAAAATATAGTTTCATTATATGCTTTTCTGTTAGTATTTCCAACATTTTCACAGAATAATACTAAAAACCGGTAAAACCACCAAATAGGCTTGAAAAATATGCAATAATTTTTGTCATCCAATTAAAGTATAAGAAAATCCCCATAACAATCATGATATATCCGCCTACTTTCACAAACGTCCCACTATGTCGTTTAATCCAAGACATTTTCGTAATAAAAAATGAAAGTATAAAAAACGGTATTGCAAATCCAAGTATATAAGCAATCATATACATCATTGCTGATTCTGGATTCGTGGTAGCTAATCCAATTACAGCTACTAAAATTGGTCCGGTACATGGCGTCCAACCAGCCGCAAATGCTAAACCAATTAAAGTAGATCCTATATAACCACTTGGACGGTTTTTAAATGTAAACTTACGATCTTGCATTAAAAACTTTGGTTTGAATACTCCCACAATTACAAGTCCGAATACAATGATGAATATTGCTCCTAACTGCCTAATTAAGTCTTTGTAATCTTGGAAGAACGATCCAATAAAACTTGTACCAAATCCAATCGCAATAAACACGATAGAAAATCCAAATAAGAAAAACGCTGTATGTATCATACTTCTTTTACGAAGCATTGCATTTTCTTCTTTTAATTCAGAAATCGACATTCCCGTTATGTACGATAAAAATGCTGGATAAAGCGGTAAACAACAAGGGGAAATAAATGATAAAAAACCGGCCCCAAATGCTAAAAAAATATTAATATCTTGCATCCTTTCACTCCTCTCCTCTTCAATTATTGTAGCAAAAACAACAGAAAATACTATGAACAATTCATGAATTCACTATTTACAACTTTTTAATAAGAAAAAAGCTGCACACTGCTATACAAATTTGAAACCGAAATACCCCCCTTCTTTTCAGGAGAAAGAGCATCCCGCCATGCATAGAAGCGGTCAGATCCTTTTCCTGCCCCATGCTAGGTGAAAACAAAGAGAGAAAACAAGTAGCAGTCACCTTTTGTTATCCATAGCCACAGCTTATCTGTCGAAAAATCAAAGTGGATTTATATATTTTTCTGAAGCGTTTTCATTTTTCTTCTATTATAAATAATATGCTGTTACTCATTAACATATCAAAGCTTCTTCCAAACAACAAATGATTTGTATATCACATCTCTGTGTACTATACATTTCCTGTAAAAAAATATTTTTTTCAAATGATAACTTTATACAATCCACTCCTTGTCTTACAATACTTCTATAATTATAAGTTTCAAGATTATGCATAAATATCATACTTTTATTATTATTCTATAAAATGTCACACTTTTCTTTCATTTGACCCTTCATTTTTAATTTTGTATACTTCCATCTAGTTATATATGTCCGTTTTGGAACAACTAAATATATAGGATGGGAGGAATTTTCATGCTTCGTTATTCTCTATTAGTTTTATTAGGAGCATGTAGCTATGGAATTTTAGCTATTTTTGTTAAACTTGCATACGCAGAAGGGTTTTCACTTGGAGAAGTAATTGGTAGTCAATATTTGTTCGGTTGGTTTATTTTGCTTGGAATTACTCTCCTATTTTCTAGACACCGCGTTCCACTTAAACAAATGCTTATTTTATTTGTCGCTGGAACATCTGCAAGTTTCACAGGAATTTTTTATTACGCTTCATTGAAAACTGTACCGGCATCTATTGCCATTATCCTTTTATTCCAATTCGTTTGGGTGGGAATTATCATTGAAGCTGTTGCGACAAAAACATTACCGTCAAGAGAAAAAGTCATTTCCGTTATCTTTTTACTTGCTGGTACATTCTTATCGAGCGGATTATTAGAAAAGTCAGCGGGTGACTTCGATACAACTGGAATCATATTAGGTTTACTATCTGCTGTTACATTTGCAACATACATTTTTGTCAGTGGTAAGGTTGCTGTTGAAGTACCATCCTTACCACGGGGCGTTCTCTTAATGGCGGGTGCTTTAACTTTAGTAATGATAGTATTCCCACCAACATTTATTTTTAACGGAGCTATTTCACAAGGACTTTGGAAATACGGTTTAGGGCTAGGGACGTTTAGTATCGTAATTCCATCCATTGCCTTTACAATCGGAATTCCAAAAATCGGTTCCGGCTTAGCAACTATTCTTGGGGCAGCTGAACTACCTGTTACAACAATTATGTCTGTATTTATTTTAAAAGAAGCCGTACTTTCTTCTCAATGGCTTGGTGTGGCGCTTATTTTGGTTGGAATTGCAATTCCGCAAATTGCGTATACGATGCGCGGGCGTTATCAAAAACATCATACACATAAGAAAGTTGCTGCTTAAACAAAAAGAGGTTTCTCAAGATGAGAAGCCTCTTTTTAATTGTTTCATATTACTTTTAGCTCGATTCGCAATTTCTAACGCACGGTCTGTTTCTTTAGCTGCTTGATTTAATGCCTGTTTAACATTTGTTTCTTCTATTTTCTCCCCTTTTTCATACAAAAAGACCATAAATAACAATAGCGATTTCCAAACATTCCCCGCTGCGTTATACTATGGTCTCTACACGAATTTTGTATGTATTTGTATTTACATGTTTTAGTATATCTTGCTTTTATGAATTTCTTGTAAATAACGATCTTAAAATGTAAAAGATACAATATTTATATGTAAAAAATTATAAAATTAACTCAAAAGATATTTTTATCGATTCGTTCAAAAGAACTAAGTTCCTATATACTTACTAATAAATACATTTTACGAAAACCACCAATTGAAATTTACCTTGAGAAAGAAGGCACATAATATAATGAAACCTATCACAAATCAATTAACAGAAAAACTAATCTCTATCCACCGTCATTTACATCAATATCCAGAACTATCTTACGAAGAATTCGAAACAACAAAAGCGATACGTAACTGGTTAAACGAAGCTGACATAACAATCATTAATTCTGATTTAAAAACTGGCGTGATTGCTGAGGTTTCTGGTAATAAAAACGGGCCCACTGTTGCGCTCCGTGCCGATATTGACGCTCTTCCTATACACGAAGAAACGAATTTATCTTACGCTTCTAAAAACCCTGGAAAAATGCATGCATGTGGTCACGATTTTCACGCGGCATCCATTCTCGGTGCTGCCTACTTATTAAAGGCGAATGAATCTTCACTTAACGGTACTGTTAGGTTCATATTCCAAGCTGCAGAAGAAAGCGGTGACGGGGCACGTAAAGTAATAGAATCGGGCCATTTACAAGATGTCCAAGCAATCTTTGGTATGCACAATAAACCCGATCTACCAGTTGGAACAATCGGTATTAAAGACGGTCCACTAATGGCAGGAGTCGACCGTTTTGAAATCGAAATTAAAGGGATTGGAACACATGCGGCTGTACCTGACGCTGGTGTTGATCCGATTGTCGCTTCTTCCCAAATTGTTATGGCACTGCAAACGATTGTAAGTCGAAATATTAGTTCTTTTCATAACGCTGTCATAAGTGTAACGAATATCCATTCAGGAAATACATGGAACGTTATTCCTGAAAATGCAACTTTAGAAGGAACTGTCCGTACATTTCAGGCAGAAACACGTACAAAAATCCCCAAATTGATGAAGCGTGTTATTAAAGGCGTCGCTGATGCACTTGGTGTCCAAGCTAAATTCCATTGGTATCCAGGTCCTCCTGCTGTTCATAATGATGTAACACTTACAGAATTATCTACTCATATTGCTCAAAGAATGGGACTTCAAATTATTTCACCAAAACCGTCTATGGCAGGAGAAGATTTTTCGTTCTACCAACAAGAAATACCTGGTTCATTCGTCTTTATGGGGACAAATGGTACGCAAGAGTGGCACCATCCTGCCTTTACATTAGATGAAGGTGCGTTACCTATTAGTGCACAATTTTTTGCTTTACTAGCTGAGGAAGCGATTAACAAATTAAGATAAAGAAAAACCGTTAAGATTATTCTTCTTAACGGCTTTTTCATCTTATCCTATCATTAGGTTAAATCGCGTTTTAAAAATACAGTATAGGAAATGCCTAAAAATACAAGTAAATATATAAGAAGCATACAAGACGCAAATGGGAATGTTACACCTTGAATGAAACTACCACCATTTAAGATTCCATATAAATCTGTATTTGCTGGTAATAAAAATTTCATCCATTCGTACCTAGACGCTGGTATTAAAATAACCCCCCCAGATAACGCCACGAATAAGGAAATACCAATAGCCCCTCCACTTGATCTCGTTAAAACAGAAATCATAAAAGCAAATGCTGCGTACACAAGAGTTGGCAACCATTCTAATATATAATACTTACTCACATCAACAAATATATTTTGCTGAACGATATTTCCATTTTGTACGATAAACTCTACCCATGCAGGCTGTTGAAATTTATAAATAATAAACCCACATAAAAGTGAGAAAACCATATTAAATATAAATAATAATGCAGAGAAAATAACAATTGCGATATACTTTGCTGTTAAAATTTTAAATCGACTTGCCGGACGAATCATTAAAAATTTATAAGTTCCCCAATTGTACTCGTTCGCAAAAATTGTACTTGCATATACAAGAATAAATGGTAATAAAATTGGAAACACAATTAAACCTGTATCTCTCATAAAAGTTAGCGGTGAATCGCCTGCTGGTGGAGTATTTGTATCTAAATGCTTCATTTTTAACTGATACTCTTTAACAAGCTCATCTCCCGATCTTTGATTGATAATATCCTGTTTTGTACTCCCAAGTTTTTTTTCAATTTCTGTCGTTCGATCTTGATATTCTACTTTCCAATCTCCTGATGAAGATGGAAAATATTTAACTGACACCCACCCTAAACCGATAACTAGAATTGTAATAACAGCAAACGGAATGATCGTTCGCTTTCGCTTAAAGATTTTATACAACTCATTATAGATTAAATTAAACAATATCCTTTCCCCCTGTTAATTCTAAAAACTTCTCTTCCAATGTCTTTCTTTCTTCATACACACGATAAATACGAATCCCTCGTTCTGTTAATGTACGAATCACATTTGGAATTTCTTTATTTTCCATAGTCATAATCAATTCATTATCTTGAATCGTGACATCATATTCTAAAAGTTCTGCTGCTTGTTTCACATCATCAACACGTATATGTATTGTCTCCAGCTCCATGCTTTCATCTTGCTGAATATTTTGTGTTGCCACATATTCTCCATGCTGAATAATAATAACTCGGTCACACATTAATTCAACTTCAGATAATAAATGACTTGAAACAAGCACAGCCTTCCCTTGTTCATGTGCAATTTTCTTTATGTACATTCGCATTTCATGAATACCATTTGGATCTAATCCATTTGTCGGTTCATCTAAAATGAGTACATCTGGATTATGTACAAGCGCTTGCGCAATTCCTAATCGTTGTCTCATACCAAGCGAATATGCTTTTACTTTACGATTAATGACTTGTCCCATACCCAGTAGTTGAACGACTTCATCAATGCGTTCTTCTGTAACATTGCCATTCATACGTCCAAAGTATGTTAAATTTTCATAACCACTTAAAAAAGGATAGAATTCTGGATTTTCAATTACAGCACCAATTTTTGCTGCTGTACTTTCAAACTCCCGTTTTACAGATTGACCATCTATCCATACTTCCCCTTCCGTCATGCGAATCATACCGACCATCATTCGCATTAATGTTGTTTTCCCAGCACCATTTGGCCCTAACAAACCAACCACTTCACCTTTTTTCACTTCAAAGCTTATATTTTCTACTAATGTCTTTGAACCGATTCGCTTTGTTAACCGATCAACTTTTACTATCGACTGCTCATTTGTCATTCCATACAACCTTTCTTTTTCACACTTATTAAGTTCTTTTCACTGTATCACGATTATTTCCTCATGTAAAACAGAGAAAAAGACATGATGTTTCATGCCTTTTTCTCTGTTTTATGTGAACTTTTCTTTTTTAAACCTTGTATATATTGATAACATTGCCACATCGATAATACAATTAAAATAATAATAAATAATGTCGTTACTAATAGTGAAGAAATTGTAATTGGCGCACTACATCCCCCATAAATCCTCGCTATTTTCATGAAAATAATTGTACATAACTTTAAAAATAGCATACCATGAATCAATCCAAAAAAACCAGCCCCACCAAAAATCACTAACTGTTCCTGCCACAACAAACACACCATTGTTCTTTTTTTCATATCACTGCCTTCATACAATTGAAATTCTCGTTTTCTTGTCTTTAAAAAACTATTTATCATTTTGTATGTAATAAAACTACATACAAACAACAAAAAAATAGACACATAATAAAAAAGCGCCACAAATAACGGAATATGTTGCAGCTTTTCTACTATCATTTCGTTTGATTGAATAGATACAATAAAAAAACAAATTGTTGTACTCGTTGCAATCCATATAAATTGCTTTAATCTTTGGGCAGCATAGTTCTGTATATTTTTCCTTGCTAACCGAAATAAAGACATAATTGATTCCCCTACCTTACTTTATAACGTCCAATCTTCTATACTACCAGTGTATAAAAATATGATTTTTTTAACATCGAACTACAACCGGAATCTTTACTAGGTCTTAAGTCGGAGAAAAATGACTTTATGTCTACGGTTATACTGAACAGAAAAACCCCTATAAGAGCAAATATATTAATATGGAGGGATTAAATGAGAAAACTGTTTCTTCTCAGCATCATTTTATTGATTACTTTTCTTAGTAGTTGTGTTGTCGAGCAAAATACAGACTCATACACAATTGTAAAACCATATAAATTATCAGAAAAGGAAACTGCTCTTTTACAATTATTACCCTTACAACAAGAACATGTTTCTTTTTATGAAGTTACCATTCCTCATAAACAAGCTAAAATATTTACAACTATTGAATATTACCAAAATGGAGAAAAAATAAAAGATATAGTTAGGCTTTCTTCTTCCGACTTTATAGATAAAAAAATAAAATTAGCCGTTGGTCAGCAAATATTTCAACATACGAATAATGAAACTTGGCAATGGTTCATAGGTATTGATGGTGGTTCCATGACTGCTTCTGAAAATGGCTTACCTAATATTAATGGATCTGCATTTGAAGAAATTAACAATCCTCAAAACATAGAATATAACAAAAGAGCAGTCCTTGCTGCTTGGATAAAAACAAATAAAAACCATATATCCGCACTCTCTATAGAAGATGAAGAATCACGCCAACGATTGCTCCGAGAAAATGAACATGTCTACTTAGTCAGTATTGAAATAAAAAGAGGAGATGCCTCAGAATAGCATCTCCTCTTTTTTGTCATTTTACTTATCGTTTTCTACTTCTATTCGTTTCTTTTCCCTAGCAATTTTTAAAAACTCTAACAGCTCAGGGTTACTATTTGTTTTCCGATATGCAACTGACATCTCTGCTACAAAATTAGAATCATATATAGCCTTATATACAACTTCTGTTTTGTACAACTTATTCGCAGAAACCGGAATCACTGTTAATCCAATTCCCGCTGCTACAAGCCCCATAACAGTTTGGTACTCTGTTGCCTCCTGTACAATATGTGGACTGAATCCAGCGTTCCTACATAATGATAAAATCGTATCATATAACGCAGGCCAAACCGGTCTCGTTATGAATACAAATGGCTCATCTTGCAAATCTTCAATATGAATTTCTTCTTTCTCTGCTAGCGGATGCGCTTTTGGTAAACATAGTGTACACGAAAGCTTTTGAATTGGTTCTAACTCTAGTAATTGCGTATTAATTGGCGGACGTAAAAATCCAATATCAATTCGATTATCATGAAGCGCGTGAACTTGATCTGGTGTTGATAATTCATGTAGTGCAACAGATACTCTTGGAAACTTCTTTCGATATTCTCTAACAATAGACGGTAAAATATCGTATATAGCTGCCCCTACAAATCCAATTGAAAGCGAACCAACCTCTCCTCTTTGTGCACTTTGTGCAACCTCAACTGCTTTTTCAATTTGATCAAATGCTTTTTTTACTTCTTTTAAAAACATTTCTCCTGCTTCTGTTAGCTCAACTTTCCGCTTTGTTCTTGAAAATAACGTAACCCCCATTTCTTTTTCTAATTGCTGAATTTGTTGACTAAGTGGGGGCTGTGTCATTTGTAAACGAGCGGCTGCTCGACCAAAATGCAGCTCTTCTGCCACCACAACAAAATATTGCAAATGCCGTAATTCCATTTCGGACACCCTTTTCCATTAATATGTATAATAAATTAATAACATATAATTTATATATTAGACAAATTTTTTGAAAGAACGTATAGTAGAAATTGTTAATTCTTTTTACAATTTTTATGTAACAAACGAAACGAAAGAGGTGTTACTGTATGAAATGGTGGAAATTAAGCGGACAAATTTTACTATTATTTTGTTTCGCTTGGACAGGTGAATGGATCGCAAAACAGGCACACCTCCCTATTCCAGGAAGTATTATCGGTATTTTCTTATTATTAATTTCATTAAAATTTAACCTAGTGAAAAAAGAATGGATTCAAGACGGAGCAGACTTTTTACTAAAAGAACTTATTTTATTTTTTATTCCTTCTGCTGTCGCTGTTATCCGCTACAAAGATACATTATCGCAATATGGTATCGATCTCATTTTAATTATCATGATTAGTACTCTTTGCGTAACACTCGTAACTGGGATCTTAACAGAATTGCTTTTAAAGCGGAAAGGATCAGCACAATGATTGCCTTTTTATGTTTATTATTAACACTATTCACATATTGGATATCTAAAAAACTATATCAGCGCTGGAACTGGAGTATACTTTCTCCCCTTCTCGTTTGTCCAATTGTGTTAATCGCATTATTACTCGGGTTAGATACATCTTATGAAACATACGATTCTGGTGGTCACTGGCTAACTGAACTATTAAAGCCAGCAACAGTTGCTTTTGCATGGCCGATCTATAAATACTTTGATCTGTTTAAAAAACATGCAAGTGCTATTTTAATTAATGTTGTTGTCGGCTCTTTTTTATCCGTTATCACTTCAGCTTTACTAGCAAATGCCTTTCAAATTGATTCATCGCTAGAACATAGCCTAGCACCACACATCGTAACAACACCAATTGCCATGGCAATTTCAGAAATGATTGGTGGTATGTCTCAATTAACAGCAGTATTTGTTGTATTAACCGCATTAACAGGAGCACTCTTAGGTCCTTCTCTCATTCGCATATGCCGTATTAAAACAGCTATCGCAAAAGGTATTATGTTAGGTACTAGCGCAAATGGAACTGGCACTTCAAAAGCATTTGAAATTGGGCCAGTTGAAGGTACAATTGCAAGTTTATCTATGCTTTTGACAGCTGGCGCAAGTTTAGTCATTGTTCCACTTTTCTTATCTTGGTTACATTAAACAACACTATACTCTTATTTTATTTATCCCGATCAATCAGGTTTACTACCCACAAATAACAAGATAGAAATAAATCATTACAAGAAAAAGGATAGAAACTGTAATATAACGCTACATTTTCTATCCTTTTCTTAATCCGCTTCTCTCCTATATAAACTAACTACGACTGTGTAATTTTATTAGAAACAAGTAATTTTTCAATACATATAGGTAACATATCTAATAGCGTTTCAAATGCGTAATTTACGTCCAGGCGTTCTGTCCATTGATGTGCATCTTTTCCTACTGGTCCCATATTTAATACCGGAACATCAAACTCTTCTAATTCCCCAAGTGGAATCGAATAACCTTTATTCCATAATGGCATATTGTCTACGAGTGAACTCATCGAATCAGCTGGGTACTGTAAGCCCACATAACTCAAATCTGAAATTCCCCCAAAATAATTTTGATTTTTAAATGTAATTCCATGATTGTAGTGAGCATATCTTTCCATTTCTACAACCACCTCTTTAATTAAAGAGTTATGCCGTGAACTCACAGCCGGATAATACGGTGGGGCAAAGAAAGTTACAATCATCGGTGCCTTTTCTTTACATAAGATAGCTAATTTATCAACTAAATCAATTGTGACTGCACGATCATCTTTATTCCCTCTATTTTTTATAACAGCAGATTGAACCCTATCTATTTTTTCTTTCCCATGCTGCTCAATTGCATAAGCGGTAAGCTCTTCATACGTTAATACATTTACTTGAAGATTAGGCGGTATGAAAGGATTATACTTAGAAAACCGATATGCTCGCTTCTCATACGACTCTTCGATTTTCTCTGCTACTTTTATTACTTTTTGATGTAACAACGCCATGACATCCGTCATCGTTTTTTCTAATAAAAACAAATTAAATAATGTGACTGCACGATGAGGAATTTGTACAGAATAATCCTCTTTTAAGTCTCTTTGTAACAAGTTAGTTGGTGGGGGGCTCGCCTCACCTTCTACAATATCACAAAATTCCGTATTTAATTCTAATTCAGCTGTCAATAATGAAGCCATATAATTCGCATTTAATCCTGCAAATGGTTCGCCTACATGTGTTTCTTTTCCATAACAAAGAAAACCAGGTAACACCTTACCAATAGAACCAGTATAAATATACTTATTTTGATCACCAGGGTGTCGCGAAAACATAGGTTCTGAATTTAGGACTGTTTTATATTCTAAGTTATATTCTTCTGCTAAATCTAATAATCTTGGAACAGCAGTCCTCATCCCTACGGAGTTCACTTCTTCATCTGGAACAGCCAATAAGAGGATATTCCCATCAAATCTTCCTTCACAAGCTTGCTCAATCATCGCCATTTGCAAAGCTAGACCGCATTTCATATCCATTGTTCCTCTACCAAATAACCAGTCCCCCTGTTCTATATCTTCACGTACATGATCTGGTAATTCATCTTTATGAGAATAAAACATAGATGTTAATTTTTGAGCGTTAAATGCATCTTCTTTCCATACTCCATAATCTTGTACATCTACAACATCAAAGTGACTAACAAGAATTACTGTATTTTTTGTACTATTATTTTTCTTTACTAGAGCCGTAACAAAATATCTTCCATCCCCTGTCGGATTCTTTTGCAAATGATGTGGATTTTGTTTGAAATAGTGTAAGTCAGATAATTGTTCCATAACAAAATCTGGCAATATAACTTCAGCTTCCGAGCCAGTAATACTAGGAATTTCAACAAGATTGCTTAATAATTGCACCAATTGTTCCTTTGATTGCCACTTTGACATATAAATCCCCCTATTTTTCCACATTATGAAATTCATTTCCGATATACGGACAAAAAATGACGACAGGCTATCAAAATTATGATTCTGATGTTCTGCCGATTTTTATTGATATTTCACTAGCTGCTTGTTTTACCTTACTAATAAGAAAAGATAGTCGATCATCGTTAATGCGATGACTAATTAACCCAATACTTAATGCTCCTACTACTTTATGATTAAACCCTATAATAGGTGCAGCTACTGAGGCTGTCCCCTCTGTTTTTTCACCATAACTCACAGCATATCCTTCATTTCTTATCTGTTCGATTTGATCAAAAAGAACTTGCTTTTGTTCTGGTAAAGAAGAAAGTAAATGTTCTACAATGTGTTCCATTTCATTTGTTTTCATATTGGCAAGCATCGTTTTATTTGCGGCGCCAATGGATAGAGGAATCTGTTCCCCTAAGTTATCAATAACTCGAATTTTTAAAGGGCTATCAATTCTTTCAATAATGATAGAATGTGTTCCATTTGGAATGTTCAAGTAAACACTTTCTTCAATTTCAGAGGCCAAACGCTTCATCACTTCTCTTGCAACAGATCTGTAGTCTATCTTCTCTAATTGACGTAATCCTATTTCCATCCACATCGGTCCAGTTGTGTACTGTTTTGTTTCTGAAATTTGCGTAACTAATCTATGCTCCATTAGAGAGTTAAGTAACCTATGTACCGTACTAACCGGGAGATGTGTCCTATCAGCTATATCAGAAATAGCCCAATACTTTTTTTCATTTGTAGAATTCAATAACTTAATAATACCTATCGCTCGATCAATGGACTGTACCATAACTCGCCTCAACTTTACTTGTAATATGTTAGTAACCTTAATTAACTATCAATTTAGCAAAAATCCAAACTGAAATCAATTAAATTTTCTAAAAATAAAAACAAAAATAATAATTTGAAAACGGAAACAAAAAAATATTGACTTTTCTTTTTAATTATCTGAAAATTATAACAAGATTCTGCATCACGGAATATATTCCATAATACGGAAAAATATCGATTTTCACCCCATCAATTATGAAAGCGAGGAAAACAATGACGCAATTAGGTAATACAAATAATGAACTAAAACGTACGATGAAAAGTAGGCATTTATTCATGATTGCACTCGGTGGTGTAATTGGAACGGGACTATTTAATGGATCTGGCTTTATTATAAGACAAGCTGGGCCTGGTGGATCCGTACTTGCCTTTATTGCCGGTGGATTATTAATGTACTTCGTTATGCTATGTCTTGGTGAGCTTGCTGTAGCAATGCCTGTTTCAGGCTCCTTCCAGGAATATGCCACCAAATTCATAAATCCCGCAACTGGGTTTACCATTGGATGGTTATATTGGCTAAGCTGGGCAAATACTACTGGTCTTGAATTTACAACTGCAGGTATTACAATGCAACGTTGGTTTCCTGATATTCCCGTCTGGGTTTGGTGTTTAATATTTGGTGTTACAATATTCACCATTAACGCCTTATCTGCTCGTAGTTATGCAGAAACAGAATTTTGGTTTTCAAGTATTAAAGTATCTGCCATCATCGCTTTCATTATTCTTGGCGGCGCCGCTATGTTCGGTTTGATTGATTTAAAAGGAAACGAACCAGCTCCGCTTTTTTCAAATTTCATTAATCATGGTGGTTTATTCCCAAATGGAATTGCAGCTATCTTACTAACAATGGTTACAGTTAATTATTCCTTCCAAGGTACAGAACTTGTCGGAATCGCAGCAGGCGAAAGTGAAAATCCAGCCAAAACTTTACCACGTTCTATTAGAAATATTATATGGCGCACGATGTTTTTCTTCGTCTTAGCAATCTTTGTCCTCGTGGCCTTGATTCCTTGGGAAGAAGCAGGATTAACAAAGAGCCCATTTGTTGCTGTTTTTGATAATATAGGTATTCCATATGCAGCTGATATTATGAACTTTGTCATTCTTACTGCCGTTCTTTCTGTTGCAAATTCAGGGCTATACGCCGCGACTCGTATGCTTTGGTCGTTATCAAAAAATGATATGGCTCCAGCCTTTTTAAAGAAATTATCATCACGCGGGATACCCCTATACGCTTTAATCATGACAATATCTATTTCAGCTTTCTCTCTTTTAACAAGTGTTGTAGCTGCTGAAACTGTTTACTTATGGCTAATTTCAATTTCCGGAGTCATTACAATTATTGTTTGGATGTCAATTTGTGTTTCTCAATTCTTTTTTCGCAAACATTATTTAACTGAAGGTGGAAAATTAGAAGACTTAAAATTCAGAACTCCACTTTATCCTCTTGTACCAATTCTTGGTTTTGGATTGTATGGTATTATATTAATAAGTCTTATCTTTATCCCAGAGCAAAGACTAGGAATCTATTGCACTGTACCATTTATCATCTTTTGTTATAGCTACTATTACATCAAGATAAAGAAAAAAGCTACTCAAAACACTCATACAGAAACTAAAATTAGCAAAACTTTGTAATACTATAATAATCCCTATACATAAAAGACCGCACATTACTCTTAGTTAATGTGCGGTCTTTTATCATTGACGCTAGTTCTACTCTCTCTCCCCCTACTCTTCTCCTTGAAAATAGAGGAAAATGCTGAATTTGTAACGAAAGATTATATCAACTTCAACGACAACTCATTCGTAGAAATTCAGTCGGAAGGATGAGAAGATGATTTCTAAATATGTTGTAGAATGTGTCTTTTGTGAAGAAAATCGAAAATCTCGCCAAGCAACTGTCACCGTGTCTGCCACTTCTCATGCACTTGCCATTCAAAAAGTAAGAGATGAATGCAAACGCCGCTTTGGAAGAACACTGCTATTACAAACCGAAATTACCGAAGAATTGTTTTTACACAAAAAAGAAAGCTGACCATACATTGGTCAGCTTTCTTCATCCGATCATATTTTCACATGAAGATTAGGGGCATCCTCTTTAAGGATCGGGATTTCTCCATTATGTACGTTCCATAATGGACATCGAACAATATATTTCTATACAATTAATATTGAATAGAATAGGGCAAAACTTGTTCGCATTTTTAGAAAAGGGATAGGGATATAATACTAGTAGTACGTCGAATACTCGAACGTTACACTCATTATATTATAGTAAATCCTTTTATATGGGAAATATGAATTACTTACATAATTCATACGTAAAACATATTAATATATCATTTTATATTTTTAACATTACGAAATAAGCTCATTGCCAACATTGCTCCAATTAATGCAAGTGTCATATCCCATTGCGTATCCCAAACATCTCCTTGCGTTCCAAGAAACGCTTCCGCCCCTGTCCCTGTTAGTTTTGCAACCGTAAACTCTAGCAACTCATATAACGCACTAAATGCTAAACAAACTGATATTACAAGTAGTTCTAGCCATCCTTTTTTTTGAATTTCAACTACCTTTATAAGCACTTCCCTTGTTAATAATGCCGGCACGAATCCTTGCATAAAATGTCCAACACGATCGTAGTAATTTCTTTCTAAATCAAAAGCATCACGAAAATAATTGAATAGCGGTACTTCTGCGTATGTATAATGTCCTCCAATGAGCAATATTAACATATGAATAAAAACCCATACATATGTGATCGTTGTAAATCGAAACCGTCGATATGTAATCATTAAAATGAGTACTAAAATAATTGCAGGTACAACTTCTAAAAACCATGTAAAAAGATCTTTTGGATATATTCCCGATATAAGTAATGCAATCCAGAAACTTACACATAACAATTTATGAAAATGAACAGTCACACCTCTCTCCCCCCAGAATTCTATTTCTTATTCCATTAATAACATACATCCAGCTAAAACAGGTGTCATAATCATCGAAAACTTCAAAATAATACGAGGAGCATAATTAGTAAACCTCGCCCCTATATATGCTCCGAGCATTGTTCCAGCTAATACTTGCACTAATAACATGTAATCTAAATATCCTGCCGAAGTATATCCAATTCCTCCACCAATTGCAATTGGTAAAATAACAAGCATTGTAGTCCCTACAGATTGACGAATTGATAAACCAAGTAATACCATTAACCCTATCTGAATAAAAGGTGCTGAACCAATTCCAAATGCTCCTGCTAACATCCCAGTTACAACTCCTAACAGAGCACCTTTCCCTAGTACAGATGGCGTTAACTGATCCGACAAACCAGCAGACAACTCCCTATGATTTTGCACAAAAAACAAACGAATTAACATGAATATTGCTGATAAAAATAGCATTCCAGCTGTAAACCAATGAAGAAGATGCGCAGGAATCACAGCACCAAGTTTAGATCCAATATATGATCCAATTGCACCACATCCCCCTACAATACAGCCAATTCTCACGACAACATTTCTTTCTCGGTAATGACTTATAACTCCAGAAAGTGTGGTAAATGCCATTGCTGTTAATGATGTTGCAACCGCTATATGAATCGGCACATGAAATACGAGTGTGAGCACGGCAATAATAAAGCCTGCTCCGCCTGCCCCAACAAAACCTAATAAAACACCCATTAGAAACATTGTAATAATAATAGCCACTTTCTTTCCCCTCCAATAGCTCTATTATCCAATATATTTCTTTTTTTAAGCAAATAAAAAAGCATCCACACAGGATGCTTTTATTATTTTTCTATATTCATCATATGTACTATACTCAGTTAATCTTGATTAATTAAAATTATAGCTGGTCCAGATACCACTACTCCACCTACTTCAATTTTCTCAAATTCTTTAACTGTAATAGATATAACCCCTTCTCTTTCCATCAATTCCTTACTCAGGACCTCAGTCGGTATTTTCTTCACCGTCTTACCTCCTTTTCATTCTTATTACTTAAAACTCCTACCTTTTATCAGTAATATTTCGTCATGGAACTGGGATGTAAAATTATGAAATTCTTCCAATGCATCTATATATACACTTCACCTGCCATTTTCATTCCTTATTCCATAAAGAATATACGATTCCTTTTTGTAGCATATTGAAAAAAAGCATCCTGTACGGATGCTTTCATCATTTTGATTCACGTGAAAATTTTGTATACACACCAATACCTGCAAGCAGTACCCCTAATCCTGCGAACATTGTACCTAGGCCTAAAAAAAATGAACCGAGTGTTTGTAAATCTTCCATATGTACACCCCCTTTTGTTTTATCCTTATATTCAATAAATTAATTATATATTGTTTTCCATTTCTTTTTATAAAATTTTAACTTTATAGCATCCCGCTGACCAATAAGGTGAAACTTTAATCAGTGTTTTTTTCTTCATCCCTCATCAATCAGATTTTTACGTGCAGTTGATTTCCCATCTAACTTCTTAGCTTTTACTGAATTTTAAGGTGGAGGTCTTACTGCCCATAAACTTCTAGATTACTAAACTAGTTTAAAGTATAACGAAATTTCTCCAATTCGTATAGACAGAAATTTCTATTATTTTACTTTTTTTTACATAGACTACAAAAAAACAGAAGACCATAACTCATAACGGTCTCCTGTTTTTTTTTATTTCAATCTTTATATACCTTATACTCTACTACCTTATTATCATTGTCAAATTGAAGAATGAGCCATTCACTATCTATCGAAATAAACCCTCTTTCATCTCCAAGGTAATACACCGCTTGATTCATTTCCTTCAAACGCCCTGTTTCACTTGGTTTTCCTAACAATTGTATAATCTCTTTCTTAGGTTTTCCTACTAGTTTATGTTTAGCTAGAAGATCATCTACCATATATACACGTTTCCCTTCATCTTTTAGCCATCTATCTGTGTGAAACTTTGAATTATACTCATTTACACCTAGTTGTACAATACAAATACTAAAGAATACTGTTCCTACAATTGTAATCCCTTTACATTTCCCCTTATTATTACCACTAGAGAAATATAAAACAATTCGCTGAAGGGTTAGTAAAAAAATAAAAGGAAGTGATACCGCTAAAACACTCACAATAGTATAAGACGAATGAGCCATGCTAATGATGAATATGAAAACGATATATATAAACAAATATAAAAAGATATAAACATACAATGTTCCCCACAATAAAGTATCTCTATACGTCCCCAATGAAAAATCACCTTTATCCCATCAGATTTTTTACAACTTCACTTCTTCTATACATTCAAGCATTTCTTTTATCCCTTGTAACTCTTGCACTGTATATCGTACTTTCCCTTCCAATCTTTCATTTCTAAAATACGTAACCAGTTGCTCTCTGTCCTTCAATCTTGGCAGTACTTCATTGGAAAGATCGATTATTTCATTTCCACTTCCACTTGTCTCATTTCCGAAATAAACCATCGGCTTCACTTCTTCTTTTAGCGTTTGAGGATTAACCTTTTTCAAATAATCATATAAAATTGTTGAAAGATATCTTGCTTTATAAGCAGGATTCTCTATGTTTTCTACCGTTAGAGTCATTGAATCTCCCTTTTTTATAAAAACAAATGTCTCTTCCTTCTCATAATCATTTTGATACATACCAATCTCATCAATCATAAATGAATATATCCCTGCATTTTCTTTCGTCAATCCGTGAATCATTCTTCCTTGCCACTCTGTAGTCTCAATTACATATATTCCTGTTATCGATAACAATATATGATCAACTCGAGCATACTCCATTTTATTCCCGTTTCTACTCTTTATCTGGGGAAGAAATACACTTGGGATAATATGTAATTCATCTTCAGTTATGATTCCTTGCTGAACAAAACCTCGTTTCATATAATGTAATATTTCATGCGTATTCATTTCCTCACTATTTTTAGCATACGTTCGTAACTCTGTAATTAGATTTTGCAGCACATGTATCTCGTTGTTATATTTCTGTTGCATTTCACTGCGTTCTTTATTATGTTGCACCGCTAATTGATTTTTCATCATTCTCATGTTCTCTACTTCTCTAGCTGCACTCTCTTTTAAATTATTGTATTTTTTACGCTCTATGTTTTTTAATGTCTCCTGCTTTTCTTCATAATCCGCTACAGTTGCAGCCATCTCACTTTGATAGTGTTCTATGGACTTTGTCTTTTCAAATTCTACTTGTTGGTTCTCTGATTCTAGTTGTTTGTTTTTATAAAACAATACAAACACTCCGGCTAATAATGCTAAAATGACACATATAAGTACGTATTCCATCTTTTTTCTCCTTTATGGCTTAATCAAATATTATCTAAACTTTTAATATCATTTTTAATCCATTATACTACGTATTATAATAACGCTCTGTAAATTTGGATATATTTTGCATACTTTATTTACTATAAAAAATGAACAAGTTATCCTTCAGATGATTCACGACAGGAGGAAAGTATACAAAATATTTAGCCTGTGTAGAAAGAATTGACGAACTAATTGAAGAAGAAATTACATTAAATATTAATGGTGTAATAATTCATAGCCTTTCCCACCATTTATCTATATAAATTTGAAGAAAGAAAATGTTATCCAATTATTCTAGGGATTACAATACTTAATGACACTGTAATAAATAAGAGAAAAGAAGGAGTCAACAACTTAAAAAAAATCAATCATAAAAAAAGAAGCCCTCGAAACCTCAATATTACAAGAGTTTCCGAAAGCTTCTTCTATTATAAAGTAAAAACATCCCATCCTGTAGGAGATTTTTCATAAACCTTTGTTACGCTGTACTTAGACCAAAGCGTTTACAGTCTTCTTACCATTATCTCCACACCTTTTTAAAAAGAATAGCAGCATATAACAAGCCTTAAAACATACTGTTTTTGCAAATACAGTTTATTTTTCAATATACACAGAACGCACAATCGTACGAGTGTAAGCTTTCCCTTCTGGGTTAATACCTTTAATATCAATCGTCACATTATATACACCTGATTTTTCAATATGATACAAAGAGCCTGTGAATGTATTTTCATCTAACTTTTGCAGCTGATTCGATTGGGATACTAAATTCCCTTCTCGATCAACAACTCGTACATTGAGAGAAAGATTCTCTTGTTTTATTGATTCTTTAGTAGATGATTTCAATTGAAATTCAGCCTTATTAGCTTTAATTTTCCCTGGCATTTTCAAAGTAAACGGTGCTTCTTGTTTGTAATCACTAACAACCATATATGCATCTTTTTCATGTGCTGTCATTATTTTAACATGCCATTCCCCGATTTCCATTTGATTAATTTTAAATGTTCGAATGGACGCCCCCTCAAAATAGGAAGTTTCATCTCCTACCGTAAACTTACTATCTTCATTCATATATACTTTGCCCGACGGAGAAATAAGTTGTATTTTCACTTCTGAAGATGCTGTTAACACAGAGATAACGCCTTCCGTTTTTGCATCTATCGCAATCGTTTGATCAATCCATTTATTCGGCTCCAGTTCTCCACCTAAAATGGTTTGATTAGATGTAGTATTTAAATTATCAACAAATTCCCTATTATGATTTAAAGTATAAGAAGGAACGGATGTAGCAGTAGAAGTACGTAAATACGATTCAATTCGAGAAAAGACAGCTGACCCTTTTCTTATATTATCATGATCAAATCTAGAATCGGTAAATAAATGTGTTCCATACGGTAATTTTGTACTCCATTCATTTACTAAACCATCATTAGAGCCATACGCGGAAAGATATAACCCACCTAAAGATAAAGCAGAGAAAATCGGCCCCCAGCTTGTACCTGCAACTGTATAGTAACGATTTAATTTAGCGTTCGGATTGTTATCTATTACAGAACGAAATTGTGCCATTTCACCTGTTTGTAAAGAATACGTGCCATCGTCTCTTTATCCGAGTAATGAAGCCAGCCATCCCGCCCACCAACTATAGGATAAGTCTGCTAAATTTGACCCATAATGTGGCGAAGCTAGTGTAATAACTTTTCCTACAAAACGATTCGCACCGTATTGAACGAGCGCTGCTTGGGTATCAATTCCACCTTTACTGTGAGCCACAATATTCACTTTTTTACCAAAATGATTATAAATCTCCTCTAACTTTGCAGCCAACAATTTACCATTGTCCCACTGACTAGCAGATCCCTTTCCAGCTGCATCGTATAGTTGAACAAACACAGTTTGATATCCCGCACGATAAGCATAATCATACATGTCGTTTACATCGTGATAAACTGTTTTTCCATACCAACTATCTGCACTTCCATTTCTCCCTTGTACAAAAACAATCGGTGGCCTATTTTCATCATAATTTAAAGGCTTCTCACCTAAAAACCAATCTCCTGGATTAAATGCTTCTTTTGGTGGAAGCATCCCACTATAAATTGGCTTAATATTTGTCTCAGCAGTTGTAATTCCACTAAAAGAAGTAATTAGTAAAATGAAGGCAGCAATCAATACCATACATCTTTTAAACGACGCTTGCATAATAAATACCCTCCTTTTTTTAAAAGATGACGCAGAGTTTATAGGTTGCTATACTATTACAATAACTGCTATAATTTCCAAGTCTCATATTCTTCTAAAATTTCTAAGGGTCATATTTATTCAATTAATGAGTAGGATAGTTTGACCGCATCGCCTTATTCTTTATAAACGATATTCTTCCTATGCGCCTTAATTCCTTTCATTCATCCATAGTACAAATGTTTCTCAACAAAAACTCACAGATTTTATCGATATTAATATGAATTAAAAAGTACTACTAGAAAAAGAAGTTATAATCAGTATGCTGGAGATTCTCTTAAAAATTCTATTAGATTCAATAAGAAATAAAATCATTTAAAAAGAGGTGAAAAAATTGAGTAATGCAAGAAAACAAAGGATTGAAGTACTGAGAAGAAAACTTTGGAGAAACACGCAAAGAAAAGACCTTATAGACGAAGTCTCTAAATTCATTCCTATTTCTATAGATTCATTTATGGATCCGGAAGCTAACTCTATTTTTTGTAAAGAATTATTTAGTAAGTTAGACAACTTGTCAGATAAAACAATTTTTGGAAATACGAATTATGAAGAAAACAGAAAGTTATCGTTAGATTTATTAGCAGAAGTAGCTAAAATCATCAAATTCCCAGCTAATCAAGGTAGATTATTTTTCTTTAGAGAACATGGAATTGAAGCTATTAACCTGGATATAAACGAACTATTCCAAAACTTAGCATAAATATCAATCATTACAAATTTCCTAAATGGCTATGGAGATTTTATATTAGTCGGAGATAATTTAGAATTTGGTGTATGTATTGAGCGAACAGAGTATCACTACGAATTCAGTATGTGGGGTGTAACAGAAATTACAGAGATAGAGGCATTTTAAAAAAATAAAAAAAGAGGCCTTCAAAACCTCAATACTACAAGGCTTTCTGAAGGCTTCCTTTATTCTGAAGTAAATACATATTGTAATACAATCCTTGCTTACTCAGTAATTCTTGATGTGTGCCTCTCTCTACGATTTCACCATCATGCATTACAAAGATTTGATCAGACTCTTGAATAGTAGATAAACGGTGCGCAATCGCAATTGTTGTTCTCCCTTTTCGCATGCGCTGCAGTGCTGTTTGAATGGCTTCTTCTGTTTCTGTATCAATATTTGCTGTTGCTTCATCTAATACTAACACTTTCGGATTCGTCGCAATTGTTCTCGCAAAAGCAATGAGCTGCCTTTGTCCACTTGAGAATGCAGCTCCACGTTCTACTACTTCTGTATCATACTGCTCTGGTAGCTTTTCAATAAACGTATTCGCTTGCACAAATCGTGCTGCTTCTTCTACTTCTTCATCGGTAATGCTTTCATTATACATACGAATGTTTTGTTTTACATTTCCAGCAAATAAGAATGCATCTTGAAGTACAAGTCCCATTCTCTTTCGAATTTCCTGCTCTTCAAATTCTTCTAAGTTTACACTGTCTATTAAAATATTACCCGATTTAATATCATAAAAACGCATCAATAAGTTCATAATTGTACTTTTCCCGCTTCCAGTATGCCCAACAAAAGCTACTGTTTGCCCAGGTTTCACATGGAAAGATACATTTTTTAAAACATTACGTTTTCCATCATATGAAAATGTAACATTTTTAAATTCAATTTCTCCTTCATGTACTTTCGGCTCTCCAACTCCTTGTTGAACAGGCGCTAAATCTTTTTCATCCATCAAATGAAAAACACGTGATGAAGAAACAAGGGCTTGCTGGAAGAAAGAGAGCTTCATCATCATTTCATTTACAGGTTGGAAAAAGCGATGAATATAATTAACAAAAGCATATAATACACCGACTTCAACTGGACTATTTAAGGCGTTAATACCAAATAATGCAAGCACGAAAGCGATAGCCATAATATGAACAAGATCTGTTGCTGGACGTAAAAATAACGCATCTAATTTTAACGTACGACGCCCAGCACCGTAATGCTTATCGTTCACTTCTTCAAATTCTTTTCGCATCCGCTTTTCTTGGCGAAACACTTGCACAATATTCATCCCTTGAATCGATTCATTGAGCTTCGCATTTAAAATGCTTAATTGATTCCGAAGTTCCAAATAAAAAACAGAGCTTTTCTTACGATACATCGCCATAATTGTAAACATAATTGGAATTAATATAAGAGAACATAAAGCAAGCTTCACATCAAGTAAAAACATTGCCACTAAAATCCCGATTAAAAACACAACATTTTTTACAAAGGTCGATAACACGCTTACATAAAAATCTTTAATTGCTTCTGTGTCATTTGTTATACGAGAAACAAGAGTACCAATTGGTGTACGGTCAAAAAAGCTTAATGATAACCTTTGTACATGTTCATACACTTCAACTCGCATATCTTGCACAATTTTGAAAGCAATGTTTTGGAAATATAGTAAATTTAAATACGTAAATACAACCTTTAATAAATGAGCAATCATATATACAACAAATAGGGTTACAAGCGCTGACTGCTCAAAGTCACGCGGAACTAAATGTTCATCCAGAAACTGTTTAATTAAAAACGGTCCCATCATTTCTGTAACAGTTGCCCCAACTAAAAATAGAAATGCCAGAGACAATAAACCTTTATATGGTTTCATATAAGAAAGTAATCGCCATAAATCGCTTCTTTTTTTCTCAGCCATTATATGCCTCCCTTCTCAACTAACGCTTCTAACTGCTGGCTTTCATACATCTCTTTATACCAACCTTCTTGCCCCATTAGTTGTTCATGTGTACCACGCTCTACAATTTTCCCTTCATCAACAACAAGAATAAGATTTGCATGTTGGATTGCACTTAATCTATGCGCTGTAATAATCGTTGTTTTTTGCTCTCTTTCTCGTTTCAGCGCTGTTAAAATCGTTTCCTCTGTCTTTGCATCGACTGCGGATAAACAATCGTCTAAAATTAAAATTTCAGCATTCGTTAGTAATGCACGCGCGATAGAAATCCGTTGTTTTTGTCCACCTGATAATGATACCCCTCGTTCGCCTACTACCGTATCATACCCTTCTGGAAATTGAACAATATCATCATGAATACAAGCTATATCAGCAGCACGTGCAATTTCTTTATATGTAGCATCGGTCTTTCCAAATGCAATATTTTCACCTATACTTGCTGAAAATAAGAAATGGTCTTGAGGAACATACGAAATAGCAGATCGAATGCCATGAAGCGTCATATCACGAATATCTTTTCCTCCAACTTGCAGTGCTCCATTAAAATGATCATATTCCCTGATTAAACATTTTAACAAAGTCGTTTTCCCTGCACCTGTGCGGCCAACAATACCTAATGTTTCACCTTTATTCAGGGTAAAATGAATATCTTCTAAATTAAGTGTTTCATTTTTCTTATAAGAAAATGTATCAATTGCAAACGTAATATCACCGCTTGCTACATTATGTACCGCACTCTCCTTATTCACAACATCTGAAGTTTGCGATAATATTTTTTCCACACGATCATACGAAGCACGACCACGTTCCATAATATTAAATAACCAACCAAATGCAAGCATCGGCCAAACGAGCGTCCCTAAATATGTTGTAAATGTAATTAACTCACCCACCGTAAGTTCACCACGAACAACTAATAACGAGCCATAACATACAGCAATTAGGAATGAAAAACCGACAATAAGAGAAATTGTTGGATCAAATAATGAATCGATGCGAGCAACTAACATATTTTTATGGACCACATCTTCTGACTTCTTTCGAAATGCTTGTAAATCTTCCTTTTCTTGACCGAGTGAGCGGATTACTTTCATCCCACTCATACTTTCTTGTACTTTATCGTTGATTTCAGAAAACGCTTGCTGTGCTTTATGAAAACGTTTGTGCAGTAAAGTACCATAATAATTAGTCGAGAACGCTACAATCGGCATTGGGATTAGGCTTAATAACGTTAACTTCCAACTAATTGTAAACCCCATAGCCAAGAGTACACATCCACCTACGGCTAACGAATCAACAAGCGTCAAAACACCCGCTCCAGCAGTTTGTTGAATTGCTTGAATATCATTCGTTGCATGTGCCATTAAGTCCCCTGTACGATGTGATTGATAAAAAGATGGACTCATATTTGTAAAATGTTCATATAACTTCTTTCGTAATTGACGCGCGAGCTTTAAAGAAGACCCAAAAATCATAATACGCCATATGTAACGTAGTATATACATTGTAATCCCGACAACCACTAAAAGAACAACCCACTGTAACAGCTTTTCAGATGTTAGCGTTTGGTTGTTAATTTCGTCTACGACAATTCCAATTACTTTTGGTGCAACAAGTTCAAGAAGTGCTACACCAAATAACAAAATAATTCCCGTTATGTACGCCCGTTTTTCTTGTTTAAAAAACCAAGCTAAATTAAAAAATACCTTCATTATATCCCCCTCCCTTGAAATGAGCGATGTTTTCAGTTTATCAAAAATACAGAATTTTTAAAAGTTTTAAACACTAAAGTTTTCCAAAAGGAAAGGACACTCTCAGCGAGTGCCCTTTGGCGCTTATTTCATTTGTTGTTTGTTCATTGCGCTCATCATTTGATTGATTTTCTTTTGGGATGGTTTTTGTCCCATTTGCATCATCATCATTTTTAACATTTGCTCATTGATTGGTGGATTTTTTTGCAAGTAATTCATCATATATTTGCGGGCGATGAAAAATCCTAACGCCACGCCTGCTACTAGTGCTAATACGCCCACTAGAACAACTACCCAAATTGACATATATTTTCCTCCTTCATGTTGTCTACCTTACAGTGTACTAAAACCTTTTCAATAAGACAAGATTGTATTCGACATTTTTTACACATATGTTCGTGCTTGTTTCAGAGGATTGAGCCAGCCATACTTTTTATTTTCATAATCCATTGCTAAAAATGTCAATTCGCATTTCCTAAGTACTTCAAAGAAAGTCGTTTCCATCGATACATTTCCAGATGTACTCATTTGAATATATTGTGATTTCACCGTTATTTCGCCATATTCTGCCCCAGTATAAAGCATGTGTGTATGATGTGTTCGATCATACTTCCCAAAGCCGCGTAAAACTTGTTCTAATTTATGGTGAATTTTCATTACTTGTAATGGCATCGTAATATACATCATCTGCTTATATAACACTTTCTTTTCCGAAAGGGAACCAGATTCTGAAAATCGAGCAAATAAATCGAAAAACAAATACTCACGACCAAAGTATGCCTTCGCAATATCTTCTTGAATTAAATACAATTCATACGTTTTCATGCTTTCCCTCCCGCTCTGGACAACCTTTTTCTCTACATTATATAGAAGAAAATGTGCAATGATTGTCTGACTGCGGAGAAAGAAAAAACTTTTTCTGTCGAATAAACTCATTTACATAGAAAAATCTCTCCATGCCGGAGAGATTTTTCACAAATCATTAAAGCATTTCTTTTACTTTACGAACAACATTTTCTACAGTAAATCCATACTCTTCCATGATCTTTTCACCAGGAGCAGAAGCACCGAATGTATCGATACCTAATACATCTCCTTCAAGACCAACATAGCGATGCCATCCGAAAGTAGCACCCATTTCGATTGCGAAACGTTTTGTTACTGCTTTTGGTAATACAGATTCTTTGTACTCAGAAGATTGTGCTTCAAAGCGATCCATAGATGGCATGCTGACAACAGCTGCGTCAACTCCATCTGCTGCTAATACTTTTTGTGCTTCAACTGCTAAGCTTACCTCAGAACCAGTTGCAAGTAAGATTACATCAGCAGTTTCTTTTTTGCTTGCAGAAATTACATACGCACCTTTTGCAACTTTTTCATACGTATCGTCTTTTGCGCCTTCTAATGTTGGAAGATCTTGACGAGTTAAAATTAATGCAGTTGGTTTATTTGTAGATTCTAAAGCTAATTTCCAAGCTGCAACAGACTCGTTACCATCAGCAGGACGAATAACAGATACATTTGGCATTGCACGAAGCGCCGCTAATTGTTCGATTGGTTCATGTGTTGGGCCATCTTCACCAACAGCAATACTGTCATGTGTAAACACATATGTTACAGGCAATTGCATTAATGCTGCCAAACGGATTGCTGGGCGTAAGTAATCAGAGAATACGAAGAACGTACCACCGTAAGTTTTTAAACCGCCATGAAGTGCAATACCGTTCATTGCTGCACCCATTGCAAATTCACGTACACCGTACCAAATATTTTTACCGCTGTAGTCAGCTCTTGTGAAGTCTTTTTCGTTATTCATGTATGTTTTGTTAGAACCAGCAAGGTCAGCAGATCCACCAAAGAATGATGGTACAGCTTCAGCAATTGCATTAATTACAGCACCTGAAGAAGAACGCGTTGCTGTTTTTGATCCTAATTCATAAGTTGGTAAGTTTTTATCCCAACCTTCTGGAAGAAGACCTTTCATTGCTGCTTGTAATTCATTTGCTAATTCTGGATATGCTTGTGCATATTCACCAAGCATTGTGTTCCACTCAGCTTGTGCTGTTTCACCAGCATCTTGTACCGTTTTACGGAAGTTATCATATACTTCTTCTGGTACATGGAAGTCTTGTTCAGCTGTCCAAGCATACGCTTCTTTTGTTAATTTTGTTTCATCTACACCAAGCGGAGAACCATGTGAAGCAGATTTTCCTGATTTGTTTGGAGAACCGAAACCGATTGTTGTTCTTACTTCGATTAGCGCCGGGCGTTTTTCGTCAGCTTTTGCTTCTTCAATTGCTTTTGCAATTGCTTCAACATCGTTTCCATCCTCAACACGGATTACTTGCCAACCATATGCTTTATAACGATCTTCTACACTTTCAGAGAATGAGCGATTTAAATCACCATCTAATGAAATATCATTAGAATCGTATAAAACAACAAGTCGACCTAATCCTAAGTGAGCTGCTAGTGAAGACGCTTCAGCAGAAACACCTTCCATTAAATCGCCATCACCGCAAATTGCGTATGTATAATGATCAACCACGTTGTATGCATCACGGTTATATTTCGCTGCTAAATGTCGCTCAGCCATTGCCATACCTACAGCTGTTGAAATACCTTGTCCAAGTGGGCCAGTTGTTGCATCTACGCCTGCTGTATGACCATACTCAGGATGTCCTGGAGTTTTACTTCCCCATTGACGGAAATTCTTTAAATCATCCATTGTTACGTCGTAACCAGATAAATGAAGTAGGCTGTATAATAACATTGAACCATGACCTGCAGATAATACGAAACGATCGCGGTTAAACCACGTTGGGTTATTTGGATTATGTTTCATAAATTGAGTCCATAATGTATAAGCCATTGGTGCTGCACCCATTGGCATTCCTGGGTGACCAGAGTTTGCTTTTTCAATCGCATCGATGGATAATGTGCGAATCGTGTTGATAGAAAGTTGTTCGATTGAATGTGACATGCTATTCTTCCCTTCGCTTATATTAGTAAACGTTTTACACATTTATATGATATCTTCCCACGCAAGATTATACAACATGTATCGACAAATATGTTGATGTTTTTTCGATTTTTTATAAAAAAAACTGTAATTTTCGGAATGTATGGGCATTCAATATGTTATACTTTTTCTTTATTTTTTTATTAAAAATAAAGGGAATTATCTGTATCTTAATGCACGAACACTAAAAATTTTTAGCCACCTTCCTAACCCCTATTCTATTTTCCATTTAATCACAACATGTATAATAGAAATGAATATATATTAATTTTCATCGTATAGATTAAATAAAAAACGGAAGAAGGCGAAATAATGAGTGAAGAAGCAGCTTCCTACACCTTTATTATTGTTATGACTCTCATTTCAACTCTTTCTATTTACTTTTCAGTCAAATTAAAATCCCACCACAAATACATCCCAGGTGTTGTCATGCTTATTCTTTCCATTAGTACGTTTGGCATACTGTATTTTGATCGGGACGTAATGATAACAAGTGAAGGATTAGGATATCTATATAGTTTCATGGCCATTCTCTTGTTTCTTATTGCCGTTATTTCTTTATTTATTGCAAATGCTAGTTCTTTTATTTCAGCTTTATTTAGAAAAAATTAAACTCCAAAATGCAAAAGATATCCTTCTCCTTCTTTCACTTTATGAAGTAGTTTGACTAAAGATTTTAAATCTGCACAGAGACTATCTCGATTAAAAATAAGTTGTTCATACTCTCCATCCGTATCACAATCTACCGTCCATTGAAATGAGCCTGTGAGTTCTACTTTTTCAGGTCCCAATGAAAATAGATTGATTAATGAGCGAAATAAATCAATCGCTATTTCCGCTCCTTCATTCTCAATTTTTGTAATGCCATAATAATGAAGGCCAAATCCTTTTTCTTTCCGAAAAGGATTATAAGTCGGAATCCACTGCAAAAAATCTGACACATACAAAACTATTTCATCACTTAATATCACACAATCTTCAACAACCGATCCATCTTTATAAAAAACTCCCTGTTATGCCAAGAAAAATCTTCAGAACTTAGCTCTCCTTTTTCATTTGAAACAAATACAAATTCATGTTGCAAAGCCATAATATTCTCCTCCTTCTCCTGTCATCATACGATAATCCGAAAACACTTTCATTTTCTTCTTTATAAATTTTAGCTTTTCTAAACATTCAATAAAAAACAAATATATATTATCTGTTATGATTTATCATAAGATAACAAAAAAGAAGGTTGATAAGCTTGAATAAGAACAACATTGTTCATATACACATTCTACTAACAAGCGATGTACATGGTACGGTCTATCCGATTCACTATCAAAATAATGAAAATGCAGAAATAGGATTAGCCAAACTTGCAACACGTATCACACAAGAGCGTAGCCAGCACGAACATGTAATTGTGATCGATAACGGCGATTTTATACAGGGAACTCCATTCACCTATCACTACGCTAAATATATACCGCATACAAACAACCCAATGTCACTTATCGCTAATTACATTGGTTATGATGCTGCCGTTATCGGAAATCACGAGTTCAACTATGGAATGGATGTATTAAACAAAGCTGTATTAAATGCGAATATGCCTTATCTATCCGCAAATATTTTAAATAAACATACAAAGGATCCTTACTTCGGCAAACCCTATGTCATTAAACACATACACCCTAATATAAAAGTCGCTATCTTGGGAGTTACAACACATTACATCCCGAATTGGGAGCAGCCACACCATATTAAAGATTTACTATTTGAAGATGCGCTAGAGTCAACAAAAAAATGTGTTTCCTACATTCGTGAACAGGAACAACCACATTTACTAATCGTAGCATATCATGGTGGCTTTGAAAGGGATTTACAATCTGGAGAACCAACAGAAATTTTAACTGGTGAGAATCAAGGATATGCGATGTGTCAAGAAATAGATGGTATTGATATATTACTAACAGGTCACCAACATCGCTCTATTGCAAATACGAAAGTAAATGGTGTAACAATTGTACAACCCGGATCTAATGGGCATTCATTAGGAAAAGTTCGGGTAGAATTAGAACAAAATAAGGATCGATGGATAATTAAAAAATGTCATTCGGAACTGTTGTCTGTTAAAGGCGTTCAAGCAGACGAAAAAGTACTTTCACTTGTATCTAACTACGAAAATCAAACGCAACAATGGCTAGATCAACCAATCGGCACCATTATTGGTGACATGCAAATTCACACTGCGATGCAAACACGTTTACAAGACCATCCTTTTATCGAATTTATAAATAAAGTGCAGATGGAAGTAGCTGAAGTCAATATCTCTTGTACAAGCCTATTTCATAATGAATCTTCTGGCTTTCCAAAACATATTACAATGAGAGATATTGTTTCAAATTATATTTATCCAAATACATTAAAGGTCATAAGGATTACAGGAAAAGATATAAAAGAAGCCCTTGAGCTATCTGCTGAATATTTCACGTTACATACAGATGGGAATATTATTGTAAATCCTGCTTATACCGAACCAAAACCACAGCATTATAATTACGATATGTGGGAAGGAATTTCGTACACATTAAATATTTCAAAGCCCATTGGTGAAAGAGTCGTTTCCCTACAATATGATGGATCTCCCATTCACCTTGATCAAGAATATGACGTAGTCATGAATAATTATCGCGCAAGTGGTGGCGGAAATTATTCTATGTACCAAAATAAACCCATCATAAAAGACATACCAATTGATATGTCTGAACTTATTGCGAATTACATATTAGAACGGGGAACAATTGAAGCGACAATCAACCGTAATTGGAAAGTTATCAAATAAACAATTCTACTAAAATCAAAAAAAGATGGGCTTCGCCCATCTTTTAATTTAACTTTGCATTATCTTGTTTTTTTAATGCTTTTAATTTCGCTGGTGTAATATCTTTACCTTCTTCGTTAACGACTTTAATGCCTTTTAATTCGTTTAACATATTTTGACGAAATCCTTTTAAATATTGTTCACGGAGCGATTGGCGCTCACGTTGTTCTTCTTCAGTTAATCCTTCAGCTTTTGCTTTTTTCGCTAAGAAATTGATGCGTTCAATGAGTTCGTGACTTAGCATCTCGAATCCCCTTTCTACTTAAAACTGATTATTATCATACAATAGTTAGTCTTGTTTATCAAGCAATTGCTTCGTATATTCCACGTATCTGCGATGTACTGTTGCTTTTGATACATCATGTCCAAAACCACGAAGCGTCGCAGCAATTTCCTCAAATGTTAATTCATTACGACGAAGACGTACAATTTCTTCAATCGGCACTTCTTTCTTTTCACGTCCTGTACTCAAATGACGATTTTTTAAATTTTTTTCTGGACGAAACCCTCTTTCTACCGCTCTCTGCATTCCACGTTTAATCTTCAAATTATGAATCTTCCTCTGATACTCTTCAACTATACCAATAATATCTAATACCATAGAATCTGAATCAGAAAGCTGTAATTCCCCATTATGCGTATGTGTATATACTTTGATCCCTTCTTTATGTAAACAGTGCATTAACGCAATCTTTGCATTCCCTCTTCCAAGCCGCGTTTCATCTTGAATGAGAAGCACATCAATCTCTTCATCTCGAATCATGTCCAGCACTTCTAATATACCGTCTCTTTCAATCGTATAACCGCTTGCCTTCTCCTCAATCACCTTTATAACATTCATTTGATACCGCTCAGCTAAATGCAATAATTCATCTTTTTGGCGTGATAATGATGTTTCCTGCGCTTCTTTCGTTGTGCTTACACGGGCATAAATGATTGCATTCATTTTAAAACCCTCTTTCTCATTTCGATTTTTCCTTTAGTGTATCACAAATCGTCTTTTTGTTCGAACTTATGTTTGTAGAATGTTTTTTCGCATGTTATACTTATAAGTAAGAAAATTGAAAGAAAACGAGGTGTTAAAAAACATGGAAAAGTTAACAAAACGCCAGCAAGACATTCTCGACTTCATCAAACTAAAAGTACAAGAAAAAGGTTATCCACCTTCCGTACGCGAAATTGGTCAAGCGGTTGGCCTTGCTTCTAGTTCTACTGTGCACGGACATTTATCACGTCTAGAAGAAAAAGGTTATATTCGACGTGATCCAACAAAACCGAGAGCCATTGAAATTTTAGGAGAAGTGAAAATCGAAACAGAAACACAATCAGTTGTTCAAGTTCCTATCGTCGGGAAAGTTACAGCAGGCTTACCGATTACAGCAGTTGAAAGTGTAGAGGAACACTTCCCACTTCCTGCAAGTGTTGTTGCTGGAGCAGACCAAGTATTTATGTTACGAATCTCTGGAGATAGTATGATTGAAGCGGGTATTCTGGACGGAGATTTAGTTGTTGTTCGCCAACAACATTCTGCATACAACGGGGAAATCGTTGTTGCTTTAACAGAAGATAACGAAGCAACTGTAAAGCGTTTTTACAAAGAAAAAGATCATTTCCGCTTACAACCAGAAAACTCTTCTTTAGAACCGATCCTTTTAGATAAAGTTTCTGTTATTGGAAAAGTAATCGGTGTATACCGCGATTTACATTAAAAAATAGACCAGTTAAACTGGTCTATTTTTTAATTCGCTTCAATTGTAACGTCTCCTGCAGATGTTTGTCCGCTAATTTTTACACTACCATTTCCTAATGTTACATTTTTCGTTTCTTCTTTGAAAATCTCCACTTCTCCTGCAAATGTTTTCCCACTTATAGTCGCATCTTGAGGCTTCTGAAGTAATCGAATATCAACTTCTCCTGCAGTTGAACTTGCCTCTAAATCATATTTAGGATCATGATCTACAATATCTACATCTCCACTTGTTGTTTTCGCTACAACTTTTCCACTTACTTTTTTCATTTTAACTTCTCCTGCTTTTGAAGACCCTTCTACTTTCTTCGCTATCACCCGCTCCATTTCTACATCTCCACCAAACGTCGTTGCTTCTACACGTTCACTTTTTATATCATTTACTGTTATCTCACCCGCAGAAGAACTTACTTTTATATCTTGGTAAGAACGTTCCGGAACAACGATTATTATCCCTGGCGCTTTAAACCCGAAAGATAAAAATGAAAAATCGAATGAAACCCCTTTTTTTATCTTACCTTGAACCTTTAGCGTATCCCCTTGTTCATCAACACTCACTTTTTGTTTTGCAATATTTCCTATTTGTTTTATATAAAAAGAAGAATCATTTCCTTTTTGAATCGTAACATCTCCAGCATCTAAATCAATTTCCAAATTTCGGATTTCTTCATTTTTAATAACCTTTTCTTTATTCCCCCTTTCTGCCGCATCTACTGCTTTTGTATATGTTTGTGATATACCAATAATTCCAATAATGATACAAGCGACAGCTACTAACAATATCTTTTTCATCTCATCTATTCCCCTTTAATCATTTTGAGATTCCAATTGACATAGCCCACACAAAAATTTTTAAACCCTTTTGTACAGTAGTAAGCAACTATACATAACAATAATCCAACTCCAACAAATGTAATAGAAACAAATATATCAAGCCATAAGAATGTACCCGTTAGTATCTTAATCACTACTAGCAATGGCGCCACAATCGAGACCGCGCCTCCAACCCAAAGGGAAAATATAAAACTTACGATTGCAATTAAAGGTCCTAATACAATAATAAAGTTTAATAAACTAAGACCAATTGCCGCCATTACAGCTCTTGTTATATTCGAAGCAGACGGATCTTTCTTCATCTCATCAAAACGATATAATGCCAACATCTCTTTCGCAATTGCTTTTGGTGAACCAAGTCCTTTTATAATTTCAGCCTCTGTCTTCCCTTCCTCTAATCCAAATTGGAAGTGCTCCTCATAATCATATAAAATATCACGTCTTTCTTCTTCTGGTACCTTTCTAAGATGTCCCGATAATTCTCGAAGAAACTGTTCTTTGTTCATCTCATTACACCTCTTCAATAATTTCTTGTACCCCTTTAGCAAAATCACGCCACTCCGTTACAAGTAAATGAAGTTGCGCTTCTCCTTGAGTCGTTAATTGATAATATTTACGTGGTGGTCCTTCTGTTGATTCTTTTAAATACGTTTGAAAATATCCCTCTTTTGTTAAACGACGTAATAATGGGTATACTGACCCTTCCGATATTAAAAATTTATTGGAGATTTGCTGAACGAGTTCATAACCGTAGCAATCTTTTCGTTTGACAAGCGCCAGTACACACAGCTCTAGCACACCTTTTTTAAACTGGACGTTCAAAGACAATCCTCCTTTCCAATCAGTACCACTCAATACAAGGTACTTGCGTTACCCATAATATACCATTTACTATTGTTTATTGCAAGGTACTGTTGTCTATTAAAAACCATTTTATACCCAACTAATTAAAAAATCACGATCCCCCCTAACTACAGGAAAAACCGTGATCAATCATATTTTTTATAGATTGTTATGTCCTAACATAACTACATCAGAGATATATCCCTAATTCTCCTCCTAAATATACCGTTTCATATGTAATATCATTTTAAAATTAACTTATCAGTATTTATAATATGTTTAAACAGTTTCTTTAATGATCTCTTTAAGCTAAATTTCCCGTTACTAAAAGAGAATAGTTTTGAAGGCTTTTGGAACGCAGACTATACGCGACTACTTTCTTCTTATACTGCTTGACTACATCAACGTGATCATCGTAACTGTACACAGAAAACCTAACATCGTTTTTTCCCCTCTTAGTATCGATGATCAATGGCGTCCCACTGCTTTGTGGAGGAAAATAATATTTTTCTAAAAATATCGCTTCGTTAAAATAATCAACAATTTGAATTTTCTCTTCACCTTCTAAGCGTTTTCCATCGACAGTTACAGTAACAGCCTCATTATTAAGTTGCGGATGCAGTTCAAATCTACTAATAATAGACTCTACAACAGAAGTTGGTATACTCGCCACTATTATTTTAAAAGCACCGAAAAGAATTAACATAACTACAAACCACGTCGTCATATTTTATCATCTCCGTTACGTTCTAAATTCATATTATTCCATTACTAATATTATCACAGTGTAATTAGTTATTTTTTGTATATTGTGTGAAACTTGATACGAAGTTGGATCATCCACTTTCGTACAGTCTATATTTATGAAGAAAGGCGAGCATACAGAAAAGGCCGATAATTCCTTAGAATAGAAATTACCGACCTTCTCATGATAAAAAAATAAACTATTAAATAGAATTCTTCGAAATCTATAGGCTCTATTATGTATCTACCATGATAATAAAGCACTTATCCCATCGACTGTTGCATCTGTTTTTGTTTCAACCTTTCTTCCAACACATGAATCATAAATAAGAAATGCTCAGCTTCTCTTACAACATGGTCAGCTAATAACGGATTAATTACACTTTTAATTTGACATGTTTGGATAAGCTCTAATCCAGCTTTTTTGAAATTCCTCAATTCAACTGTAGCATTTTCACTATCTTTATTTAATTTTCCAATAATCGGATATGTCGGCTGTTTCTGATATAACATAGATTCAACATCCCTCGCTTGACCAAGAAGAACCTCAAAATCATCACCAAATTTCGAAGCAGTATGAACTAAATTTCGCTCTGATTGATCAAGCAGCGAGGCAATAAAACGAGAGTGCTCCATCATAATTCTTAGCCAAAACACATTTTCACTAATTATCGCATCTTGAATTGGATCCATTTTTCCTTCATTAAATTTCTGAAGTGTTCTTATAAAATATTCCGCTTCTCGTGCAATATGATCTACTAATAACGGAAAATTGAAACCACTTACCTTACAATTAATAATTAAAATTAAAAGGTTTCTTTTATAATTACGAAAAGCATAAACGAGCTGAATACTTTCTTCGTTTAATTGCCTGACTGCTTGAACAGTTTGAGGAATAGAGAATGCTTTTTGTAAATGTCGATCAAAAAGCTGAAAAAACTGCTCTACTTGCTGAATTAGATTTTTATCTTTCCGATTAAACCCTTCACTAAGAAAGAGCGCATGCTCCTTCATAATCCGTAACCAAAATCGATTTTCAGTTAAGGACCTTTCAATAAATAATTGTTCTGTTAATGATTCAGAAGGTGCAGCTTTCAATTCCGGCGGAAGCAACATAGCCCGCTGTGTATCCATAACAAAGTGACCAGGAATAGGTTGTTGTTGCCCGTTAGTCATTAAAATCCCCCCTAATGCCCTTAAGAGCATTCATACTATATTATGTATATGAATTAGTAATATTTACTATACCAAAAAACAACAACTCAAATTCCATATATACTGTTTTTAAAAACAGTATATATAATAAAAAAGCTCACATTCTGCTGACATGTGAACTTTCCTTTACCTATTTATTACCTGGAGCAGGCTGATCCACTCCTCTTATACGATGCTTATGTCCATTATCTTCTGTTGTATAAAAATCGTAATAATGCACATGCATTCCATCTCCAACTGGAATAGCTGGTCCTGAGTATGCCTTATAATAATGAGTATGTCCATCTTCAAATACTACATATCCTTCTGTATAGTGTATATGCCCATCCTGCGTTTGAATTGGTGGAGAGGTTACATCTAAACATTGATGTACATGGCCCGCATCGACAGATGTATAATCAACTGATCCATGATTATGATTCGGTACAAACCCTGAAACAAAATCAGCTTTCCCTACCCTGTTCATTCTACTCACTCCTTGTCCATACAGATAAACTTTATACACTTATATGTTTAAAATCAAAATTAATACCTATTAATTCTCTATTCACTTACCATTAAATAATAAGAATAATTAAGTAGTTCAAAGTAAATATTATGATTGTTATAAGTCAAAAGGAGGTCATTATCATGAATACACAACGAGCACAAGAGATTGCGGCTTCACCTGTTATGGCTAATGTAACCTATAATGGAATTCCAATCTACATTCAAAATGTAGATGAAAATAACGAAACAGCTAGAATTTATCCTCTTAGCGAGCCGCAAAATGAACAGGAAATTCCTTTATCCAATTTAATAGAACATTAAACAAACAATAAAGTGAAACTTTAATCAGTGGGGGTTTTCCTCATCCCCCACTGATTATTAGCTCTCACCAATCGGGCCGTTACGGGCAGTCTATCTCCCACCTAACTTCTTTAGAAAAAAGGTAGAATTAGAGAATTATATTCATTATTACAACCACAAAAGAATTAAAGCAAAGTTAAACGGAATGAGTCCAGTTCAATACCGGACTCATATCCAATCAGCCGCTTAATTTTTCTGTCTAACTTTTTGGGGTCACTTCATAAGAGCCGGCTTTTTCTTTTATCTAATATCAAAATGTTCTTCTTTCACAAATGTACTTTGTCCAAGATCAATCCATCCATCTTTACGGGAATAAATATCATACGGAATTGATCCATCGACATTTCCAGTGAAATCACCATTTGGCGCATTATACGTATTAATACCGTATCCAGGGGGATATTTTGAGTATGCCTTAAACCATTGAACGTTAACATGTTCCTGTGGAACCCATTGTTCCCAACCTAAGCAAAGCATGTTTTTATCTCCACCATACCAAGCACCTTCAAGAATTAAATATGGTGTTTTATCTTTAATTGATTCACCAGTAAAATGACCATCCGGTGCGTTATAAAGATTAACTCCATAACCAACAGGATACTTAGAAACTGCGATACCAATACCATTTTGTTGGTTATTACTTGTATTCTCTCCTGTAAACCAAGAAAGCGGTTTATCTCCAACTAATTGATTCAAATCACATTTACCAATGCCAGGAACATGTCCTGTTTCAGTGTATTGCCAAATATCACATGGATACGCGGGTTTGTTTCCACCGTAGCGAGGGATCCATACAAAGTCTACATTCACTTTATCCATGCCAAATGGCTTGTACATATGATGGCCGACATATAACCCAACCTTCTTAGCGCCTAAGCGACGTAACTCATCGATGAAAGCTTGTGTTCCCGCTCTCATATCAGTCATTGTTTTCACTTCTACATCAGCAACCCAAACCGTAGCAGATTTATCACCGCGGTTCCAAAAGTCCCTTGCCTCTACTTTCGCATCTTCTACAGAAACGAAGCGGCAGAACGCGTAATTCCCAAATGGCACACCATGATTCTTCATAGAAGCTACATACGACTTGTACATTGGGTCTACATAGGTTGAACCATCTTGTACACGGGCAATAACCCAATCAAGCTGTGGAGCCGCAACTGACCAGTTAATATTGCCATTCCATTTAGAAATGTCTACAATATAACCCATTATTCAACACCTCCTTTTTTATTAGTATATTCAGATTTCATTTTATAGTCTGATCAAATGCCTAATGTGATACCAACTGATAACAAATAAGGCGCTAATTCATCTAAAAAACTCTTTGCTTCTGGCATACCAAATCTCGTAAATAAGAATCCAACCAATAAAAAAAACCGCAACCCATGTTTTCCAGTTGCGGAATCTTTTTTTGATATTCTCTTTTGACATATTACATTCCACCCTTCAGTAATAATCCAATTAAACCAGTGACAATTGCCCAATAATAATCCGGAGAATTCAAGTCGTATTAGCACTGACTTTTTCAAGTACTACGAAACGAGATATATTAGATGGAGATGCAGAGAGCCGTACGCAATGGACTACTTATGGATTAACACAAATAGCTATCGGTCTAATTCTCGATAAGGGACTAGGTAAAGCAGGCCTCGTCACAAAAGGAGCAGGTGGAGCAAGTACATTATCTAAAGGAGTAGCGCTAATAAAAGACTTGAAGCAAGCAAACGATATTTTACAATCTTTTAAGAAAGATGTTTCTTTTGCTTTCTCTGGTGGAAATATCATAACCAAGATACCTCAAAGCGAACTAAATCAAGCCTATTATAATTTTGCAAAGACTAATAACGCTACTAATACTACCGGTTCTACTAAACCTAATATCTCAAAAAAGCATGATGAAATAGCTCATGATAGTTACTATGGTAGAAAAGATTTTAGAACCAAGATAAATAATGCAAATTACTCTCCTCATGATAATAAACATCTAAAGGCTAGAACTTCTGAAGAAGCAAAAAAATTTAGTGAAACAGGTAAAAGGCATGCTCAATATTTACCGAGTGCAAATAATAAGGTAATAGAAAAAGAAGCACTGATAAAAGGGCATATAATTGATAATGGTAATAATAATTACTATTTCATTTATGATACGGGAAAAGTTATCGGTTATGATAATGGTAATCCAACTAGTTGGATTAGAGCAGAACTTACAAGTGGAAATGTGTATCATGGACATCCAATCGCTGGAGAAAGGTTAAATAAATATTTAAGAAAATTAGATTAAGTGACTAGAAATTGTGAAAGAGGTTATGATTATGAGAAAATCTGTTAAGTTAGATGTTCCTAAAGTAAATATTCATCCCTTGAGGATAACAGAAGGATGGAAAGTGAACTATAACAATTTTGTTGAAATAGATCCGCGAAATTTGGAACCCGATGACGATTGCTGGTTTATGTTTACTGAAAGTTTGTTGCAGCTTTATCATGAGAAATCATCGATTACATTGGATCTCGGTTGGAACCCTGATATTTCCCCCGATGGTAATTACCTAGTTTTAATTATGAAAAACATGGATTGCGAAAACCCAATTCACGAATTTACATCTGATAATTATAAAGAAGTTATTGAATATATTGAATTTCATTTAAAACAAATTACCTCTACATTGTGGAAATAAAATTATTATTAGTTGAAACTAGATAAGATAAGATAAGAAAATAAATAATTCTTAAATAACCTTGATTGGATAAATGTCTTTCAAACTTTCTGGATAAATGAGTATAGTAACTTAAATAGAATCAATGAGGAAACTGTAAAGAATATATTATACAAAAGAGCATCCTTTAAGTGGATGCTCTTTTGCAACTCTTCCTTTGCAGAAAAGACGGCAATAGAAATTTTATTTTAACAGGTTATCCAGTTGACTAATAGGAGGAAAGAAATATATGCTATTAAAAAAAAATCTAGAAGATCCGGTTTATCAGTTCTTAGCAGCAACATTTCATCAAGATACATTTTATGAAGAAGCACTCCAAGAGTTACTTCAAGAAGAAAGTACGGAATATTTACAAGACGCTATTATTTTTCTAGCTGAATTTATTCAAAGTGATTATAGTGATAAAGAAAAAAATGAGTACATACAGTTTTCTGCAGATGGAATATATTTTGAAGGATTAGAAATAACACCATTAGAATGGCTTGAACAAATAGGTAAAACGCTAAAACAAGCATTAAAAAACACTTAATAAGAAAAATCGACCGCCCGTAAAAGGCGGTCTTTTTTGTTAAATTAACGAACATTCACATTAAAAACATAGTCCCAGCTGTTCCAAGAAGGAGAGGTATTGGTGGAGCACACAACAGTGAAGAGTTCTTTAAAAACGATATAAAAAATAGTCCGTGAGTCACCTTCAAAAATTCCAGGTGTAAAAACAGTAGAATACAATATGCCTAAGCTAAATATGGATAGCACTCCTACAGGAGAGTATGGAAATAAAGTATTCACAAAAACCATTTATGATCCTAAAATTATAAGTGATAAGGAATTTGTCAGCCGTGGAATTGAAGCAGCTAATGACGCTAAATTAAAAACTAGTGATGGAGTTCTTTCAAGAGAATGGACAGGTGTTGACAGTAAAGGGATAACTTGGAGAGGATACCATAAAGATAGAGAAATCTCTTCTTTTTTTCCAGAATAAATTAAAGAGATACGAGGATAAATATGTATGCAAAGAGAATTTAGATTAAAAGATGAGGATTTACTAGATTCAACTCATTTCCCTATACAAGCAGTGTTTAATATGGTGGATGATGAAAGATTTTTAAGAGTAATAAATTCAGTTTGTGAAGGAGTAGGATTTGGAGAGGAATATGGCGCATGTACTTTTCCAGGAGATTTGGATGAGTATGATATTGCCAATGGAGATTCATTTGAAGGTGTAGAATTTGCATTATACAGTGGTGATGAGATAATAATTGATTATCAAACACTTTATCATTATTTGAAAAAAATGTGTGAGGGTTATTCAAAAAAGTATCCAAACACAATTAAAAGATTAGAAGACAGTCTTAACAAATTTATTGAATTATACAATATTAATAGGTAGAGACTATTTATAACTTCCACCAAAATCATTGTAAAATGTTATAAAAGCCAAACCATAATAAACAGCATGAAGTGAACCAAAAAAATTAGACACGAATAAGAGAACGTTACAAATGGAGAATAATCCACAAAAGAGACCTCACATTCGAGATCTCTTTTGTGGATTTAAATTAAAAATTATTATTTAAGTGGATACTCTTTTGCAACTCTTACTTCACATATACATAAGCTTCATTTGCAGTAATATAGTATGTTTTGCCCTTAATGTTGTGTACTTTGTATTGCGATGATCCATTTACAGTTACTTTTGCATCGATTATAAATACTATACTCATCTCTACTATTCAAGCCATATCTAATCTCTTTATCTATCATTTCATTCCTGGCAAAGCCCTTTCTCTCATTATGAACTCTCCGCTCTCAACTGAAGATTGTAAATACACACATGTTATAAAAAGGAATTTTTTAAGGAAAACATATCCAATTATTGTTATAATTAAATCCGTAATATTTTTCCAGGAGGATTCCTATGAAGAACAGTAGGATAATGGACATACATACTAGGCACTCCCCTCCTTAATACGTTCATAGAAATATAGAAAGGGTTTATGCGATGGGACAATTTCAAAGTAATTTTCAAGCGGCACAACAAATCGCTACGCAGATGAGAAATGCTTCGGATACAATCCAAATTGCAACAATTACTTAAACATGAATACTTTGAATCTCGATTTGAAGGAATTTTTAAAACTGATTATGTAACAGCACATCGTAAGACAGTTGATTCAGGACGTCCATGGGATTCACCTGAAGTCGAACCAATGATACCTTTTGATGAGCATTTAAAAATTCCTCTTGATAAAGTTTTTGATTAAGGAGTGCTGAGAAAAATGGGGAGATATCCACTAATAGCAATAATGAAAGAGAATGAGGATAAAGAAAATGTAATTTACAGTTTCGGTCCAGATACGGAATCTTGTATGTTAAATCCAGAGCTTTATAGTAGATGGAATTTTAAAGTTGTAAAGAATGCAACTAGCCGTAATGAAGCATTTATTTTACTAGATGATATGCCTGAGAAACATATTTCCTTATTATATAAATGCATTCACAAAATATATGTTCACATAGAAGAAAATGGTGGTATAGAAAACATGAATAACATTTACTTTTCGGAATATTTTGAGTTTATCGTGTAATATTTATCATCATTAAACATTTGACATAATAATTCTAAGAAACCGACTCTTTAGTAGGAATCGGTTTCTTTTTCATGCTGTTGCTAGGTTAATAGACGTTTACATAGGCTTCATTCGAAGTTACATAATATGTTTTACCTTTTATAAGAAAGAAAATATTGAATTTGACCCTAAGTTTAGAGAAGAAATGATAAGGAAAGAAAAAGAATTAGAAATGAAATTACAAAAACAAATTGATGATTTTGCTGAAGAAAATAAAAAAGGATATAGATAAATAAAGGAGATGACATAGTAGTATGGAACAAAAACTTGAATATTTAAGAAAATATGAAAGAAACCCACAACTTATATCATGCCATGAAATTAATAAACTTGATTGTGGGAAAATACCAAATTCATGGTATGAATTGTTTCAAGAAGAAAACGTAGACAAGAGAATTGAGATTATTTTATCGATATGGAAAGAGCACGTAGGAGTGGAATTAAGAAACACTATTTCTTATTTGTCTAAGCATCTTGAAGAAGTAGAGCTCATGGATATAAACGGTAGATATTCGATTTTATACACTATTAAAACAGATAATGGTGAAATTCGATATTATGAGGGAAGAAATCCCAAAGATGAGTTTAATAATGAAGAATTAGAAAAATCCTGGGATAAGTTTCCTTCAACAATACGAAATTTTTATCAAGCTGTTCATAATGGTTTCTATTATTATGCGAGCCAATCTATGGGTTTAGTTCCTTTAGAAAATGTAACTTTTTTTGATGATGATGAATGGGGTATTATCGAAGAGTTAGAAGAGCCTTTACAAATTGACTTACAAACTACTTTTGGTTTCTTCACAAATGGTATGGGTGGTTATGTTGCAGTAGATTATAAGAATTCTAATAATGATAATGCGACTTTATGGTGGACGAATAAAGAGCCTAGATATAATATTAATTTTTGGGACCTAGTTGATGAATGGATAGTAATTGGATTTGAGGCTTAGTTTAAATAAGGATAATATAGATTTTCTAGAACAACTTGAATTTATTGTGTAATCTTTTTAAACATAAGTCATCCTACTCAATAATGAATAAACTAGTTTAAACTAAAAACGCCAGCTCCTCTGAACTGTACCTCCGATTGTTAGGCTGTGTCTAACAACCGGAGGTGCAGTTCATTTTAAGAGGTAGCTTTTTCCTTTGGCACATAAAAAGTGGCAGAATGCCAATAAGCTTGTTTTACAAGAAGCATATGAACATGAATTAGACTTAGTATTTTCAAGAGTTGATGGAAAGTTCTTACCGAAGTCAACATTGTTCAATGCATTTTCACGCATACTAAAAAAAGCAAATCTGCCTAGATTAGAAATCCATTCACTCCGACACACCCACGCGGTTCTTTTATTAGACTCCGGTGCAAGTATGAAATTCATTCAAGATAGATTAGGACACAAAAGTATCGAGATTACTTCTAATGTGTATTCTCATATTAGCGATAAGATACACAAGGATTCTATTTCTGAATTCGAAGAATATATGAATGATGTATTAGGATAAAATTTTTTTGGATTTTTTGTGGCTGTTTTGCGGCTGCTTTTCATTTTATAATGAACTCGTTGTTTTTTACACTAAAATAAAAAAGCCTTGATACCAGTAGTATCAAGGCTTTACACTCTTAGTAAAGAGTCATATATTGATCGCGTTCCCATTGGTGAACTTGCGTGCGGAACATATCCCACTCAATTTCTTTCGCTTCGATGAAGTGCTCAAGTAAGTGTTCGCCTAATGCGCCACATACCACTTCATCAGATTGTAATGTAACTAATGCTTGCGCTAACGTTGCTGGTAAGTCAACAATACCTGCTTCTTCACGCTCTTCTTTTGTCATTACATAGATGTTACGATCTACTGCAGCTGGCGGAGTTAATTTATTTTTAATTCCGTCAAGACCTGCTGCTAATAATGTTGCCATTACTAAATATGGGTTTGCAGCTGGGTCAACACTACGTACTTCTACACGTGTACTAATACCGCGAGATGCTGGAATACGTACTAACGGGCTACGGTTTTGTGCAGACCACGCTACATAACAAGGTGCTTCGTATCCAGGTACTAAACGTTTGTAAGAGTTTACAGTTGGGTTAGCTACCGCTGTAAATGCTGGTGCGTGGTTTAGGATACCAGCGATGAAGTGGCGTGCATCATCACTTAATTGTAATTCACCGTTTTGATCATAGAATACGTTTTCTCCATTTTTAAATAATGACAAGTTACAGTGCATACCAGAACCGTTCACACCGAATAATGGTTTTGGCATAAACGTTGCATGTAAGCCGTGTTTACGAGCAATTGTTTTAACAACAAGCTTAAATGTTTGAATATCATCACATGAACGAAGTGCATTTGCATATTTGAAATCAATTTCGTGTTGCCCTGGAGCAACTTCATGGTGAGATGCTTCAATTTCAAAGCCCATTTCTTCAAGTTCAAGAACGATATCACGACGACAGTTTTCCCCTAGATCCATCGGCGCAAGGTCGAAGTATCCACCGTTATCGTTTAGTTCTAATGTTGGATTTCCTTTTTCGTCAACTTTGAATAAGAAGAATTCTGGTTCCGGTCCAAGGTTGAATTCTGTAAACCCTAGTGCTTCCATTTCTTTTAACATACGTTTTAAGTTATTACGTGGGTCACCTTCAAACGGAGTACCATCAGCATTGTAGATATCGCAAATCAAGCGAGCTACTTTACCTTTTTCAGCAGTCCAAGGGAATACTACCCAAGTATCTAAGTCTGGATATAGGTACATGTCAGACTCTTCAATACGAACAAATCCTTCAATTGAAGATCCATCAAACATCATTTTGTTATCTAGAGCTTTTGTTAACTGACTAACTGGAATCTCTACGTTTTTAATAATCCCTAAAAGGTCCGTAAATTGTAAACGGATATACTTTACATTCTCTTCTTTCGCTAAACGGAAAATATCTTCTTTTGTGTACTTTGCCATTATAAATTCCTCCTTAGTCCCTCTAAACACCTTCAGAATCAGTTATCCCTAGTGAAAAAATCTTGAAATATCACCTTGTCGTAATGAAGTTCGATTAAATCTGCCTGTATGTTGCAGTTCATCACGAAGAATTTTACGAAGCTCAGATTTTGAAATTTCTTTTGTTTCTTCTTTTACTTTCACTGCTTCTGTTTGATTTTCTTTCATTTGCAATACTTGTTTAATACCAGCCATATTTAAGCCTTGATCTAACAAATCTTTAATTTCTAACAACTTATCTACATCGTTAAATGAAAACAATCTACGATTTCCCTTTGTACGGGTTGGGAAAATTAAATTGTGCTCTTCATAATAGCGAATTTGACGAGCAGATAGTTGTGTTAAATCCATTACAATACCAATAGGAAACAGCGGGGCAGAACGTCTATCTTCTTTCATTGTTTCAGTTCCTCCTTCGCCTTAACTGTCTCTCATTCTATATCATGTTATGTTTAATGTCAACAGATGTTAGCTTTTCTTACATGATTTTTTTATAATTTTTTCATTCCTTCTTAAAATGGTATAAATACCTTCTTCCATACAAAAAAGCTGCCGAAATCGACAGCTTCCCTTTTACGAAATTGTTAATAGATTTTTTTCAATCAGCGCATCAATTGCAGAACAAATTGCAATCTTCACATGAGAATACGTTAATCCACCTTGTACATAAGCAACATACGGCGGACGAATTGGACCGTCTGCTGATAGCTCAATACTTGCACCTTGAATAAAAGTACCCGCAGCCATGATGACATCATCTTCATAACCTGGCATATAGTTTGGATACGGTGTAAAGTGTGAATTAATCGGAGACGCATATTGAATCGCTTGACAAAACGCAACCATGCGCTCCTTGTCATCAAATTGGACAGACTGAATTAAATCTGTTCGTGCAGCATTCCAAGTTGGCGATGTATTCATTCCTAACTTTTCTAAAAATGCAGCTGTAAAGACCGCTCCTTTTAAGGCTTGACCAGCAACATGAGGGGCTAAGAAAAAACCTTGATACATTTCTTGTAAGCTATATAAAGACGCACCTGCTTCTGCTCCAATACCCGGAGACGTTAAACGATACGCACAAGCTTCTACAAACTGCTCTTTCCCAACAATATAACCACCTGTTTTCACAATTCCGCCGCCTGGATTTTTAATAAGCGATCCTGCCATTAAATCTGCTCCAACGTGACACGGCTCTAATTCTTCCACAAACTCTCCGTAGCAGTTATCAACAAACACAACAACATCTGACTTAATCTCTTTTACAAACGAGATCATCTCTTTAATTTCTGTAATTGTAAATGACGGACGAGTCGCATACCCTTTTGAACGCTGAATCCCAATCATTTTCGTATTTTCATGAATTGCCGCTTCTACAGCTTTAAAATCAACTCGTCCTTCTACTGTTAACGGTACAGCATTGTAACCAATGTTATATTCTTTAAAAGAACCAACACCTTTACCACGCACACCAACAATCTCTTCTAACGTGTCATACGGTTTTCCTGTTATATATAACAACTCGTCACCAGGTCGCAAAATACCAAATAAAGCTGTCGAAATCGCATGTGTACCTGAAATAATTTGTGGACGAACAAGTCCTGTCTCCGCTCCAAATACGTCAGCATACACTTTTTCTAATGTGTCACGACCGATATCATCATAGCCATACCCTGTCGTTGGGATAAAGTGTGAATCACTAATTTTATGCTCACGAAAACTTTCTAATACGCGAAATTGATTACTTTCAATCACTGCATCAATGCGGTTATGTACACCTGTAATTTGTTCTTCTACTTCTTCTACAATAGGAGCGATTCTTTCTCCATTTTTCAAACGATCAAACATTTTTATTCTCTTCTCCTTTTTCCAGTAAAAATCTTTTTAACTGCCCATTCAACGGTGAATGAGCAAATATATAACCTGTACATTCATACAAAAATTCATTTTCTTTGAATTCCATCCTAGTTAATACTGTTTCTGTTTTTAAAAGTGTTAGTAATCTACCTTCACTTGGAGGAATCATAGCCTTATACGCTTCCATCTCTTCCATCATCTTCATCTCTACCGATTCTTTCAAGTGTAATAAATCTACTTCCTCAAAAGCACTTGTCATAAGAAAATCACTTTTTGGAAATGGGATAAAATTTTGATGTAATTGATCCTTCTTATTGTAGACCGTAATAATTGGAATATGATCAATTTCAAGATCTTGTAGTAATTTTTTCACCGTCTGTTCATGACCTACATAATTCGGATCTGCAGAATCAACGACATGCAAGATCACATCCGCTTCACCTGCTTCTTCCAATGTAGAGCGAAATGCTGCGATCAATGATGTCGGCAAGTCTTGAATAAATCCTACCGTATCAGTTAGCAATACAGTATATCCACAAGGCAATTGCATCTTTCTTGTCGTTGGATCTAACGTCGCAAACAGCAAATTTTCTTCAAACGTATCGGCTTCTGTTAATCTGTTAAACAACGTTGATTTCCCAGCATTCGTATATCCGATTAATGCAACTTGAAATACTTGGTTATCTTTTCGGCGCTCTCGATACCTTTTCCGGTGCTCCACAACAACCGCTAGCTGTTTCTTAATTTCATCAATACGAGAGCGAATATGACGACGATCTGTTTCCAACTTCGTTTCACCAGGACCTCTCGTACCAATCCCGCCACCAAGACGCGATAACGCTAGCCCCTGTCCCATAAGACGCGGCATTGTATATTGTAGCTGGGCTAATTCAACTTGAAGCTTCCCCTCTCTTGATTTCGCACGTTGAGCAAAAATATCCAATATCAGTTGCGTTCGATCAATTACCCTTGCATCTAATACAGAAGATAAATTACGAATTTGACTAGGTGTTAACTCATTATTAAATATAATAACTGCCGGTTCTAATTCTTCCGTCAGCGCTGCAAGTTCTTCTAATTTCCCCTTACCTATGTATGTAGCAGGATGAAACTTAGGACGTTTTTGCGTTGTAGATACCAAAACCTCCGCACGAGCTGTCTTCGCAAGCGACGCAAGCTCTTTCATGGAATGCATAAACCGCTCATCATCATCTTGCGGCAATTGACAGCCAACTAATATGACTTTTTCTTTTTCTTCCATCAAATATATTCACTCATCCTTTTCGAAATTTAAACCTTCTAATATAATAGCAGAGGAAGCACATTTCATCTAGTTAGCGGGGGAGAAAATTCATGGCATGGGAGATTTTTAGCATCATTGGTACAATTGCCTTCGCACTTAGCGGAGCGATTGTTGCAATGGAAGAAGATTACGATATTTTTGGGGTATATATTTTAGGAATGGCAACCGCATTTGGGGGAGGTGCCCTTCGCAACTTATTAATCGGTTATCCAATCGTCGCTTTTTGGCAACAAGACATGTTATTTCAAATCGCACTCTTGTCAATGACGATTATCTTTCTATTTCCAAATAAATTAATTACACATTGGAAACGCTGGGAGAACATTACGGATGCCATCGGCTTATCGGCATTCGCTGTACAAGGAGCGCTTTATGCACAAAAGCTCAACTTACCTATTAGCGCTACCATTGTCGCATCTGTTTTAACAGGAATTGGAGGCGGTATCATTCGTGATTTATTAGCACGCCGTAAACCTCTTGTCCTTCGCGCCGAAGTATATGCATTTTGGACGATTTTAGCAGGATTTTTAATCGGTGCCAAAATCGTTGTTAGCGATTGGGCTTTGTACAGTTTATTCATTTTAATTGTTTGCTTCCGTATGATCTCTATTCATTACAAATGGCATTTACCACACAGACGCTTAGATAACAAGGAGCGTTCTCTTCATAAATAGCAACTTCATCCCTTTACAGGTCGTAAAGGGTTTTTTCTTTTCTAACGTGTTTTTCTGTCTATAGTGTCCATACTAAATCTTAAAGAGAGGTGAACATAGTGACAAACCACGTAAATAAAGGAGCTCAAAAAAGTTCAATCAACCAAATTAGCTTCGATCCAAAATCCGCCCATGAAAAAAGCAAAAAGATGGAGCGATATCATAGGGCATATCAACAAAAAGCTAAAGAAGAATAGAGGTGATAAAGAATGGCAAAAGGAAATAATAACCGCAACCGCGGACAAAGTAGTAGCGTTAATCCACAAGGACTTGCATCAGATGTAGCTGATACAAGCCCCAAAAGCAAATTAGAACAACGAGCAAAAACAAAAAATACAAAATAAAACATGATGCATTACATTTTCCATACAAAATAAACGCACAGTTTATGAACTGTGCGTCTCTTCTTCAAGCGTTAAATCACTGCTTGATATCCCAATTAAATCATACTTATCGTATGCATCCTCTTGCAATAAGCGCATCGCTTGTGTCCGAATAGATTTCTCAACAATATTTCGGACATAGCGCCCATTACTAAATGATGTAATTTGCGAAGAGTATTTCACCGCATGTAAATGATCACGGAATTTCCACTCCGCCTCTTTTGATAACTGATATTCTCTTTCATCATACATTCTCTTTCCAATTTCGAGTAACTCATTCACTGTATAATCCGTAAATTCAATAATAAACGGAAAACGCGATTGTAAACCTGGATTTAAAGAAAGAAAATGATTCATCTCTCTTGAATATCCAGCTAAAATCAACACAAATCCATGTTGCTTATCTTCCATATGTTTGACAAGCGTATCAATCGCTTCTTTTCCAAAGTCTTTCTCTCCACCACGTGCTAGTGAATACGCTTCATCAATGAACAATATTCCTCCCATAGCTTTTTTAATTAAATCTCTTGTTTTTTGTGCTGTATGCCCAATATATTCTCCCACGAGATCTGCACGTTCCGCCTCGACCAAATGCCCTTTTGATAAAATGTTCATTTCAAATAATAATTTCCCAATCATTCTTGCAACAGTTGTTTTTCCCGTTCCTGGATTCCCCTTAAATAACATATGAAGCACTTGCTTTTCTGATTTTAAACCAATTTCTTGTCTTTTCTTATTCACATAAATCCATGCATAAATTTCTTTTATTATTTTTTTTATATCGTCCATTCCAACAAGTTTACCCATTTCCTCTTCGATTCGCTGTAGCATCTCATGCTTCGTAGACGTTTCCTGTGAAATTACCGATTTATTTTCTGTAGCAGGTACTGAAATTTTTTTTCGGTGATTTAACACGATATTAATTTGATTATTATTTTTCTTTCGCATCGATTGTTCCATACAATCACCTCTTTTTATCAACTCACCAAATAATATTATTAATATTTCCACTTCCCCTACAAATAACTATTTTCAGAAAAAATTTGCTATAATATAAGAAAAAACAGGGTGGTGGGAATATGGAAACACGGGAACTTCACGATACAGTACAAGCTTTTTCTTCCTTTTTATTAAATCAAGGTCGAAAACCTTCAACTATCAAACGTTACGTCTATGATATTGAAGATTTCGGGCATTGGTTAGAAAAAAACAAAAAACTTTCCTCTAGTAATATATGGGATACACTTTGTACAAAAGACTACGAAGATTATTTTTCCGACTTAAAAAAGAAACGACATTACTCTGAAAAAACAATGCACCGTGTATTTATTGTCTTAAATAGACTATACCAGTTTTTAAATCTCCCAAACCCATTAAAAGACATGGAACTCGTCATCCAACCTAATCGCGCGTTACGTGATGAGGACTTCATTTCAAAAGATGATGAAAAACGCTTAAAACATATTCTAACCTCATTAGAGGGATTATCAGAGAAACAACGCCCTGTCCGTCCATTACTAATGGATCGTAATATTTCTATTGTTAATTTACTCATCGATTACGGCCTATCCCTACAAGAACTTGTATCATTAAATATGCATCACGTTCATTTTGAAACGAATACAATTTCCATTCCAGCAGTAGCAGGTGTTGAAAGAACCATTCAATTGACTGACGAAGACAAAAAGCAACTATATAATTATTACAAAACAATTCCTGAGCCAGTTCGTCCCAAATACCATAGTGATGACCCGCTGTTTGTAGCATTCGATTTCAATCGTAATACATATCGGTGGGTGTACGAAAATGATGCTCCAAAAGCATTAACAGAAATAGCAGTCCAAAAAATGATTCGCCTTGAGGTAGCTAGAGCAAATTTACGTAAAGGAATTTCCAGTCAACATTTTCGAAATACCTTTATTTTACGATTAATTGAACAACACACCCCAGAACAAGAAATTATGAAACGTGTTGGTTTTAAATCGAAAATTTCCTTAAAAAGGTATTATCAATATGCAAAACAAAAAGAAAACGCCTCATAAATAGGCGTTTTTACTATTTTTTATATAAACAGCCCGTTTCCCTATTCCTTTTTACATTTAACTTGCATCTACTATGATAGGTTTTTAACCATCCCCATTAGAAAGGAGCATTTTAATGTCACACTTTAACGATACTTCGAAAAAGAGTTCAAAACCTTATTTCCCAACACAACCTCGCCGTATTCCAGCTGTCCATTATACCCCTATCCCTGAATTATACGCGAATCTTTTTTCTGATACCTTAAGCGATTTAACTGATATTATTCCGATTGTATTTTCTAATCCAACACATTCTAACATAAAAGAACTTACTAACCTATTAGAAATAATAAAAGGGTTCCTGGAACGTTTAAACTTATCACTAACACAACGAGAAACTGGTATTGCAATTGCCGAAAATTTAATGACGATTTTAGATAATGAACCTTTTGTAGCAAATGCAACTTATATTGAATTACAAAACTTACTCAACTTTTCACTGTATATCACTAAGTTATTTAGACTTAATCATCATATGTCCCAAAAAATCATCGAACAAATAAAGAATTTACAAATTACCTTACTACAAATTGCACCAGTTGGAATGATTGGGCCTCAAGGTGAACAAGGAATTCAAGGCGAACGTGGACCTCAAGGCGAATATGGGCCTCAAGGTGAGCAAGGGCCCCAAGGCGAACGTGGACCTCAAGGCGAATATGGGCCTCAAGGTGAGCAAGGGCCCCAAGGCGAACGTGGACCTCAAGGCGAACAAGGACCTCAAGGCGAGCAAGGACCTCAAGGCGAGCAAGGACCTCAGGGCGAGCAAGGACCTCAAGGCGAGCAAGGACCTCAGGGCGAACAAGGAATTCAAGGCGAACAAGGAATTCAAGGCGAACAAGGAATTCAAGGCGAACAAGGAATTCAAGGCGAACGTGGACCTCAAGGCGAACAAGGACCTCAAGGCGAACAAGGAATTCAAGGCGAACGTGGACCTCAAGGCGAACAAGGCTCTCAGGGCGAACAAGGAATTCAAGGCGAACAAGGACCTCAAGGCGAACAAGGACCTCAAGGCGAACAAGGAATTCAAGGTGAACGTGGACCTCAAGGCGAACAAGGAATTCAGGGGGAGCGTGGACCTCAAGGCGAACAAGGAATTCAAGGCGAGCGTGGACCTCAAGGCG
>NZ_JAHCDO010000014.1:0-284949 GCF_050768835.1 Bacillus pfraonensis | reverse complement strand
AGGAACTCGAAAGGAGGCGTCGTTAACAAGTATTCGTCTACAAAATAAATATAGAGCGATTCAAGATTTACATGCGAACGAAAATCTGTCAGTCATCCTTTTATGTGAAATTGCCGGTGTATCTCGTGCTGCCTATTACAAATGGCTACAGCGTACGCCAACAGCTAGAGAATTAGAAAATGAAGCGATTCTTCAAGATATTCAAGCGATTTATGAACAAGTAGGAGGCATTTATGGGTATCGAAGAATGAAATTAAATATTAATAGGAAATACCATAGAAAATTTAACCATAAACGTATTTATCGTTTAATGCACATCGCTGGATTACAGTCTGTGATTCGTCGGAAAAGAAAACGCTATGTTCCCTCAACTGCGCAATATGTCGCTGAAAATCGACTTAATCGTGAATTTACGGCAAGCAGACCTAATGAAAAATGGGTAACAGATGTCACAGAGTTCAAATTAAAAAGCGGAAGAAAAATATATTTAAGCGCTATTTTAGATCTTTATGATAGCTCTATTATTAGTTATGTATTGGGACATTCAAACAATAATAAATTGGTATTTCAGACATTGGACCAAGCTATCAATATATTAAAAGCGAATGAACAACCATTGATTCATAGTGATCGGGGGTACCAATATACATCACATGGATTTAAGAGAAAAATAGAAAAAGCAAACATGATTCATAGTATGTCCCGTGTAGGGAAATGTATAGATAATGGACCGATGGAATCATTTTGGGGAACGTTGAAATGTGAAAAGTATTACTTACATAAATATGAAACATTTGAAGCCTTACAACAGGCAATAGATGAGTATATCCAATTTTATAATAACGAGCGTTACCAAGAAAGGTTAAACGGCTTGAGCCCATTGGAATACAGGATTCAAGCCGCTTAAGGTTTTTTATTATTTCCACTGTCTACTTGACAGGGAGCTGTTCAAGATTGATCAAAATGGATTCTTCTTTAGCATATTTAAGTTTCGGTTTTATAAAAAAGTTTGATCATTTTTCATCTTAGATTTTCCAAAATAGCGCCCTTTTCTTGAATAAACAAATCAACATGAAATTAATAAATACCTTTGAGTTTTACTCTGTAAATGTTATTTACCTTTACTCTAAAGAAACTGCATTTTTTTAATAAAAATGCGGTTTCCTCAAAATTAATAACCACTCAGACCGTTTAACTTCAACATTAAAATGTTGTCTTTACTACTTCTTCGCTTGTCATATAGTCATCATCGATTCTTAATTGATTTCCTTCATTTTCAATAAGCCAATTTTTTTGTTTTTCATTGTACTTTAGTGTTATTAATTTCTTTAAGAACTTTTCCTGCAAAAGAGAAAGATAACCTTCTTCTGATTTTTCATGATATTCAACCGGAATTTCAAGAAGATAGCTCCCTTTATCAATTCGACATGTTACTTGTGAAAAATCGATTCTAGTGCCTAAGGCGTCGCCTTTAAAATAACGTATATTACCATCATAACGTTCAATGGTTTTTGTGTACTCCAATTTCAAATGATCTGATACATTTGTTAACTGATTAGGGTCTTTGTTTACTTTGGCTGCGATTGAATTCTTGTAAAAATCATTTATCACTGTTGTAATCTGTTTTTTTATGGTCTCATCTACTATTGGATTGGGTGCTAAATTATATTGCTTTTTCGATTTGATTTCAACTTTCTGTAGTTCACTTTTCCCTTTACCCCACGGAAATTCCGTTACTCCTTGTAACGTAATGCCATCTTTTACAGGGCCAAATTGAACATCATCTTCAATTTCTTTTGTTTTCTTACCATTTACCAATAAAGTGGTTGGAATATCGATGCTAACCGGTACTGTTTCACCGGAAAAGTTCAAACTCGCTGTTTCCTCAAAATCGTCTATATCAAAAAGTGTGACCTTTTCTTGATCCTTAACAGTTACATAATCAAAATTTTTTTGCCCTTTAATAACGTATACACCCGGTCCAAATGTACCTAACATGATTGATTCCTTATCCATGTCAATATTTTTGTCATTTAGGATAACTTTTGCTCCCTTTTCTCCATTCACTTTTAGCTTATATCCTCGTGCTTTAAGAATGTATTTATCGCCAAATAGGCTGTCTTCTTTGGTTATGTAAAATGGACCGATACTTGAAATACTATTACCAGGATATAATTGGGAAATTTTATTATTCGATATTCCTTCAGTTTCATAGTAACTTGCCTGTGCATTTAATAACATTATTTGATCTTTGAAATCGCGTTCTTCTTCATTCAAGTAATTAATAATACTTTTAGCGCTATTTTTATCCCATTGTAGCCCTTCATCGACCGTAACCAAATCCATCAACCCTTCGGCATCCCCACTTCTAACCTTTTCTTCAAATTCAGCTGAAAGATCCGATGGGGAAGGTGATTTGCCTATTACTAAAAAAATAATAATTAATACAGCAACAGTTGGTATTCCAAAGATTAATAATTTCTTTTTCATAAAATCCCCTCCTCTAATTCTCATCATTCTTATAATATGTGGGAATCTTCAGATTCATAATGGATATTTAGAATTTTAAAATCTATAAAAAAATGATGTGGAGTAACTTTATTGCTACTCAACAGTTCCTTAATCCGCCTTTCAGTTCAGACCTTCTTTTCACTATAAAAACACCCCTTTAGATAAACAGATCCAATGGGGCAAAACGTCGCGACTTTATTTAAAACATCGCATCTTTTTTATAAACTTCGTGACTTTATTTCAAATCCACAGTAGTGTAGCTATCTTTGCTTGGTGGGGAATACAAGCTTTTAGTTTCTTTTCCATCGTTATTTTAATCATCATAATAACTACAATTAGTTGGGATGTGTTTTCTAGAAGTTGTATAGATAAAATAATTATTTTTATTTTGGTTTTATCTATAGTTGGGGCTTGGCCAGCAGGATGATTTGTTGGAATAGGACAAATTGCTTACCCGGCCGATGTTTATTCAATAAAGCCAAAAGTCATGGTTCGTTTGCCATTGAATCAAGCTGTATTAGTAGGATGGGGAGGGGATGAGCTGGATACGAATTATCACGCTTGGGCACCTAATCAACGCTGGGCATACGACCTTCTCATTCCGCCAGCTGGTATAAAAAGCTCGAAGTTAGAAGATTACGGTATATATGGTGCGGAGGTAGTAGCTCCGGCTTCGGGAACAGTTATATCGGTTCATAATGATGAACCGGATTTGAAACCAGGAACTGATGATTTTGATTCGATGACAGGTAATCACATATATTTACGCTTAGAGGAAACTGGAACATACTTAATCCTTGCTCATTTGCAGAAAGGATCAGTACAAGTGAAAGAAGGGCAATATATAAACGAAGGAACAGTGATTGCAAAAGTGGGGAATTCAGGGAATTCCAGTGAACCGCACCTACATATACACCATCAACGACAAGATCCATCTAAGACGAGCTTGTTTCTTTCAGAAGGATTACCATTGTATTTTCGAGATATAGAGGGAACAGCTATGCCAAATGGAGGAGTCCGTTTGAAGGATGGTAAAGAGGTATCGATAGGGGATGTCATTTCACCTAAATGAAACAAAAAGGATGTGATACAAATGTGTATCACATCCTTTTTGTTATTGTCCTGTAAATGTTTGATACAGTAAGAAAATATTTAAAGCGATAACTAACGCAGCAATTAGCCAAGCAATTGTATTTGTAATACGATGATTCACTAGCGCGCCCATAATGTTTTTGTTACTTGTAAACAGAATAAGCGGTACTAATGCAAATGCAATCCCAAATGATAATACGACTTGACTCATAACGAGAGCGTAAGTTGGATTTACCCCTAAAGCGATAATAACAAGAGGTGGGATCATAGTAATAAATCGTCTTACATATAAAGGAATATGCATACGGATAAATCCTTGCATAATAATATCACCAGACATTGTACCGACGGAAGAACTAGATAAACCAGCAGTTAATAATCCAATTCCAAAAAGGCTAGCTGATACAGGGCCAACTAAGTTGCTAAACTCATTAAAAGCAACGTCTAAATCTTCAACATGTAAGCCGTTTTTGAAGAATAGAGCGGCTGCTACGATGAGCATACTTGCGTTAATTGCTCCAGCAATCACCATTGCGATAATAATATCAATGAATTCGAAGCGGAAAATCTTTTTTCGTTGTTCATCTGTTGTACCGACTACGCGGCGCTGCGTTAAAGCAGAATGCAAATAAATTGCATGTGGCATGACTGTTGCACCTAAAATCCCAGCTGCAAGTAAAATACTATCTACACCTTGAAATTTAGGAATAAATAGCCCTGAAAGAAGGGGGCTTAGCTCTGGTTTTGCGTAAAATACTTGTACACCAAACGCTACAACAACGATAAAGACCATTCCTGTAATAACAGCTTCTAATGGACGAAAGCCTCTGCGCTGAAACTCGAGTATAATAAATGATCCAACTGCGGTAATTAAAGCAGCGGGTAACATTGGAATGCCAAACAATAAATATAACCCTAAAGCCGCACCGATAAATTCGGCTAAATCAGTAGCCATAATCACGAGTTCACCTTGTATCCATAAGCCAATTGAAACGGGTTTTGGAAAGTGCTCACGAGCGACTTCAGGAAGGTTTTTTCCAGTTGCAATCCCGAGTTTTGCTGATAGTGATTGAATTAAAACGGCCATTAAATTGGAAGCGAGAATGACCCAAAGTAGTAAGTAACCGTATTGTGATCCAGCTGCAATATTTGTAGCAAAGTTCCCAGGGTCAATATAAGCAACAGATGCGATGAATGCTGGTCCTAGAAAAGGTAATAATCTCTTTATTCCTTTTGTTTCACCACTTAAAGCGAGTTGAGCAGATTGAACTGTTGTACTTTGTGAAGGAGCTTGTTCATCTTTTGTTATAGCTTTATTCATAGTAGTTTTCCCCTTTAGTTTCTTAGCTTAATGCAATCATTGTATGTATTCGTATTAGTTATTTCAATACATTTAAATATTTTTAGTTGATGTTTTTATTTGAACATAAGTGTTTCCTTAATGCAAATTATATGACTTAACGCAATAAAAGGTGCATTCGAAATAACTATGTAACAAAAATAAACGAGGAAGCCTAAATACAGTTATAACTTTTGGAATTGTAGGAGAATAAAGAGAGTTGACCTATAATATGGAATGGAAAAGGGTGTTTTTTAATTGTAAAATAGGATTCACAGCATATTAATTGCTGGAAACGAATTTGTATGTTATATAATATATTGGGATTACATCACAACCGTAGTGGATTGTTATGTAATCTCGTTTTTCATTTGCGTTAACTTCTGGGAAAACATTGTAAATAGGAGAAAGTTATTTGAACAATAGTTAACATATCTTTTCTTATTCTTATATGTTCCGATATGATCGTTAACTTATACATGATTTTAAAATATCGAATTTAGATAGGTGGTAAAAATAAAATGTTAAATCCAAAACCATACAGAGTGTTATTGTACTACATGTACACAACAATTGAGAATCCGGAAGAATTTGCAGCTCAGCATTTAGAATTTTGTAATTCACTTGAGTTAAAAGGAAGAATTCTTGTGGCAACAGAGGGAATTAACGGAACTGCTTCAGGTACTATTGAACAAACAGAGAAATATATGGAAGCAATGAAGAACGATCCACGTTTTGAAGGGATTGTATTTAAAGTAGATGAAGCGGATGAGCATGCGTTCAAAAAAATGCATGTGCGTCCTCGGTCAGAGCTTGTTACACTTCGCCTAGAAGATGATATCAATCCGAAAGAAACAACAGGTAAGTATTTAGAACCAAAAGAGTTTTATGAAGCAATGCAAGAAGAAAATACAGTTATCATTGATGCAAGAAACGACTATGAGTTCGATTTAGGTCATTTTAGAGGTGCAGTTAAACCTGATATTCACTCTTTCCGCGAATTACCAGATTGGATTAGAGAAAATAAAGAAATTCTCGAAGGTAAAAAGATTTTAACGTATTGTACAGGCGGTATTCGTTGTGAGAAGTTTTCAGGCTGGTTAGTTCGTGAAGGGTTTGAAGATGTAAGTCAGCTTCATGGCGGAATCGTAACATACGGAAAAGATCCAGAAGTACAAGGTGAACTTTGGGATGGTCAATGTTACGTATTTGATGAGCGTATTGGTGTACCAGTGAACCAAAAAGAACATGTTATTGTTGGAAAAGACCACTTTACAAAAGAACCATGTGAGCGTTATGTAAATTGCGCAAACCCAGAATGTAACAAACAGATTCTATGTTCTGAAGAAAATGAGGCGAAATATTTACGTGCTTGCTCACACGAATGTCGTGTCCACCCGCGTAACCGTTATGTGAAAGAACATGAGTTAACAGAAGAGCAAGTGGCTATCGCATTAGCAAAAATTGAAGAAGAAAATCAAGTGAAATTAGGATAATCGTTCACTTTAATAAAAAATGGATCTTCTCGTAAAAGAGAGGATCCGTTTTTTATTTCTATTTAGATAATGAAAAAGATTACACATTGCTTGTTTGCAGCAGCTTGTTCATATAGTTCTTGAATTTCTAAAAAGTAACTATAGGTATATTCTAATATTTCATCTGGGCCATCATCTTCAACAAGTGGATAAAGTTGTTCATCCATTAATTCTTGAAAGTTGAACATGTTGTTGAAATCAGATTTGTTTAAATCTTGTATTGCAGAATAAGCCTCTTCGACTTCACTAGCTGTAAGATAAAACGTACCGAGAGAATCGTTATCTATGATGGAATCATTAAGTGGTACGACATGTCCAAGTGGTGGTTCGCCTCCGCCAATTTCACCACATAAAATAAAATGGAGTAATTACCATGACTTATCGATATCTAACTCAGCTTCTTTAAAATAAATATCTAACTCATTGGTTTTGATTTTACTTAATTCTTCATCTGTAACTAATATATACTGTCCAATCATCCCCATAATAGCCAGCTCCTCTAAAGATTTTGAATTTAGTATATCATTTTTTATAGGTATGGATAGAATAAGTACTTTGAAAATAAGGGGAGGAAAGGGTATTTCAACTCCTTTTTAAGGGATGAGGAAATACAGATTACTTCTGGTGAATCAACACAAGAAAAGTGTTTAAATAAAAGAGTAGGTCATAAAATTTTTTGACTTACTCCTTTTATAATTATTCATTAAGAAGCTAAAACTTAATTGTTATAAGGATGTTATGGTTTTTTTTGGATTTTTATTTTTTATGAAGATATTTTCTTAGTCTCGTTAATTAAAGTTTCACTTTATTAGTAGTTAGATTTCATATTGAACAAGTAATGAATCAAAAATCTCCATTTTCGTATTATTGATATTTGCTAAAAAGAAGAGCAGCTACTTACTCTTGTTATAATCAGATCTTGTTAAACCGTAAACAACAGTATCTTCATATACTTCCCAGTACAAACAACTTTGTTTAAATGTTCATTCTTGTGTCAATCCCAATTTTTGCATGACTTTAGAAGAGGCAGGGTTTTTAGTGAAAGCTGTCCCCCTTATCCATAGCTGTATGGGTAGAGGGGATCCACTCTTCTGCCCAGCCATCTGGATAAGGGTGAGGAATAATTGTAGTAGTTTTCGCCACCTCTTTATCTCCTGCTAATTCTTGAACTTTAGGAGCATCATTTAATTCAAATGGGCGTATGGTTAATCTCTTAGATAAGAACATTGGATATTGCATTTCTTCTCATCCTTTCTAACTATACAAGTTTTTACTAAGTGTATAATACATAAATTGAAATGTGACTAATCTATTCGTTAATAACATAATGAATAATATTATATAGTATATAGCCCTTAACTTTTGTTAAAAAGTTGAATTTTCTGTTTGTTTGATGGATCAGATGTATAATATAGTTATGCTACAAGGATGTAAAATTTTCATGTTTGGAAAAGAGGAGTTTTATATGCGTATTTTAGTATTAGGAGCTGGAGGCGTCGGAGGATATTTTGGTGGACGTTTAGTAGAAAAGGGGGAAGATGTCACTTTTCTCGTTCGTAGTAGGCGAAAACAACAATTAGAAGAAAAAGGTCTCGTTATTCGGAGTACGAATGGAGATTTTTCATTTCAACCCAAATTAGTAACGAAAGAAGATGTCGTTTCTCCATTTGATGTAATTTTATTCTCAACAAAGGCATATCACTTAAAAGAAGCAATACTAGATTTGAAGCCGTTTGTAGGTGATCATACAGTTATAATTCCGCTACTAAACGGTATTGCTCATTTATCACTTTTACAACAGGAGTTTGGTGAGGAAAAGGTTAGTGGTGGTTTATGTTTTATAGAGACAACTTTAAACGATGAAGGAGAAGTCGTACAAACCAGTGTTGCTGATAGACTTGTGTTTGGAGAAATGAAACACCATGATTCAGCAAGGATACAACAAATTGCTACAGTATTAACTGGAACGAAAGCGAGTTTTGTTCTAAGTGAAAATATTTTGCGAGATATGTGGCATAAATATTTATTTATTACAGTAATGTCAGGTGTGACGACGTTAATGCATGCACCGATAGGACCGATTCGCGAAAGTGATGGTGGCCGCGATTTTCTTCGAAGTGTATTTGAAGAATCAGCACAGATTATGAAAGTATTTGGTGCTCCGATTCAAGAAAATATTGTTGAGGAACATATGAAGACAATTGATAAAATTTCTTATGATATGAAGTCATCTATGCAGCGAGATATGGAAAAAGGTTCGTTAATTGAAGGAGAACATTTGCAAGGATATTTATTAAAATTAGCAAAACAACTTCGTGTAGATGCACCATTATTGAAAGCGGTCTATCAAAATTTAAAAGTATATGAAGAAATGACTTTAAATAAAGAACCGGTATAGTTTTTATAGCACCGAAATGATTGAAGGATAGAAAAAGTATCATTACTTTTCTATCCTTTTTGTATTCGGCGGGTGAAAATTTTTGTTTACTTTTTTAAAATAAAGGAGTATTATAATCCACAGTTTCAAATTTCTAAATCGCTGAAACCGCATGGTACGGGGGACCCGTTTTTATGGATTATTGCATAATCCAAGGGGTGAATCCTTGAAAAAGGTAGGGCTACTCATAGGCCCGAATCCGACAGCTAACCTCGTAAGCGTTATATTGAGAAGGAAGGTGGAGCTTGTGCGACAAAAAAATTGATGTCTACAAGTCTATTTGTTATGGCTTGTAGACATTTTTTTGTTTTCTGAAAAGATAGTTTATTAGCTTTAACTAGCAAAGAATTGTTCGTACAAAATTATTGGAGAGTGGACAGCAGTGGTTTCATCTATAAAAAGATTTTTAATTGGAAGACCGTTAAAATCAACCGAATTAGGAGAGCAAAAGCTTAACAAAAAGAAAGCGTTAGCTATTCTTTCTTCTGATGCTTTATCATCAGTGGCATATGGTCCAGAGCAAATATTAATTGCCTTAGCGACAGTGGGTGCGTTAGCATTTTGGTATTCCATTCCGATTGCAATAGGAGTATTAATTCTGTTAACAGCTTTAATTTTATCTTATAGACAAATTATTTTTGCGTATCCTCACGGCGGGGGAGCGTATGTAGTATCAAAAGAAAATTTAGGTGTGAATCCAGGGTTAATAGCTGGAGGATCCTTATTAGTAGATTATATTTTAACAGTTGCAGTAAGTGTATCGGCAGGTACAGATGCGATTACATCTGCCTTTCCTAGTTTACATGAACACAATGTAATTATTGCGATTATATTTGTATTATTTATTACAATATTAAATTTAAGAGGAGTAACAGAGTCCGCTTCTGTTTTAGCATATCCAGTTTATTTATTCGTTTTAGCATTATTTATATTAATAGGAGTAGGAATATATAATATTGTAACTGGTCACGTTTCACCAAATTTGCATACGCCAATTGGAACACCAGTTGCTGGTATCAGTTTGTTTTTGTTGTTAAGAGCATTTGCATCAGGTAGTTCGGCTTTAACAGGTGTTGAAGCAATTTCTAATGCAATTCCAAACTTTAAAGATCCAGCCCCTAACAATGCAGCAAAAACATTGCTGGCGATGGGGGCTTTACTGGCTGTTTTATTTTCTGGAATTGTTTATCTAGCTTATTATTACGGAATTACTCCTAGCAAAGAAGTAACCGTAGTTTCACAAATTGCTGAGCAAACATTTGGACGGAATTTTATGTACTTTTTTATACAAGGTACAACAGCTTTAATATTAATTCTTGCTGCTAACACCGGCTATTCAGCATTTCCTTTATTAGCAGTTAATCTTGCGAAAGATAAGTTTATTCCAAGAATGTTTACGATTAGAGGCGATCGATTAGGCTATTCAAACGGTATTATCATACTTGGAATTGCTTCTATTATTTTAATTATTGCGTTTCAAGGTCAAACAGAACATCTTATCCCGCTATATGCAGTAGGGGTATTTATTCCATTTACGTTATCTCAGACTGGAATGGTAGTAAAATGGATTCGTGAAAAGCCACAAGGGTGGATTTTGAAATTAACAATTAATTTAACAGGTGCCGTTATTAGTTTTATCGTTATGAGTATGTTCTTTTTAACTAAGTTTGCACAAGTTTGGACTGTGCTTGTTTTCTTACCTGTTATCATTTTTATTTTCCATCGAATTAAAAAACACTATGAAGCAGTAGGAGATCAGTTAAGCCTTAAAACTTGTGAATCAATTGTGCCAATCGAAGGGAACGTAATCATCGTTCCTGTAGCCGGTATGACTCATGTAGTAGAAAATTCATTGAATTATGCAAAGTCTCTTTCACCAGATCAAATTATCGCCGTATATGTTGCATTTGAAAGAGAAGATGAAAAGAATTTTGAAGAGAAGTGGAAGAAATGGCAGCCTGAAGTTAGACTGGTGACACTTCACTCTCATTACAGAAGTATTATTCAGCCACTGACCAAATTTATTGATACAGTTCAATATAAAGCAAGTGAATCAAATTACCGGGTTACTGTAGTAATACCGCAATTTATTCCTAAGAAAGGCTGGCATAATATTCTTCATAACCAGTCGAGCTTATTAATTCGTGCATTCTTGCTTTATAAGAGAAATGTAGTTATTACGACGGTACCTTATCACTTGAAAAAATAAAGAATAATAGATTTTTTTGATAGCTTTACTTGGGTAAAGCTATCTTTTTATATTTGCGGAATAATGTATATACTATGCATAATTGCATATCGGAGAAATAATTATATTAAAATAATTTTATTTCGAATTAATAAGCAGGGCTTTCTATTGTTATTTATGGGGATTTAAAGTAGATGAGCCTCTTTGATTTTATTGTGGAATAAGGACATGAACTTTTGAAAATAAAGGGAATTAAAATACTTCTTTACGATGAAAAATAGCTGTGTTTAAATGAGGCTACAGTATAAAACTTGAATTTAAATAAAGTGACTTGTTCATACTTTGACAAATTTTTGGTAAAAAATGAATAATATTTTTATGTAATATATTCAATGTATGAATGTGAAAATCTTTGTAAATAGCAAAAAATATACAAGCTTATTCATTGTTTAAAAGTATGATGAGTAGTTAATATGATATTTCTTAAGTTCAAGCAAGTACTGCAATTTAATTTTATTAAATTGAGAGAGGTGGGTATTCAACGAATTATGATGAGAACGTTTTCTGTTTTTACCTATTACAATGTACTCGAAAAATAGAACACGAAAATGAAATATAAATAGCTACTAATACATGAGGAGGAGTTAGAGTGAAAAAGACTTTCATAACAGGGTTATTGGTTACAGCAATGTCTACAAGTTGTTACACTTCTGTAAGCGCTTACAATGGAGGAGGGCAATCTGAACTGAAGCCAACATATGTACAAAACGTAATGGCTGCAAATACATTATCAAACTCGATTAGAATGTTAGGATCACAGTCACCTTTAATACAAGCGTATGGATTAGTTATTTTACAACAGCCAGATATTAAAGTAGACGCTATGAGTAGTTTGGCGAATCATCAAAAGTTTGCAAAAACGAATGTCCGTGAATGGATAGATGAATATAATCCGAAATTAATTGATTTAAACCAAGAGATGATGAGGTATAGTACAAGGTTTAATAGCTATTACAGTAAATTATATGATTTAGTAGGAAAAGTAAATGAAGATGAACAAGCAAAGGGAGAATTTGTAGGAGCGTTTAGTAGACTTCAAAGTCAAGCACAAACAATTCAAGATAACATGGAACAAACTTTACTTGAGTTAAATCGTTTTAAAGCTTTATTGGATAAAGATAGTGCAAGCCTATCTCAAAAGGCTGAAACAGCAATTCAGTCATTAAAAGGTTCAAATGGAGATATTGTACAAATAAGAGCGGATATTAAAAGAATTCAAGAAGAGATTCAAGCGGAGCTTACAAAAATTTTAAATAGACCAAATGAAATTATTAAAGGCTCGATTAATATCGGGAAGCAAGTTTTTACAATTACGAATCAAACAGCTCAAACAAAAACGGTAGATTTTGTATCAATTGGGTCTCTTAGCGATGAAATTGTAAATGCTGCTGATAGTCAAACAAGAGAAGCAGCTAATAGAATTCAGCAAAAGCAAAAAGAATTAATTCCGCTTATTCAAAAGTTATCACAAACTGAAATTCAAGCGACAGAAATTATTTTTATTGAAGATCAGGTGAAAAGTTTCACGGAGCTAATTGATAGACAAATTACGACTCTAGAATACTTGGTTAGTGATTGGAAGGTACTAAATGAAAATATGCTTCAAATGAAATCCAATCTTGAAACAAGTGTTCATATCGATAGTAGTACACTTCAAAGACAATTCAGTCAGCTTAAAACAGTAAGTGATGAGGTGAAGAAACAAACAAATCAATTTGAAAATTACGTGGCAAATGTAGAAGTACATTAAATATAAGTAGATAATACCTCACAATAATTAATAAATATAGGGAGAGAAGAAAAATGACAAAAAAACCTTATAAAGTAATGGCTCTATCAGCAATCATGGCAGTAGTGGCAGCCGGTAATATTCTGCCAGCACATACATATGCATCGGAAAGCCCAACAAAACCAATTCCGATTCATGCTAGTGCATCAGATGCATCGGACAAGTACTCTGAATATTCATTAGGGCCAGACGGTCTTAGAGACGCAATGGAACGAACAGGTTCAAATGCTTTAGTAATGGACCTATATGCTTTAACAATTATTAAACAAGCAAATGTTAATTTTAATGGTATAACGACAGTTGATGATTCTTTAAAAACAAAAGTTGTTCATCATCAAGATGTGGCTAGAGGAAATGCAAATCAGTGGTTAGATACAATTAAACCGCAATTGATTTCTACGAACCAAAATATTATTAATTATAATACGAAATTCCAAAATTACTATGATACGCTAGTAACTGCTGTAGATAATAAAGACAAAGCAACACTAACAAAAGGACTTACAAGATTATCTGCTAGTATTACAGAGAATAAAGAAAAAGTAGACAAGTTAGTGGAAGGCCTAAAAAAATTCCGAAATAAAATGACAGCAGATACACAAAACTTTAAAGGTGATGCCAATCAATTAACGTCTATTTTAGCAAGTCAAGATGCTGGAATCCCACTTATGCAAAATCAAATCACAACGTATAATGAGGCGATTGGTAAATATAACGCAATTATCATTGGCTCATCAGTTGCAACAGCTTTAGGCCCAATTGCTATTATAGGTGGTGCAGTTGTAATTGCTACTGGTGCAGGGACTCCGCTAGGAATTGGACTCATTGCAGGGGGGGCAGCAGCGATAGGTAGTGGAACAGCTGGTATTGTTTTAGCGAAGAAAGAACTTGATAATGCGCAGGCAGAAATCCAAAAGATAACAGGACAAATTTCGCAAGCTCAATTACAGGTAGCTGGATTAACAAATATTAAAAATCAAACTGAATATTTAACGAATACGATCGATGTAGCTATTACTGCACTGCAAAATATTTCAAACCAATGGTATACGATGGGATCAAAATATAACTCTTTACTTCAAAATGTTGAATCTATTAGCCCTAACGATCTTGTTTTCATCAAAGAGGATTTAAGTATTGCGAAAGATAGCTGGAAAAATATTAAAGATTATGCTGAAAAGATTTATGCTGAGGATATTAAAGTAGTAGATACAAAAGCGTAATAAATCACTAATGCTTTATATAGAGATGCTTGATAATTTTTTCGGATATATAAAGTATGTGATGCAGGTCTCCTGTTCAATTTTGAGCAGGAGATTTTTAATCTCATTATTCGTGAACAGAGAGACATAGAGAATGGTTTTGATAAAGAGAACTTCAGTTAATAGAAGTTGCATTTAATACAAAGTAGGTGGAGATATGAATAAGAGGTTTTATAAGAAAATCATGTTGTCAATGATGGTTCTTGGGGTCACGACAAGTAATATCGTACCACTGCATCCCCTTGCAGCAGAACCAAAAAAACAAATCCATTCATTACAAGAAAGTGATAAAAATTATTCCCTTGGTCCTGCTGGATTCCAAGATGTAATGGCGCAAACAACATCTAGTGTATTTGCAATGGATTCGTATGCGAATACAATTCGGAATCAACAGGAAACAGATTTGAGTAGAATTAGTTCAATTAATAGCAGTTTACGAGAAAACATGGTTAAGCATCAAAAAGATGCAAAAGTGAATGCATCTTTTTGGTTAGATGAAATGAAACCTAAAATTATGAAAACAGATCAAAATATAGTGGAATTTAATGGGACGTTTCAGTCTTATTACAGTAGTCTAATAACAGCAATTGACCAAAAAGACAGAGGGAAATTGAAATCTGATCTAGAGAAACTATACAATATTATTTTGACTAATCAGAGTGAAGTGGACAAGCTATTAGAAAACTTAAAAACGTTTCGAAATAGAATGGCGGAAGATACAAAAAGCTTTAAAGACGATTCAAATCAATTAACAGCAATTTTAGCAAGTAGAAATGCTGGAATTCCACTTTTGCAGCAACAAATCAATACTTATAATGATTCAATTAAAAAAAGTAATGATATGCTAATTGCTGGGTCAGTGCTTTGTGCGGCGTTAATTACTTGTCTTGCCGGTGGACCGATGATTGCTGTTGCCAAGAAAGATATTGCAAACGCAGAGAGAGAAATCGAAAATTTAAAGACGAGAATTTCTGGGGCACAGGCAGAGATAGCTATTTTGACCGATGTGAAAAATAAAACAATAAATATGACGGAAACAATTGATGCAGCCATTACTTCTCTTCAAAATATTTCGAATCAGTGGTATACAATTGGTGCTAAGTATAATGATTTGTTACAAAATGTAAAAAGTATCAATCCTGAAGAGTTTACTTTTATTAAAGAAGATCTAAATATAGCTAAAGATAGTTGGCAGGATGTCAAGAATTATACAGAAAAATTACATGAAGATGCAAAAGTGAAATAAAGTGAAACTTGAATCAGTGGTGGTTTTCTTCATCCGCCACTGATTATTATCCTGCACCAATCGGTCTTTTACTGCCTGTTAATGTGGAATAAATAGAGAGGAAAGAATGTAAGTAAGGAGAATATAGAGAGACTTGTTGTTGAAAATTTTTACGCTAAATCAGTCATTTTGAAGTGATTTATCCTAGGGAAGTTAGCTATTAATTCAGATGGTCGAATTTTCTGGAATAAAGCGGTATAATGCTTGTAAGTATGATGTATTTGAGTATAGAAAATGTAAGGAAGGATATATTTAGTATGGATAAAGAAAAACAACAACTAAGCGTTGAAGTTGCAAGATTATACTACCAATCTGATTATAGCCAACAAGAAATCGCTAATAAGTTAAAAATTTCCAGACCGACTATTTCAAGGTTGTTAAAATATGCGAAAGAAAAAGGGTTTGTTCAAATTAACATAGCAGATCCATTTGCTGATTTAGATAATGTAGGAAACTTACTTAGAGAAAAATATAATTTATTAGAAGCACATGTTGTATTTTCTCCGGTACCAGAGTATGCGACAATTACAGAATATATTAGTAAATACGCTGCTGAGTATATGGAAAAGACGGTTAAAAACGGGGACATCGTCGGAGTGAGTTGGGGAACGACAATGTATGAAATTGCTAGGAAAATTATACCTCAGCACGTAAAAGGGGTAGAAGTTGTCCAGCTGAAAGGTGGTATTAGTCATTCAAGTGTAAATACATATGCGAATGAGACAATCGCTTTATTTGCAGACGCATTTCAAACGACACCCAGAAATTTACCACTTCCAGTTATATTTGATAATGCAGTGACGAAAGAATTAGTGGAACAAGATAGACATATTCATCACATTATTGAAATGGGAAAACAAGCAAACATTGCAATTTTCACTGTCGGAACTGTGCGTGATGAAGCGCTATTATTCCGATTAGGATATTTGGATAAGGATGAAACGAGCTTGTTGAAAAAACAAGCAGTCGGTGACATTTGTTCACGTTTCTTTGATGAGAACGGCAATATTAGTAGTAAAGAAATTAATCAGCGTACAATTGGTATTGAGTTAGAAGAACTGCGATTAAAGAAACGTTCTATCCTCGTTGCGGGGGGATCAAGAAAAGTGAGAGCAATCGATGGAGCGTTAAGCGGTGGATATGCAAATGTATTAATTATAGATCAGCATACTGCAAAAGAATTATTGCATTATAAAAAAGGGTAAAATAAAAGGCTCTCTCAAAAGTAATGTTTTGGGAGAGCCTTTTTGAATATATTATCTATTTTAGTATGAGTAAATAAGGGTATAGTATCTCGTATAATATTTATAAGGGATACTCTTCGATTGATCTCCTTTTTCAAAAGTTAGGGAGTTAGCCATTATATCTCTTTCCACAAAAGTCCAACCATCTTCCTCCATCATATGGATAAACGGTTCCATTTTTCCACGTTTTACTAAGTAAGGATATTCATTATCTGTTGGTTCTACTGCTATCATTTCTTTATCTTGAATAACCATTTTTGAAATAGCTATAGCAAATGGTATTGGGTTCCCTTCTTGGAAAATTACTTTCCTTTTTTGAAAGACAAATATAGATAGTGCGATGCATATTAGTAATGCTAGTATAAAGGGCTTCGATTTTAGCAAATGGCTCACATCCTTTGTCTCCCATTTTATACTACAAATTAAGATTCGTTTTATTGGGGATAATTTCCTCCTAGAAAAGATTGAACAAAATTTCATGAGTGTATTTACATTTGTTCAAAAAGGGGTTAGAATGAAGTTGTTAAAAGATATGAGGAGTGAAGAAAATGAACATTGCAAAGTTAATTGATCATACAGTTTTAAAACCAAATACGAAAAAAGAAGATGTAATGAAAGTTTTAGAAGAAGCAAAGAAATACAATTTCGCTTCTGTTTGTATTAATCCTACATGGGTGAAATTAGCTGCTGAAGAATTAGCAGGACATGATGTAGATATTTGTACAGTTATCGGATTCCCTTTAGGTGCAAATACAACTGAAACAAAAGTATTTGAAACAAAAGATGTAATTGCAAAAGGCGCAACTGAAGTAGATATGGTGATTAATGTTGGTGCTTTAAAAGATGGTGACAATGAATTTGTTGAAAAAGATATTCGTGAAGTTGTACAAGCTGCAAAAGGAAAAGCGCTTGTAAAAGTTATCATTGAAACTTGTTTATTAACAGACGAAGAAAAAGTTCGTGCTTGTGAATTATCTGTAAAAGCTGGTGCTGATTTTGTAAAAACTTCAACTGGATTCTCAACTGGTGGAGCGACTGCTGAAGATATCGCATTAATGCGCAAAACTGTTGGAGCAAATGTTGGTGTGAAAGCATCAGGTGGCGTTCGTACACGTGAAGATGCAGAAAAGATGATTGAAGCTGGTGCTTCTCGAATCGGTGCAAGTGCAAGTGTTGCAATCGTATTAAATGATCAAGAAGGCGCTTCAGATAACTACTAATTCATAAGGAATGGGAAGTAATAGATACACAAAATGTTAAAGAGCATAGTGTATCTATTACTTTAATAATTGAAAATATGTAAGCGGATACGGAAAAGGAGGGAGAATGTTATGAAATATGTAATCGGTATCATAGGCTTGATTATTATGTTAGGTATTGCATGGCTTGCTAGTAATAATAGAAAAAAAGTGAAATATCGTCCTATTATAACGATGGTTGTGCTTCAGTTTATTTTAGGTTTCTTATTATTAAACACAAGCATTGGAAATGTACTAATCGCTGGAATTGCAGATGGTTTTGGACAATTGTTAAAGTATGCTGGTGATGGTGTTAATTTCGTATTTGGCGGGTTAGTGAATCAAAAAGAATTTTCGTTCTTTTTAGGGGTATTAATGCCAATTGTTTTTATATCAGCTTTAATCGGAATCCTGCAACACATTAAGGTGTTACCATTTATTGTGAAATATATTGGTTTAGCTTTAAGTAAAATAAATGGGATGGGGAAACTTGAATCGTATAATGCGGTGGCTTCAGCAATTTTAGGACAATCAGAAGTGTTTATTTCTGTTAAGAAGCAACTAGGTTTGCTATCGGAAAGAAGATTATATACATTGTGTGCGTCTGCAATGTCTACAGTTTCGATGTCCATCGTTGGATCGTACATGGTTTTATTAAAACCGCAGTATGTTGTAACCGCTTTAGTACTTAACTTGTTTGGTGGATTTATTATTGCTTCTATCATTAACCCTTACGAGGTTACTGAAGAGGAGGATATGTTAGAAGTACAAGAGGAAGAGAAAAAGAGCTTTTTTGAAGTGTTAGGCGAATATATAATAGATGGCTTTAAAGTTGCTATTACAGTAGCAGCTATGTTAATTGGATTTGTTGCTTTAATCGCTTTCGTTAATGCTGTGTTTAAAGGTGTAATTGGTATCTCATTCCAAGAAATTCTTGGTTATGTATTTGCGCCGTTTGCATTTATTATGGGAGTTCCTTGGCATGAAGCTGTGAACGCAGGTAACATCATGGCGACGAAACTTGTATCAAATGAATTTGTAGCTATGACAAATTTAGCACAAGGAAACTTTAATTTCTCTGGAAGAACAACAGCTATTATATCCGTGTTCCTTGTTTCATTTGCGAATTTCTCTTCAATTGGAATTATTGCAGGAGCTGTTAAGAGCTTAAATGAAAAACAAGGGAATGTAGTAGCAAGATTCGGTTTGAAATTACTTTTCGGTGCAACGTTAGTAAGTTTCTTATCGGCAACGATTGTTGGTTTAATATATTAAAAGTTTCATAGAATACAAAAAAGGAATGGTGATTAAGATGAGAATGGTAGATATTATTGCGAAAAAACGTGATGGTAAAGAGTTAACAACAGAGGAGATCGGGTTCTTTATTAAAGGATATACAGATGGATCAATACCTGATTATCAAGTGAGTGCACTGGCAATGGCTATCTTTTTCAAAGACATGTCTGATCGAGAACGTGCTGATTTAACGATGGCTATGGTAAATTCAGGAGAAACAATTGATTTATCAGAGATTGAAGGAGTTAAAGTAGACAAACATTCAACTGGCGGTGTTGGGGATACAACAACATTAGTTTTAGGACCATTAGTAGCTGCGTTAGATGTACCAGTTGCAAAAATGTCTGGTCGAGGTTTAGGACATACAGGTGGTACGATTGATAAATTAGAAGCAGTAGAAGGCTTCCATGTTGAAATTACGAAAGAACAATTTATTGATTTAGTGAACCGTGATAAAGTTGCAGTTATTGGACAAACAGGAAATTTAACACCTGCTGATAAAAAAATTTATGCATTACGCGATGTAACTGGAACAGTGAATTCCATTCCGTTAATCGCAAGTTCAATTATGAGTAAAAAAATTGCAGCTGGTGCTGATGCAATTGTTCTTGATGTTAAGACAGGTGCAGGTGCATTTATGAAAACAGAAGAGGATGCAAAAGAATTAGCACATGCGATGGTACGAATCGGAAATAATGTTGGACGTCAAACAATGGCTGTTATTTCAGATATGTCACAACCGCTGGGCTTTGCAATTGGTAATGCTCTTGAAGTGAAGGAAGCAATTGATACGCTAAAAGGAGAAGGACCAGAAGACTTAACAGAATTAGTGCTTGTATTAGGAAGTCAAATGGTTGTGCTTGGTAAAAAAGCAAATACATTAGAAGAAGCACGTGAAATGTTAATAGAAGTTATGAAGAACGGAAAAGCAATTGAGAAATTTAAAGAGTTTTTAAGCAATCAAGGCGGAGATAGCTCAATTGTAGATCATCCAGAAAAGTTACCACAAGCAAAATATGTAATTGATGTGCCAGCTAAAACTTCAGGTGTGGTTTCTAACATTGTGGCTGATGAAATTGGTATTGCTGCTATGCTTCTAGGTGCAGGTCGTGCAACAAAAGAAGATGAAATTGATTTAGTGGTTGGCTTAATGCTACGCAAAAAAGTGGGAGAAGTTGTTAAAGAAGGAGAACCACTTGTTACGATTTATGCAAATCGTGAAAACGTAGAAGATGTAAAAGCTAAAATTTATGAAAACATTTCTGTATCAGAAAATGCTGAAACTCCTAAATTAATTCATACAATTATTACTGATTAAGAACTATTAAAATGAACTGTACTTTGAGGAGGAAATAACATGGATAAAAAAAGATATATTGAAGAAGCGACTAAAATGTTAGAAAAAGCTTATATTCCATATTCTAAATTCCCTGTTGGTGCAGCGTTAGTTACGAAAGAAGGTAAAGTGTATACCGGTTGTAACATAGAAAACGCTTCTTACGGTTTATGTAATTGTGCGGAAAGAACAGCTATATTCAAAGCGGTATCAGAAGGGGAACGTGATTTCAGTTATTTGGTAATCACGGGTGAAACAGATGGCCCGATTTCGCCATGCGGGGCTTGTAGACAAGTTATTGCCGAGTTTTGTGATCCCCAAATGCCGGTATTACTAACAAATCAAAAAGGTGATGAAAAAGAAGTAACGGTGGAACAATTGTTGCCAGGTGCTTTTACAATAGCGGATTTATCTTGAGTGTAAAAGTGTTTTAAATTATGAAGTAATCGGATTAGAGACAATGAGATTATATGTTAAAAAGAGCCATGATTTCTAAAGATAGAAATTAGGCTCTTTTTATGTTTTATCAAATTTTTTCGTTACATCCATTTGAGTATTCATTTTCCAAGTTTCAAGCGATTTTTTGCATGCTGTAAAGCAAGCGGAGTTACGTTTTCTCCGTTAGGATCCACAATTGTTGTGTTTAATAAAATAGAGTCTAAACTCCCGCGAAATTCTTTCATATAGCTTTGTCGTAACATTTGTTGTTCCTGTTTTTCAGTTTCTTTTAGCCCGGAAGTTCTTTCTTTTTTTGCTAGTTCATTAATGCGAAATAATATATTTTTCATTATACTCACCTCTCGTTTTTAACTTTAAATTAGTAACTTACTAATTTAAAGTTATTGTAATGTTTTTGTTTGATTATGTCAATAGTGGCAAATAAAAAAGACGCTCTTTTTGAAAGAAGAGTGTCTAATTGTAGTATATTTAATTTACCCATCATTTTTATAAATGATTTCTATTAAAATAATTCATTTTATTTATTTGTAGTCTAAATATATAATAGCGATTAGATGAGTGTAAAGGAACAGCTGTTTCATGGATGATTTAAATAGAGAATAAAAGGTCCTCAGAGACTTGCTCAGTGTGAACATATGTGAGTTTGTGTGTAAAACCAACTAAATTCATGAGAATGATTATTTTTGTTGGTGTCTCGTTACATAATAGACTGCGTTTTCGAGTAAATGGAAAACGATATAACTTACATATTCATTTTCTCATTAATATAGAGATATGGTTATAAAAAGAAAAAAATCGAGAAGATATAGGATCGTACAACAGGAGGAGTAAGTATGGAGCTGCGCCATTTGAAAACTTTTATTATTGTAGCGGAAAGCGGTGGCTTTACACGGGCTGGAGAACAACTTGGGTATACGCAATCGACAATCACCAATCATATTCGATCGTTAGAAGAAGAGATTGGGAATCCATTATTTGATCGCCTTGGTAAAAAAGTAATTTTAACTGATATAGGGGAGCATATGCTTTCTTATGCGCATAAAATATTGGAATTATCAAATGAAGCATTGGAATCATCTCAAATGAACGGGGAATTTTCAGGGACAATACGCATTGGAGCAAATGAGTCTTTAATGATTTATCGATTACCTGCTGTTTTATATGAATTTAAAAGGAAGTACCCGCAAGTACATATCATTTTACAACCATCAGAGAGTCAAGAATTGCACAATGAGCTAAAATCAGGGAAATTTGATTTCGCTTTATTTACACATCCAGAACAACTAGGTGCGGATATCGTTACCCATTCTCTTGTTCAAGAGAAGATTGTGCTTATTGCTCCGCCGAAACATTCACTCACAAAAAAAGTGAGCGTTAGCCCTGCTGATTTAGAAGGAGAAATGTTGTTGCTTACAGAGCCAGGGAGCTATCGAGATTTGTTAGAAAGACGGATTAAAGAAGATGGTATTAATTGTTCTCATATTCATTTTTGGAGTATTGAAGCGATTAAGCAAACTGTTATGTGTGGGCTAGGGATATCTTATTTACCGTTTATAACGGTAAAAGAAGAAGTCGAGCAAGGTAAGCTTAGTGTATTACCATGGACGTATAGTGAAGATTTCGTCACAACTGAATTGGCATATCACAAAAGTAAATGGTTAACTCCTGCAATGAAGAAATTAATTGAAATGATAGAAAAGCATGCAGAGAAATGGAAAGAATTCGCTTGATTCTCTGATCTAAAAGTAGCTGAAAAAATATATATTGGGGTAGATAGGGGGAAAAAGAATGAATGATAGAGTAATGAATGAGAGAGTAAAAGAAGTAGCGCTTGTCGTAATTGGATCATTATTATTTGCGATTGGAATTAACTTTTTTGCGATTCCAAATCGATTATCTGAAGGTGGCATTATTGGACTTACAGTTATTACATATTATTTATTTGAATGGTCACCAGGCACTGTAAACCTGTTAATAAATGCAGTACTACTTGCAATTGGGTATAAGTTTTTTGATAAAAAGACAATGGTGTATACAATACTTGGTATTGTCTCTTCATCTTTCTTTTTATATATCACAGAAGATATTGCGACTCCGGTAAATCATGATACATTATTAGCTGCTCTATTTGCGGGTGTTTTCGTTGGCGTTGGTTTAGGATTTATGTTCCGTGCAGGTGGTACATCAGGTGGATCTGCAATCATAGCACAATTAGCAAACCAATATTTAGGCTGGAGTGTTGGAAAAGGTGTATTAATTATTGATATCGTCGTTATTGCAGGTTCAGTATTTATTATTGGACAGGAAAAAGCGATGTATACGCTTGTAGCGGTATTTATCGGTGCAAAGGTTATTGATTTTATTGTAGAAGGATTGAATACAAAGACGGCTGTAACAATTATTTCAAACAATCCAGACATGATTAGAGAATCTATTATGAAGAATATGACACGTGGTGTAACAGTATTAGAGGGAAAGGGCGGTTATACAGGAAATAATAAAGAAGTATTATATATTGTCATTAATAAACAAGAACTTATGCAATTAAAGAAAGTCGTGAGTCAAAAAGACGAAAATGCATTCGTTGTTATTCACGATGTACGTGATGTGTTAGGTGGCGGCTTTAAAGCGAGTTAAAAAAAGCTAGTCTTCAATTTTGAAGACTAGCTCTTTTATTGAAATCGGTAAAAACTAGATGAGTAGAAGCGTGTAAATCATTTTTAAATCTATGATTCGTTTTAAAGTGAATAACATGTATACAAAAAGTAAAAGCTATGGATTGTGAAATTATAAAATACAGATGGACTTTTTAACTCTCTATCTGCATTTATATTACGATGAATATGGAGGAAAGACATGACTAGAATAGGAATTATTATTGGAAGTACACGTCCAGGGCGTAACGGTGAAGCAGTTGCTAAATGGGTATACGATATGGCAAAGAAACGCAGTGACGCTGAGTTTGAACTTGTTGATATTGCTGATTATAATTTGCCATTGTTGGATGAGCCGGGTTCTCCAGCGACTGGACAATATACTAAGTCACATACAAAGGTATGGTCTGAAAAAATTGGGTCACTTGATGGGTATGTTTTTGTGACACCTGAGTATAACCATGCAACATCGGGAGCGCTTAAGAACGCACTGGATTATTTATATAATGAGTGGAATAATAAAGCAGCTGGTTTTGTAGGGTACGGTGGAATGGGGGGGATCTCGTGCAATAGAGAATTTAAGATTAATCATGGGTGAGCTGCAGGTTGCTGATGTGCGTAACCAAGTCGGATTTTCGTTATTCACAGATTTTGAGAACTTTACTGTTTTTAAACCTGCTGCGCACCATGAAGGCGCAGTCAATAACATGATCGATCAAGTTATTGCGTGGAGTGATGCGTTAAAGGTTTTACGAAATAAATAAGAGATGCTGTGTGGGGAATATTCATAGGAGTCATCGAGAGTATAAAGATCATGGGTCGTTTGAATTTTCTTTCGAAAAAACGCTATTCTATCTGTAGATTTTTACAAAAGAATAGCGTTTTTCTATATGATGAATACAATTTGATGATGTGGTAGAGAGTTTTACTGCCTGTTAATGCGAGATAAAATTGTAAATGTTAAAAATTTAGACCCTTATCGAGACTTTGGCTACGATTTTGATAAGGGAGCTTTTTTATGAAAAGAATTATTTGTGTAGGATTATGTGTCTATGGTTGTTGTTAGTTCTATGAAAGGGATTTTAATTCCATTTTTGTGGTAGAATGTCGTAAAGTGAAACGTTGATTAGACCTCACCATTGCACGTTTACCCCGCTTTAACGGGCTGTAATACTCCCACCTCAAAACTGAAGAGAATACGAAGAAGTTTAGGTAGGAGATAAACAAGCCCATAAAAGCCCGATTGGTTTAACTAACAATCAGTAGGGGATGGAGAAAACCCCCACTGATTGAAGTTTCACTTTATAGATAGTTGATCCCTATTTAATATCTTTGCAATTGTTACATGTTACGGCGGGGGCTTATTATTCGTTAATGCGGGTTAAATTATTTTAAGGGAGGATATTAAGAATGAATAACGGTAAATTGCTTGGGTATATCGGAACATATACGCGAGGGGATAGCGAAGGGATTTACAAATTTACATTGGATACAAGGGCAGCGACAATTAAAGAGGTTAGTCTAGCGGCTAAATTAGATAATCCTACATATTTAGCTATTAGCGAAGATAATCAATTTTTATATTCCGTCATAAAAAAAGGTGAATCAGGTGGAGTAGCAGCTTTTTCTATTAACCATCCTATTAACAGTCTTGAAGTAATAAATAGCCAAGTATTAGATGGGGCATCACCATGTCATGTGAGTATTGATAAAACAAATCAAGTAGTAGTTACGGCAAACTATCATAAAGGGACAATTGAATCTTATATAGTAAATAGAGAAGATGGAGCTTTAGATTCGGCGACATCTATTATAGAGCATAAAGGTTCAGGTCCAAATAAAGAGAGACAAGAAAAGCCACATACCCATTACGCTGGATTTACGCCTGATCATAAATACGTAGTAGCTGTGGACTTGGGAATTGATCAATTAATTACGTATAAAGTAAGTAGCGGTATTTTAACAGAAGTTAATCGATCGTCAGTTCAGCCTGGAAGTGGTCCAAGGCATCTTGTATTTCATCCAAATGGAAGATACGTCTATGTGATGACAGAACTGAGTTCGCAGGTAATCGTTTTAACATATAATGCTGAGAATGGTGGATTTAAAGAAGTTCAATATATCTCCACTATTCCAAATGAATATAGTGGAAATAATCAAGGGAGTGCAATTCACATATCTTCCGATGGTCGTTTTGTATATGCAGCAAACAGAGGGCATAATAGTATTGCTGTTTTCAGTGTGAATCAAGATTCAGGGGAGCTTACTTTTGTTGAATCTGTATATACAGAGGGGGATTGGCCCCGAGATTTCATATTAGATCCTACTGAGAAATTCCTTATCGTTATAAACGAAAGAACTAATAACCTTGTGCTATTTTCAAGAGACGAGTCTTTTGGAAAATTAAAGCTTTTGCAGTCTGATGTTGTAGTACCTGACCCGGTATGTGTTAAGTTTTTGAATATGTAATGTATTGGTATTACTGTATTTATGTAATGAAATATTTTAAGGTGAAGCGTATGTTTCTTTCTATAAGCATACGCTTTTTATTAACCATTTTAACTGGGAAGCCTCCTCATCTAAATAAAGTGAAAGTGGGAATAGGTCAATGAGGGCTTGCTATTGATGCAGGATAAAAAGAAAAATATTTTTTTGACGAGAAAATAATTAAAGTGTACTGTGTTTATGTAAAGTAATTTAAAAAAGTAAGAAATGAAAACGAGCAGTTTCGAAACTACAATATCGAAACTGCTCGTTTTCATTTCTTTTAACTAAACCTTCAGCACTAAATTTCATGAGCGACAAAGTAATTCGCAAAACAAACAAGATTTGGATCATTGCTTGTGGAAAAGCTGCTAAACGTTTTGTATATATTATCCAGTATTTGTGGGTTTTAAATTGTTGCACTGAGTCTTTTTCTCCCAATATTATAAAACGTTGAGAGAATTGATTATAGGTGTTAGTTGTTATATATATGTTGTTCATGTTTGGTTGGAAGTGAGGGGGTATGCTCTGGGAATGTTACAAATACAGTTAGAACAATTGCTGTGCCAATTGAAAGTAATAATAGGAACCAGCGATGAATATAGGAAGAAAAAGCTTCTGATAAGAATTGGATGATGCATGATGTAGTAATGGTTATCGTAAGCATGATACTAATAAGAAGTATACTGTGTGCTTGTTGAGCGCTTAACATTTCTGTAATCATAGTTCCCATCATACTAGCCATCATTCCAGAGAACATGCCTTCTAAAGCAGAGTATAGATGAAAACGGAGCCCAACTAAAAATCCAATTATGCTACTAATCAAAATAGAAAACAAAGTAGAATATAACAAGTCGCCTTTGAAAATAATACCAAAATAAAATCCGATACTTAATCCTATGCTCATACTAAAAGACATAATAAATACCATATACTCCATTAGGGTACCTTTGGATTTAGAAATATAAGCAGTAGAAAGAACCAAGATAAAACAAAGTGTTAAGGTAGTCAATGTATAAGTGGATATAGTAATACCTCCCTGTCCTTTTGTTCACTTCATCATATAAGGGAGTATAGAATATTTATGCCTATATATATCTGCAAAGTATCTGCATAATTTAGAAGGTTTAACGATAAATGAGATTCATTATAGAGATGATTATTTCAGCATTATGAAAAAGACAGAATCATCGATACAATAGCATATGCTTAAAAATTTTTAAAAATAGGTTTGTAATCAGTTGCAAATTATACCCCTTACCCGTATAATGTATGTAAAGAAAGCTAATTTCAATAACTGAGGTGATATTGATGGGGCATTGTGAAGGGAATGAAACAAATCCAAAAATGGTTCCTCGAACAGAAGAGGAAGTTCAAAATGTTATAAAACGTTTAAAGCGTATTGAAGGGCAAGTCCGTGGGGTTCAAAAAATGGTGGAAGATAATCGGTACTGTGTTGATATTTTAATTCAAATTTCAGCAATTAATGCAGCTTTAAATAAGGTAGGTTTTTCTTTGTTAGAACGTCATACAAAACATTGTGTAGCAAAGGCGATTCATGAAGGGAATGGAGATGAGTCTATTCAAGAATTGATGAATGTCATGAAACAATTTTCAAAGTAGGAGGGGTATACAATGGATAAACAAAAACATGTTACGCTTGGCGTTACAGGAATGACATGTGCAGCTTGTGCAACTCGGATTGAAAAAGTATTAAATAAAATGGATGGAGTAGAAGCTAATGTAAATTTAGCTATGGAGAAAGCAAGTATCAAATATGATCCATCCCAGCAAGAAATCTCTACTATAAAAAATAGAATTAAAAAACTAGGCTATAACGTAGCGGAGGAAAAAGTTACGTTAGATATTGAAGGAATGACATGTGCAGCTTGTGCAACTCGAATTGAAAAAGTGTTAAACAAAATGGAAGGCGTTTCGAATGCAACTGTAAATTTAGCTACAAACAGCGCGGTTGTAGAATACAATGAAGGCTTACTTTCTACAGAAAAAATCTTAGAAAAAATAAAGAAAACGGGGTATAAGGGACAAATACGTAGTGAAGATGTAGATCGTTCAGAGAGAAAAGAAGAGGTAATTAAGGAGAAGAAGCGTCAACTTATCATTTCTATTATCTTATCCTTACCTTTACTCTATACAATGGTAGGGCATATGCCATTTGATACGGGTCTACCGATGCCACATATTTTAATGAATCCATGGTTTCAACTTCTATTAGCAACGCCGGTTCAATTTTATATTGGTGGTCATTTCTATGTTGGTGCTTATCGTGCTCTTAGAAACAAAAGCGCGAATATGGATGTACTAGTTGCCTTAGGAACATCAGCAGCTTACTTTTATAGCTTATATGAGGCATTGAAAACATTGGGAAATCCTGCGTATGTGCCGGATCTTTACTTTGAAACAAGTGCAGTTTTAATCACATTAATTTTAGTTGGAAAGTATTTTGAAACATTAGCAAAAGGACGTACAACAGAAGCGATTTCTAAATTATTGAGTTTACAGGCTAAAGATGCACTTGTTGTGCGTAATGGTCAAGAAATACGAGTACCCCTTGAAGAAGTAGTTATTGGAGATACGATTATTGTAAAACCAGGTGAAAAAATACCTGTGGATGGTATGGTAACTTCAGGGGTATCTTCCGTTGATGAATCTATGATTACTGGAGAATCTATTCCAGTTGATAAAAAAGAGGGAGACGCTGTTATTGGCGCTACTATTAACGCAAACGGTGTTCTGACTATTAGAGCTGAAAAGGTTGGAAAAGATACAGCTTTAGCAGGCATTATCAAAATTGTTGAAGAAGCGCAAGGTTCTAAAGCGCCTATTCAAAGATTAGCAGATGTTATTTCAGGTATTTTTGTACCGATTGTTGTAGCTATTGCCTTAGTTGCTTTTATTGTATGGTATTTCTTTATCACACCAGGGGATTTACCAAAAGCATTGGAAGTTGGGATTGCTATCCTTGTAATTGCTTGTCCATGTGCGTTAGGTCTGGCTACACCAACTTCTATTATGGTTGGTACAGGAAAGGGAGCAGAGAAAGGAATTCTCTTTAAAGGAGGTGAATTTTTAGAAGGGACGCATAAAATCAATGCTGTGTTACTTGATAAAACAGGAACAGTAACAAAAGGGAAACCGGAAGTTACTGATGTGTTAGAATTTGAAGAAGGTATGCTCGATTATGCTATTTCAGCTGAAAGTGCTTCTGAACATCCATTAGCGCATGCCATAGTTGAATATGGAAAGAAAAATGAAATTGTCTTGAAAGATTTAAAACATTTTTCAGCAATTCCAGGCCATGGGATTGAAGCAAGCATTGAAGATAAAAAGGTTCTTGTTGGAACACGTAAATTAATGAATGAACAATCAGTAGAAATATCACAACATGAAGAAGTTATGAAAGAATTAGAGTATCAAGGTAAAACAGCAATGCTTGTCGCAATTGATGGGAAACTTGCTGGAATGATCGCTGTAGCTGATACAGTAAAAGAAAGCTCAAAGTATGCGATTCAAACATTAAAAGAAATAGGGATTGAAGTATACATGGTGACGGGGGATAATAAACGTACAGCTGAAGCGATTGCGAAGCTAGTTGATGTTGATCATGTATATGCAGAGGTATTACCAGAAGATAAAGCTAAAATTGTAGATGATTTACAAAAGCAAGGGAAACGAGTAGCGATGGTAGGAGACGGTATCAATGATGCGCCGGCTCTTGCGAAAGCTGATATTGGTATGGCGATTGGAACTGGTGCGGATGTAGCGATTGAAACTGCAGATGTCACTTTAGTTGGCGGTGACTTGTCACATATACCAAAAGCGATTGAATTAAGTCGTAAGACAATGAAAAATATTCGTCAAAATTTATTTTGGGCACTATTCTATAATGCAATTGGAATTCCGGTAGCTGCGGCTGGATTATTAGAGCCTTGGGTAGCAGGGGCTGCAATGGCATTTAGCTCAGTATCTGTTGTGACTAACGCGCTTCGCTTGAAACGCGTCAAAATATAAATTAAATGGAGGAATGTATGATGACTATCACATTAAATGTACAAGGAATGACATGTAACCACTGTAAAATGGCAGTAACAAATGCACTAACAGAGTTAGAAGGAGTACAAAATGTTGAGGTGCATTTACAAGAAGGAACTGTAAATGTAGAGTATGATAACGCAAAAGTAGATGCAGACAAAATGAAAGAAGTTATTGAAGATCAAGGATATGATGTGAACTAAAAGATAATCTCAATTATCTTTTAGGAAAAAGGCCGCTTTATAAAAGGGGTCTTTTTCTTTTAACATATGTTCCGAAAAGAAGTCCCCTTCCTCAAGGAGCGAGAAGGGCGTGGCCCAGCGAGTAGGTGGGGGGTGAATTTTCGGTAGGCGGTAGCTTACATGTTTTTTGCACACGATTTTTTGATCCTATACGATATAATAAATATGAAAATAGAAAGAAAGGAGAACGTATATGGCAACCACAAAAGAGGGTGTATATATCAAAGGAACGAAAAAGTCACTGCCAGATGGATGGGTCACCTATGCCTTTTGATACGCCCTTTTCCCCACACAAGAACAAGCCGCAAGATTAGAAAAAGCGTTCGGATGTGAACGAAAAGTGTATAACGAATATGTTTCTGGTTTGTATGAATATCTAGAATCGATTGCCTTTGAAGGTGGGTTCATTCGTTATAAGGTGCCGAATCACACAACGATTACTGCTAAATATGATTACTTAGATAAGAGTAACGATTCTTTTGTGTATAATGACGCAAAAATGAGATTCCAGGCAGCCATTAAAAAATATAATGAGACGTATGCAAAACGCCCCGTACAATACAAAAAAGCAGTGCGAAAAAAGATGAAAACAATCGGATATGTTCCCACGTTAAAAGACATCAAAGGTATGCCCAAGTTCCACAGTAAAAAACAAGGAAAATTCAGCTATACGACAAATCAAACAAATGGAAATATTAAAATGAAGCAAGTAAATGAATCTTATGTGTTATGTATTCCGAAGTTCCAAGAAGGTATTTCGATTCATCTTCACCGAGAATTATCGATTGGCGGGATCATAAAAAAGCAACCGTGAAACGAGAAGGCACGAACTACATTGTTTCTCTTTCTGTTGATTCGTTTTGTCCACATGAAAAACAGGTAGAATTCCTTACTTCTGAAGAGGTAATTGGATTAGATTACAGTCAAAGTGAATTGTATGTAGACAGCGAAGGACGAACCGCGCAGTATAGCCGATACAACAAAATCATTGAAAAACGACAACGAAGAATGAACAAATCCTTAGCGCGCAAGAAGAATCATGCGAAAACAGATGAAGCAGGGCACACCCTATATAGTCAGAATTATGAAAAACAAGTGAAGGGATATCAAAAAGTAACAACAAAAGCAAAAAACCAAAGAAAAGATTTTCTACACAAGAAAAGTAATCAGATAACCAATGATTACCATGCTATTGTTGTAGAAGATTTGAACTTAAATAACTTGGCGCAATGTTTACGTTTAGGAAAAAAACTACACGACAATGGATTTGGTATGTTTCGTACGATGTTGCAATACAAATCTAAGAAAAAAGGTAAACATTACATTGTTGCAGATCCGTATTTTGCATCAAGTAAATTATGTAGTACGTGTCATCACAAAAAAGAGATGTTGAAGTTATCGGAAAGAATCTATACGTGTGACAATTGTGGCACGAAAATCGATAGAGATTACAATGCGGGTCGGAATCTAAAATATTATGGCCTTCGTGTTTTACACGAACAAGGTCTGCTCGCATAGTTTGTATCGATTTTTGGTAGCGGTAGGGACGCCGCGAATACAAGGCTTTGGACATGAGCCAGTAGGCTTGTGGGTGAAGGAGCAATAAAAGAGAAAGTCTTTTGGCTTTTGAAGCCCTCACTTCAAACAAACTGTAAGGTTGTTAAGTGGGGGGAGTTCACTACGATTTTAGCGAGTGGTAAAAATGCAACTGTGCTACATTATGAAGATAATGATTCCAAAATTAATAAAGGCGACCTGGTGTTGCTTGATCTTGGAGCTCAGAAGGACTACTATAATGCTGACATTAGCTATACGTTCCCTGCAAGTGGAACATTTTCGAATCGCCAAAAACAGATTTATAATATTGTGTTAAAAGCATTGAGAGAAACAATTGAGATCGTGAAGACGGGATTAAAATTCGCTGCGTTAAATGAACATGCAAAAAAGGTGCTCGCTGAAGAGTGCAAGAAAATCGGTTTAATTCAAGAGAGCTCGGAACTATCCAATTATTATTATCATGGAGTGAGCTATTTCCTTGGTTTGGATACTCACGATGTAGGTTCATACAAAGACCGAGTGCTAGAGGCTGGTATGGTCATTACAGTGGAACCTGGTTTATACATTGAAGAAGAGGCGATTGGAATACGTATCGAAGAGGATATTCTAGTTACTGAAGAAGGATATGAAAACTTGTCAAAAGACATGATTAGAACGGTTGAAGAGATTGAGAATTTCATGGGAACATATAATTCATATGTGAAGGAAAGACAGATTATTGCAAAATAATAAAGGGTAAAAGGCGCTCGATTTCGGGCGTCTTTCTTATTTGAGAAGTGTATAATAGAAGGTATATGTATGATATATAATGAGTTCTTATTGTGAAGGTGTGAAGGTTAAGCGTATAATATTATAGGTCTAAAAAATATAAGACAAATTGTGAATGATAAAAATGATAGATATTTTTTCATCACTTATAAAAAAGAGATAAAATGAGAGTAACACTGGAATTCAGATAGGGAGTTATAAAATGAAATTAATTATTTTATATGGATAGGCATGGTCAAACAATAATAAATACACTACTTATAGCCCTCTTAACCCTTGGTATATAAAGGATTAAGAGGGCTATATTTGTTTGACTATTATTATGAATTAGTTCAATCAACAGTGTTGTGCATAGATGAAACATATGTATAAAAGATGTATATTACTAGTTTATTTAATTGAGGGCTGAAATTAAGTATAATCAATCTGAAAAAAATTAACTGTTTATAAAAAGTTGTGAATGATTTTCAACATAGAATTACAGAATTGATAGAATAATAAAAGGGAGATTGTCCTTTCAGTTTGTACTATTATTAACGGATTTATTCATTAGGATGGTAGAAAAAGTGAATAGGGACAGGGTGGTGGACAAGTTGAAATGTGCTTCTTTCTTGTTTTATAGAAAAAATTAGAAATTTAAAAGTAAAAAAAGTACAATGTATATATAAGGAAAATATGATTAGGCATTGAAATGAATTGATATTTTAAACAAGGAGAGTGATTTTATGTGGGCAGATGATGCTTCAAAAATTGATATGCTTGCATATAGACCATATGCAGATTTAATAACTGAGATTGCTATAAGTGAAAGAATGAATCCTTTGACGATTGGATTATTTGGAAATTGGGGAAGCGGTAAGTCGACATTATTAAATTTAATAGAAAAGCAGACCTCTATCTCAAATGAAAAAAAGATAGCTGTCGTAAAAGTAAATGCATGGATGTTTGAGGGTTATGAAGATGCAAAAACAGCATTAATGGAGGCTATTTTGCAAAGTTTGAAAGAGAATCAGACTTTCTTCCAAAACTCTACTGAAAGAATAAAGGGTTTAATGAAGAGGGTAAATTGGATGGGGGTAGGAAAAACCGTTTTAAAGCAAGGGATCCCTATGGCCATTAGTGGAATGACAGGTGCTCCGCTAGTTATGATGCCCACTACACCCAAAGTAACAGATTTGGACACCCCTGAAGAAATAGGTTCACAAATAGATAGAGTAAGCGAAATAAGTAAAGAATACCTTAAAGACGCTCCACAAGAAAATATTGTAGAGAATATTCGTAAGTTTCGTGAGGAATTTACAGGTATTATTAATGATTCCAAAGTAGATAACCTTGTGATACTCATTGATGATTTAGATAGATGTAACCCAGACAGAATTGTGGAGACACTTGAAGCCATAAAATTGTTTTTATCGGTGGAAAAAACAACCTTTATAATTGCAATGGATGAAAATATTATTACATATTCTATTAAAAGGAAATATCCTCAGTTAGATAAAGAAGGATTAGATGTTTCAATTGATTATATTGAGAAAATTATACAGCTTCCAATTAGAATTGCGGAACTAGCTGAAAGCGATGTTAAGAATTATATGCTATTACTTATAGCCGAGATGTTCTTAAGTGAGGAAGCGTTAAATCAATTAATTGAAGAATTAAAAGTAAAAGGGATTTTTATAAAGGGAGAAATCATTACAGGAAAAGAAATATTGGAAATTGTCCAAGAAAAAATAGCTGGAGGCCAATCTAAGTATAAGCAAAATGTTACTCAAAATGATTTTGAAGAGCAAATTCAAATATTCAACAGTATCGGAAGTGTAGTTGCTTCAACACTTAAAGGAAATCCACGTCAAACAAAGCGATTTTTAAATACATTCTATATACGTAAAAGACTTGCGGAGATTCAACAAATTGATTTGAATCTTTCTGTTTTAGCAAAATTAATGGTTTTAGAGTATTTTGATAGCGATCTATTTAAAGAATTATTCCAATGGCAATTTGAAAACAGTGGTATTCCTGAGCCTTTAAAGATACTTGAGGAAAGAGTTTTTAATGAAGAGTATGATGAAAAAGATAGTTCCCAATCCGATGATTTCCTTATGAACACAGCATGGTCAGGAGAAAAGGCGAAACGATGGATTGGAGTAGAACCTAAACTATCTGATATAGATTTGTCTTCTTATTTCTATTTGGCTCGTGATTCAGTTTCTGATAGAAAATTATTTACTACAAACTTAACACAGGATGAAAGGAAGTTTATTAATCAAGTATGTAATCTTGATACGAATAAGGCGATACGAAGAAAGAAAATTGAGCAATTACTTGATATGGATGAAATTACTCGTAGTGAAATTGTAAAAGGGGTTATTGAAAAATACCATCAAGACTCGAAGCAATTAGAGACGTTAATAGAACTTTACAAAACACTTCCTCAATATCAATCGAAATTATATGCAGAATTTAAAAAATTGACAAGTAAAAAGGTCACGATGGCTGTGATTTTACTTTTCCATCAGTTGGATGAAGAAGTGTTTGAGAAGTTGAAAACTTATTATACTGAAGAGAAACAAGCAAATAAAAAACTCTGGGAGATAGTAGGTGAGTAATTATGGGGACTTCAAAAGGATATGTACCACCAACAGGATATTTATGGCCCGATGTTAAGAGAGATGTGACAAAAATGGTCAAAAATAATTTTTCTTCCTCCTCAATGGATAAGGCTATTTCAAGTTTTGCAAAAGCGTTAAATAGTTCTGGTAGTTCAAGAGCTCGAGCAGCAGTTCAATCAAGTGGAAGAGCTCTTAGTTTTATAGATTCAGTGAAAAGATATGGGTTCTTTGAAACATTGGAACGTCTGGGCTTATCGCATTTGAAAAATGAAACCCCTGAAAAAGTTCGTACAGGACTTTTACAATACTTTAGTGAGGGAGGAAATGAATTCTATGACAATATTTCCTCGCAAAGTATGAATGAATTGATGAGAGAATTGCTTGAAGGAATAGATGATATTAACGAATATGAAGCAGTTATGAATACACTGAATACTGGAGATTTCATTCGAGAATTCATTATTAAATTCATACAAAATTGCTTTTTCGCAAATTTCACTGAAAAATTGTTAACATTATTTGATAGTTTGGATAAATATGAAATTGCAGAACAAAGTGTGAAATCGTATATTAGAAATTCCATAGAAAAAAATTACTCAATTAACGAAATTCAAAATATAGATTGGCATGGTCAAGAAGGAAACAAAATTATAAATGATAATTATAATAGGGCTCTTGAAATTCTTTCGGTTTGGAGTGAGTCAATTGATTAATATATGGTTTAATAAATATGAAAATGACTACAGTGATTATAAAACAAAAGATGAAGCATTTTTATTTTTTAATTTGTATGATAAAAAAAATAAATCTAATGTGAAGAGTGATGTTGAACAGTTGTGGAGAAGGTTTGGGGTTGAAGCCTTGTCAAATCTACAAGAAGACTTTCTTTTTATTGCAACAAGTATATTTTGTGCTGACAAAAGAATTCCACGTAAAATTTTTCCTGACAACTGGACAAGAGAAATAAAGTTATACATTCCAGTTTTAGAGGTTGAAAAATGGAAATTAGTCAAAGATGAGTTCGAAAAAACAATTGGTTTTTTGAGTGGGGATAAATGGACTTTTGAATTTAGGGCCACAAAAGCAAAATTTAGAGCTAATAAAAAGAATACGAAATATAAACTTATTGATTCACAAAAATTTAATTCCGTTAGTTTATTTTCTGGTGGTTTGGATTCATTTTGTGGAGCATTAACACTTTCGGATAAAAAAATGAAGGCTTGTTACGTGGGGTTTAGAGAATATAACCTTTTGACAAGTCGTCAAAAGGAACTTTTCGAAAGTATCAATGTACATTATCCTATGTTAGAAAAGGAGTTATTGTTATTTAATGTAAATCCGTTAGCTCCTCAACAACTAGGGAATAGCCAAATTAAACTTTCGGTAGAGAGCACAAGTCGAAGCAGGTCCTTGCTTTTTATTGCAGGAGCAGTTGCTGTTGCTTCAATCATTGGGGAGAAAACACCTGTTTATATACCTGAAAACGGGTTTATAGGTATTAATGTTCCGCTTACTGAGAGTAGAGCTGGGAGTTGTAGTACCAGAACCACCCATCCGATTTTTCTGGGTTCACTTAATACCATATTCAAAAGAATAGGTATACAAAATGAAGTGTCAAATTTTTATTGGAGCAAATCAAAGGGAGAAATCTTAAAAGAACATCAAGACAACCCTGTGTTCATAAAACAAGCTCATAGAACTCTCTCATGCTCTCATCCATGTTTATCTCGATATGATAAAAAGCGTAGCGATAAGATTGAAACCCCTTGTAATTGTGGATATTGTTATCCATGTTTAATTAGGAGAGCATCATTTACTGAAGTAAAAACAGATCGAACGAAATACAATCCTTTATATGAATTAAATAATGAGTTCATCTTGAATTATAATACTCTTCAAGGTAGGGCAAGTGACTTAAAAGCAGTTCTCTATAGTTTGAAAAGATATATACAGCATAAGGATGATAAAGAATATATAAGAAGTCTTTTATTAAGACAAGGACCTTTGAGTAGTAGAGAGTTAGAAGGATATGAAAGGTTATATCATAAATCAATGAATGAGTTGTGGGAACTAATTAAAAAAACGGATGATGAAAATAATAGTGGTCTACTGAAATATGCAGGAATAAAGGACAAAGTACAAAATGTCTAGATTAAGTGATTTCCACGTTCATATCGATTATTTTCAGAACTATAGGGAAATGTTTCAATATTTTGATACAAGAAAAACTTATGCGTTATTCGTTACGAATCTACCAGAAATTTTTCGGGAATCTAGGAAGGTGTTTCCCAATAGCAAGTATGTCAAATTAGGATTAGGCTATAACCCTCAATTAGCAAACAAATATAAGTTTAATAAAAGTTTATTTGATAAAATGCTTCCTCATACAAAATACGTTGGAGAAGTTGGGTTAGATTACTCTAAAAATTTTTTAGACTCTAAATTTGAACAGCAAGAGGTGTTTGACTACATCTGTTCCCAATCATCTAAATCAAATAAAATAATGTCGATTCATTCTCGAATGGCTGAATTCGATACATTGTCTATTTTATTGAATAATAATGTTAAATTTGCTGTGTTTCATTGGTTTTCAGGAAATAAAGACATACTCCATAAAGTTATTGAGGAGGGGTATTACTTTTCAGTTAACTACTCAATGTTATCTTCTCGAAAAGGGCTTGATATTATAAAATCTATACCACTAGATAGAATGCTCATAGAAACAGATGCTCCTTTTGGAAAAACTAATTTACGTGGCACAACATATAATTTACCCGAAATTTATAATGAGTTTTCAAACAAACTAGGGATAGAAGACTTTGAAATGGTAATTTACAATAACCTAAGTAAGTTGTTAACTCAACAAAGCAAGTTGTTAAATGAGTAAGTAAACTCTACTAACTATACCATGTCAGTAAGGCGGAATTCACATTATAAATTATGGGATGAGAATAATTTATAATGTTTAAATTTATAAAATCCCTAGGTTATAGAACTTAATAAATAAAAGATCATTTAGATTATTCACTATTTATTTAATTGTATTTTAATTAATCTTTTTAATAAAAATGAAAACCTCGCATTTTGATTAGTCTTTTTTCAATATGCGAGGTTCTCTTCTATTATAAAAGGACTATTTGTAGAATTATTTAAGCTTTTAGTTAATAAATCCCTTTAGAAATCTATTAAAAACCTATAATTTATATATAAATTTCGTATTGATAAGCTGAATTAATTAAAAAGTCCTAATACTAGAAGTGGGAGAGAATCTCTGATGAAACAAACAACGTTATATTAATTCCAATCTCGTTTTTTAGTTAGAAATAACTATCGCATTTAAACCATGATTGGAGAGTTAATTGATATATAGAAGTATATGAAGCATAGAAGAAGTACTGATACAAATTGTGAAAGTGAGGAATAAAATGATTTCGGAAATAAACCCAACACTTGTGCATGAATTCAGGAGAAAAGTTCATGAAAATAATGATTTTATTCGATGCTATTTTGTTGAATTTAAACAAAATAGTAATAAAGAAGGAAAAGATATTTGGAGTAAAATCTGTTCTTGTATGGATTGGTTAACAGTAGCTACAGATGCAATAGAGAGACCTAGACGTCATAAAAATGCAAATTATACTTCTTTAGAGTTTACGCACTTCATAACTACAATTGATATGATTGTGGAAGCTATTAATCACTTATGGTTAGCGATAGGAGAAGCTACAAAAATGAAACAACCATATATTAAAGATAGAAGTATCTTTCACAAAAGAGAATTTGACGAAGAACTTACGGATGAAGCGTATTTTAAAGAAATAAGAGCTTGGTTTGGTATTCATGCTGTTAACGGAAATGCGACTGAACTTGAAGGATTTAAACAGCCCGTTCGTTTTTTTAGTAGTTGGTCAACAAATTCACGGTGGGATGAAGAAGGCACATTTTATGTTCAATTATATTCAAATAACCCAGCAGCTGAAAAAAAATATGGGGGAAGAAAAGAAATCAAAGTTGACGATCTTTTGAAATTTGTAACTTTAAGATATAATACATTGACTCAACTTATGAATGAAATTGATGTTCTTTACCGTAAAGTAAAGAAGGAACTAAAAGAGCTTCCAGTACACTTAGATGAAAGTAAAAGTGAATTAATTCAATTAGAACAACTTATTGAACAAGCTAAGGAAAGAAAACTAACAAGTGAATTTTATGAATATGATATTTTAACATACAAGTCGTTTTTAGAGTGCGATTTGGCAGAATTTCAATCGGCAGATAGGGAATTAGTTTCAAATTATCTAATGGATTTAAAACCAATTATACCTACTTATAAAACTATCATTCAAAATGTCGATGATAGTGAATATGATGTTTTTAAAAAATTACATATGTGCTCACAAATTTATGCAGAGAACACATATGACTTTGCAAAAGTACTCGAATATGCCGACGGCTATGGTTCATACACGTCAGGAGTTATTTCTTTAGAATTATTAATTGAAAAAGGAGTGTTACCAGAATATAGTACTAATTTATCAGGAGCTTGTTTGTATTTATTGATTCACGCATTAGACTATAAATTTAATAAGACTCATCCGAGAAAATCGAAAAAGCAGGAATGTGTACAGATAATTGATGATTTTTCTGATCATCCCATTTCAATAATAGTAAAGGATGATAGAGTGACAATAGAGGAAATCTTTAAGGATGAAATTCGAGAGTTAAATAAAGAAAGTGAATAATTAATATAAAAAAGAACGTAACTTTGAATTTCTTTCTAATTACGTTCTTTTATTTTGTATTAATGTTATGTGTAAAATCAAATTTACATATAGCATATATGATGATGTCTTAAGTTGATTGGCAAATCAATGCAGCCTTAGTAAGGATTTATAAATTTTGAAAGAATAAAATAGTGGAGTGAAGCTAGTGTAACATATAAATCAATTTTTTTTGATTTATATGTTGTAAAGTGAGGACTCTTAGCGTACAATGAAAATATCAAAAAAAATTGATGAAAGGAAAGCGCCATGAAAGAAATAAAATTGTATAATCAATTAACTACCCAAACTTTTGAAGTATATGAAAAGAAGTTCAAAGCATTGGCAGATCAAAAAAGACTACACATTTTGTACGAATTATGCCAACGTGGAGAAACTTGTGTATGTGATTTAACAGGTGTTCTTGGTTTACCACAATCAAAACTTTCATATCATTTAAAGCTTTTACTTGATGCGAATCTTATTACAAAAGAAACAAAAGGAACATGGAGTTACTATAACATTAATAAAAAAGAAGTAGACGCACTATTATCTGAGCAATTATGCTGTATATTTCGTCCTATGTCATAATTTTGGTTGGGACGAAAGGGCATTTTAATATATCTTAAATCGATTTTTCTTGATTAATATAACTTGAATGATAATTCTGGTTTCTAAATCAATTTTTTTTGATTTAAAGAATCCAATTAAGGAACTACATTTGCAAATTTAGATAAAATAAGGAGGTTTTTTTCATGAAATCTATTCAACTTTCATTCAAAGTACAAGAGTCTTGCGGAACGGAAAATCAAACATTACAAAACTATACTGATATGCAGAGTTTAAAACAGTTACCAATAGCCATTATTGGGGGCGGACCCGTAGGGTTGGCAGCGGCAGCACACTTAGCAAAACAGGGTGAATCATTTATCTTATTAGAAGCTGGAGATAAGATAGGATCAAACATTCTTACATGGGGCCATGTGCGGTTATTCTCACCTTGGCAATATAACATAGATAAAGCGGCTTTGGCTCTTCTTGAACAGCATGATTGGGAATCACCAGACATAAAAGCATTGCCAACAGGAAAAGAAATTGTAGAACAATACTTACAGCCGCTTGCGAACCTTTCAGAAATTAAACCATTTATCCACTTGAATACTAAAGTACTATCTATAGGTAGGAAAGATAAAGATAAAATGAAAACAGCGAATCGTGAAAAAATGCCATTCATGATCTATACAGAAAAAGAAGGTGTACTTCAAATTTATGAAGCTAGAGCGGTGATAGATGCTTCAGGTACGTGGGGAAATCCGAATCCGGCAAATTCTAATGGTATTTGGTTGAAAGAAGAACAATCCCTTAACGAGCATATTTTTTATGGAATTCCAGATATTTTAGGAAAAGAGCAAAAACGATATGCAAATAAGCGAGTAGCTGTTGTTGGAAGTGGTCATTCCGCAATCAATGCTTTATTGGAGTTAGCAAAGTTAAAAGAATCCTACCCTGAGACTACGATTGTATGGGTCATGAGAAAGCAACGTGTGGAAGAAGCATACGGAGGAGAGGCAAAAGATGCTCTTGAAGCGCGTGGTGCCTTGGGTAGCCGCATTCATCAATTGGTTGATGAAGGAAACGTGGACGTAATGACACCTTATAAAATTCAATACGTAGTTGGAACAAAAAGTGGAATGGATATTGTAGGTCATCAAGAAGAGCAAGAAATAAAAATTACTGATGTCCAGGAGATGATTGTAAATACAGGTAATCGCCCTAACTTATCTATGATAAGTGAAATACGAACTTCTATTGATTCTGCTACTGAAAGTGTAGAAGCGTTAGCACCACTAATTGATCCTAACCTTCATAGTTGTGGCACTGTTCGTCCTCATGGTGAAAAAGAGCTTCGACACCCAGAAAAAGATTTCTATATTGTAGGTTCAAAAAGTTATGGAAGAGCGCCTACATTCCTTATGGCGACAGGCTATGAACAAGTTAGATCTATAATTGCTTATCTTACTGGGGATTATGAGGCAGCTGAAAAAGTAGAACTTGATTTGCCAGAGACTGGTGTTTGTAGTGTGAATTTAAATCCTAATAAAGTTGATGATTCATGTTGTGGTACAGAATCTTGTTGTTAAGGAGAATAACTGTAAGGAGGCGTAATTTATATTACGCCTCCTTACAGAATAATTAAGTTTGAAAGGAGAACACAATGAAATGGTTATTAATCATGCGGGTAATTTAAAAAAAGACTATTTTGTATCCTATATAAGATTAATAATGAATGCCCACCAATGTAATGTTGAAAATGCAAAAGATTATGTTTTTCAAAATATGTTCAGACTCCAAACAAACAGTTTAGGAAAGAAAACTTATCAAAGTTTCCTTGAAGCTTATCAAGAATTGAAACAACCTAATTAAATTAATAAATTTTATAAGAAATTTATGAGATAAATAAGAGATATTAGGGGGAGATATGTATGGAGATTAGGAGAGCAGTCGAACAAGATGTACAAAAAATTATGACTATTTATAATGAGGGTATCGAGGATCGTATTGCAACTTTAGAGACAGAAATAAAAACAGATAAATATGTGATGGAATGGCTGTTTCAAAGAGAAAATAGATATTCGGTAATTGTTATGGAAGAGAATTCACATGTTGTCGGTTGGGCTTCCATTAATCCATATAGTCATAGATATGCCTATCGGGGGGTAGGTGAACTATCTATATACATAAAGAGAGAATACCGTGGAAAAGGTTTGGGGCAAAAATTACTTTTGGCTTTAGAAAAGACCGGACAGCAAAATGAATTCTATAAATTTGTTTTATTTACTTTTTCTTTTAATAATCTAGGGCAAGGGCTATATCGTAAAATGGGTTATCGTGAAGTAGGAGTGTTTGAAAAGCAGGGGATAATGGACGGCGAGCGTGTTGATGTGATGATCATGGAGAAATTATTATCTGGAGAATAAATATTATTGTATCAAAAGTGTATAAAAAAGGTATTTACAAAATTAGATGAAATGACTATGTAAATACCTCTTTATTATGTAGTTATTTACCATTTCGCATTTTAGAAATCAAATAGAAGAATCTGTTAGTATCTATCGATGTATTTTAGAACGTCAACTAAATGATATACGTCATACCCTTTAGTTTTATAGGTGAAATAACTCTCGTAAGTAATTTGACCATAAAAGATTAGACTCTTAGCAGATTTGGCAGGGGATTTGTAAGCTTTTCCACCCTTTTCCTCTATAAAATCATTTACCTTTTGGATTAGAGGTTTTACTATATCTTCAGTTTTTTCTTGATTAACAAACCCATTAATTGAATCGTCATATAATGGAGCAATTCCATAAAAAGTTGTCTTGTAAATATGGGATTTTAAAAGCTTCTCCATGTCAATTTCATCGTAATAGACATCTTCCTTTTTAAAGTAATACTTATCTACTCTACTTACTTTAATAACAGGAGTTTCCATAAATTCATAGCTATCTGGTCTTTCATTCGCACCGAGGGCATTTGGAGCTATCACGTTCGTTAAAACGTGGCCCTCTTTTTCTCTTTGACTAAATAAGCTCTCTTCTAAGATTAATGCTTCATATTCAGTGAGATTTTCTTTCACAAAACGAGTGCCACAATCATAGTGATTTTTAACGCTTAAAAAGTATGGATTATTTTTCTCTTGTTTATAACGTTGTCCTTTACCTTTACCAATATAAAAGACTTGGTTCGTTTCTTTAATAAACCATTCATAAACATAATATACTGGTTCAGTACTTAATCCTGACTCATCTGGAACCGTTGTAATTTTAATATCGTTACCAATGGTAATTTTCATACGCAACCCCCTTTTAGGTATATTTTACCACAAAAAACCATAATCATTTATGTATGTATTGCTATGGTACGATTTCTTAGATAAATAGCATTGATAAAACTTTTTTGATACCATTTATATAAACATATAATTATTTACTTATGACGTAGTTTTAAAAATACACAAGAATTATTTATTAAAAAGAATGGGGGGACAAGCTTGTTAGATCAATTGCTAATTGTAGGTATGTACCTTTTAATAATTTACATGTGTGCATATGTTACGCTCGAATATCAGAAAAATAAAATTAGTAAGCAGCACTTTCCGATATGGTTAATTTTTATTTTTTTGACTGGGCCTATAGGATTTATTATTTATATCTTTTGGGATAAGAAAAAGAGTACAAACTTTAAATAAGAAAATCTAATGTGAACTTTATGTAAAGGTGAGACTTTTTCGTTGAATATATAAGCGAATAGTTATATACTTATTTCGAAAGAGAGAATAAAGCAACTTAAATGAATAATGCATTTTATTTTTACACAACATATAAGCATATGCTTATGTAATTATAACGAGGTAGGTGTAGATATGGAAAAAACAATTGTAGAGGTAACAAGGGCATCCCAATTACTCAAACTATTAGGAGACAAGACAAGGTTAACAATTGTATCGATTCTTAAACAACGTGAATGCTGTGTCTGTGAGCTTCTCGAAGTATTTGATATGAGCCAACCTTCTATCAGTCAGCATCTTCGAAAGTTGAAGGATTTAGGTTTAGTGCAAGAAGAGCGTAGAGGTCAGTGGATTTATTATTCTTTAAATCAAGCAAGTGATTTATATGCGCTTTTAGAAGATATTTTAGTGCATGTATCTGACCAAACAGAGAAAATTAAACAAATTGAGAAGAGCAATCCTACACTTCGGTGTGGTTGTTAATAAATAGTTAGAAAGGGAAGTGAGAGGGATGAGCAACACGGGGAAAAAACGTCTGTCTTTCCTAGATCGATATCTAACCCTATGGATTTTTCTTGCGATGGCAGTAGGGATTGGAGTTGGATATCTATCACCTGGATTCGTTGATGGAATGAATAGTTTACAGGTAGGAACAACGTCTATTCCACTTGCGATTGGCTTAATTTTAATGATGTATCCACCACTTGCTAAAGTTCGCTACGAAGAGATGGGACGCGTTTTTAAAGATGTAAAAGTATTGGTATTATCACTGGTACAAAACTGGATTATTGGTCCTGTTTTGATGTTTGCTTTGGCTGTTATATTCTTACCAGATAAGCCGGAATATATGGTGGGCTTAATCATGATAGGTTTAGCTCGTTGTATTGCGATGGTTATCGTATGGAATGACTTAGCAAAAGGAGATACAGAATATGCGGCAGGATTAGTAGCATTTAACTCTGTATTCCAAATGTTATTTTTCTCAGTATATGCTTATGTGTTTGTAACAGTTATTCCAGAATGGTTAGGAATTGAAGGTGCTGTTGTAGATATAACAATGGCAGAGGTTGCAAAATCAGTGTTTATATATCTAGGAATTCCATTCATCGCAGGAATGCTAACACGCTTGATTTTTGTAAAAACGAAAGGACGAGAATGGTATGAAAAAGTATTCATTCCAAAGATTAGTCCAATTACTTTAATCGCATTACTATTTACAATCATTGTGATGTTCTCTCTAAAAGGAGAAGTGATTGTTAGCGTACCGTTTGATGTTGTACGTATTGCAATTCCGTTACTCATTTATTTTGTAATCATGTTCTTTGTCTCTTTCTTTATGGGCAAAAAGATCGGTGCAAGTTACGGGGTATCAACAACATTAGCGTTTACAGCTGGTAGTAATAACTTTGAATTAGCGATTGCAGTAGCTGTAGGTGTATTTGGAATTCAGTCAGGTGCAGCATTTGCAGCAGTTATCGGGCCTTTAGTCGAAGTTCCAGTTATGATAGCACTCGTAAATGTGGCACTTTGGTTCCAGCGTAAATACTTTCAAACACAATAAAAATAAACATTCATAATAAAGGTGGAATTATCATGGAAAACAAAAAAACAATTTACTTTTTATGCACAGGAAACTCATGTCGTAGCCAAATGGCAGAAGCTTGGGGTAAAAAATATTTAGGTGACAAATGGAATGTACTTTCTGCTGGTATCGAGGCGCACGGAGTAAACCCGAATGCAATTAAAGCAATGAAAGAAGTAGACATTGATATTACGGACCAAACATCTGATATTATTGATCGTGACATTTTAGACAAAGCTGATCTTGTTGTAACGCTTTGTGGTCACGCAAACGATGTGTGTCCGACAACACCACCGCATGTAAAACGAGTTCACTGGGGATTTGATGATCCAGCTGGCCAAGAGTGGTCTGTATTCCAAAAAGTTCGCGATGAGATTGGTGGACGTATTAAAAAGTTTGCTGAAACAGGAGAATAATTGAAAACAAAATAAGCCGAGAATCTTCTCGGCTTATTTTATAAAGAAGGGGAGAAATCAGAGATGAAAAAGATTGAAATTTTTGATCCTGCAATGTGTTGTTCTACTGGAGTTTGTGGACCGAGTGTTGATCCAGAATTAATTCGTATTTCAGTTGCTGTAAACAATTTAAAGAATAAAGGTATGAATGTTACTCGTTATAACCTGGCAAGTGAACCAGATGCATTTGCTAATAATGTTGTTATCAGTCAACTATTAACGGATAAAGGACCGGACGTGTTGCCTGTAACTTTGGTAGATGGAAAAGTAGTAAAAGAAAAAAGTCACCTGACAAATGAAGAACTTGCACAGTTAACAGATGTAACAGAAGAAGAGTTGAGTCAAAAGCCAGTCGTACGTTTAAAGCTAAACGTGAAAAAATAGAGAAAGAAGTGAGAGGCAATGACAAACTTATATAACCCAAACACAATAGCATTCACACCATTTTTATTCTTTACTGGCAAAGGTGGAGTAGGAAAAACATCTACTGCATGTGCAACAGCTATTACCTTAGCTGATATGGGGAAACAAGTTTTATTAATAAGTACTGACCCAGCTTCTAATTTACAAGATGTGTTCGAAATAGAACTTTCGAATAAACCGAAAGAAATTCCAAGTGTTCCAAATCTACAAGTAGCTAACTTAGATCCTGAAACAGCAGCCCATGAATATAAAGAACGTGTTGTTGGTCCATATCGTGGAAAGCTTCCTGATACGGTTATTGCAACGATGGAAGAACAATTATCTGGAGCTTGTACAGTAGAAATGGCCGCATTTGATGAGTTTTCTACGTTACTTACAAATAAAGAATTAACATCTAAATTCGATCACATTATATTTGATACAGCGCCAACAGGTCATACGTTACGTCTTCTTCAGCTCCCTACGGCTTGGAGTGGATTCTTAGAAGAAAGTACTCATGGAGCTTCTTGTTTAGGACCATTAGCAGGGCTTGGTGATAAAAAAGAGTTATATAGTCAAACGGTTCAGGCACTATCTAATCCGAACCAAACAATGTTATTGCTTGTCACACGACCAGATAGTTCTCCATTGCAAGAAGCGGAACGAGCAGCTCATGAATTAAAAGAAATTGGTGTTAGTAATCAATTTCTGCTAGTAAATGGGATCTTGAAAGACTATGTACAAAATGATGATGTCTCAGATGCATTGTTTAAGAGACAATCACATGCGTTAGAAAACATGGCAGAAGAATTAAAGAATCTTCCTATTTATGAAATTCCATTAGTACCGTTTAATGTTACTGGGATAGAGAATATGAGAAAACTGGTTCAACCAATGGAAAATCTTTCGATTTCGAATGAAGAAGCAAATACCGTCTCTATCCCTTCACTTCAGACATTGATTACTAATCTTTCAGAATCAGGAAAACGAGTAATTTTGACAATGGGAAAAGGTGGTGTCGGGAAGACTACGGTAGCTTCTGCAATTGCAGTTGGTCTGGCTGAAAAAGGACACCATGTACACTTAACTACAACTGATCCCGCAGCACATATTGATTATGTCATGCATGGAGAACAACGGAATATTACGATAAGTCGAATTGATCCAAAAGTAGAAGTTGACAACTATCGTAAGGAAGTCATAGAGCAAGCAAAAGATACGGTTGACGAAGAAGGTTTAGCGTATTTAGAAGAAGATTTACGTTCTCCTTGTACAGAAGAAATCGCAGTCTTCCGTGCTTTAGCGGATATTGTTGAAAGAGCAAATGATGAAATTGTAGTTATTGATACAGCGCCAACGGGTCATACGTTATTGTTATTAGATGCAGCACAAACCTATCATAAAGAAATTGCACGTTCTTCGGGTGAAGTACCACAGTCTGTGAAAAACTTATTACCACGTCTTCGTAATCCAGAAGAAACAAGTGTTGTAATTGTAACGCTTGCAGAAGCGACACCAGTTCATGAAGCAAGCCGTCTACAAGAAGACTTGAAACGTGCGGATATTACTCCAAAATGGTGGGTTATCAATCAAAGTTTTTACGCAACACATACAAGCGATTTAGTGTTAAGAGGAAGAGCACAGTCTGAAATACAGTGGATTCAAGCGGTACAAAAGGAATCACAAAATAACTGTGTTATCATCCCTTGGCAATCGGAAGATATTGTAGGGTATGAGAAGCTTAAAGATTTAGTAAAATAAAACATTTTTAATTAGTTACTATGAAGGGGAGAAATGAAAATGAATATTACAGATAAAGCAAAAGAGTTTATTGAAACTGCTATGAAAGAAAATGGTGTTACAACATTACGCTTTACATTTGATGGTGCTGGATGCTGTGGCCCTAGCTACGGTATTAATTTAGGAGAAGCACAAGAAAATGATGTCACAGAAACAGTAAACGGAATTCTAGTTGCTATGGATCCAAAGGTTGCTGAATTAGTAAATACATTGACACTAGATTATGTAGAAGATCAACAAGGTGCAGGCCTTGTTATCAGTGGCGGATCTAACTGCTGCTAAATAATAAGTGAAGGAGATTAACAAACATGACGAACTATCACGAACTCGTAAAAGGAAAAGTATATATTGGTGGAGTGGACGCAATACAAGAGGCAGTAAAAAAACACGGGATTACAGAGGTGTTTGACTTACGTGCTGGAGGAGAAGAACCAGAAGGATTTCCGGCTGGAACTAAACGTCATGCTTATCCTATCGTAGAAGGTGTTGAAGGACAAGATGAATCAGTAAGAAAAGCAATTGCAGCGGTCAAGGAAGCTGTTGAACAAGATAAGAAGGTATTTTTCCATTGTTCTGGTGGACGTAATCGTACAGGTACAGTTGCAACTGGTTTATTATTGGCGCTCGGATATGCTTCTAATGTAGATGAAGCGGAACAAAAAGCAAAAACAATCCGTCCTGTTATTAGTATTAAGCCAGAATTAAAACAAGTGCTAGTAAGTTTGTACCAAAACTAGCAGAAAACATGAATAATGAGTATCGTAGCTTTAATATAAAGTTATGATATTTGTAAAAATTTACGATACATTGACTTTTTCAATTAAAGAATTCTAAGTGAGTTTAGATCGAATCCTTTAATAAATTGGAGAGTCAATCCAAAAAAGAAACCACTTTGATTGATCTTTTTCAAAATGGTTTCTTTTTGTTTATTCTAAAATCTGGGCGTGGACGGATGTTTTTACTGAAACTTTATTTTAAGGTTTCAGTTCTTTGATTGGAATGAAATCCTGATCATCAAACTTTTCAATGAGTGTAAAAATCTAATTTCATTTACTTACTAGTTGAAATTTCAGTCTAATCTCGCCTTATAAAATTATTCTTCATAAACTGAATAACTAAAATCAACATAATCCTCTATAGGTAATTCTTCTTCTGGGCGATCTAATCCCCAACCACAACGTTGATAATCCGTACCACCATCTACGAAAATTGCTTTACACTTACATGACTTAAAATCATGTCGATGTTTGGATTCAATGATGTCATTACATTTTTTGCACCGTAACTTATTTATTAGTACTTTTCGCATTACCATTAGCACTCCTTTACTAGATTAGTTCATTATGGTGACATTTACATTAATCACTATCTTTATAAACATAATACATATCTGTTCGCCAAGAAACCATTTTCCAAAGTAATAGTGTTCTCCTGTTCCATGTATATAGAAATAATCCCATTCTTTGTATGACAGTTTATCTGGTCGTACAGTAATCTTATTTGCATTTTTAATAGTAATTGGACTATCAAGATTTGCAAGCAAAGCTTGATAGCATGCTAATTCAAGGAGAAGAAGAGCAGATGGTTCAGGGGATTACGGAATTGATGTCAGTGCTAGAAGGAAAAGGAATGCAAGCAAAAGAGAAGCAAACAGTAAAATCTTGCTTCTCTTTTTATTGATAGTTTAAGCATTCTTCAACTTCTTTAATTAATTGGGCTGGTTTAACTTTTAGAGTTCTAGCTAAGGAAAATAGAGTATTTATTGTAGGTTTTCTTTTTCCTCTTTCTAAAAGACTTATATATGTTCTATCTAATCCAGATTGAAATGCTACTTCCTCTTGACTTAATTGTAAATTAGTTCGGTATCTATGCAGTACAATACCAAATGCTTGCTCGGTTTTCAAGAGATCACTCTCCTATTAGTTCTAAACTAATTTTGAGAGAGTAGATCTTTTTGTTCTACAGACTATAGTCTACAAACTTAGTGTAATATATAATAAACTTAATTTAATTTTATTATTGAACTTTGAAGAATATATCTGGTAATTACTAAAAAAGTAAAATGTCAGGAGTGAAATTACATGTCTGATGTGATTCAAGAATTATATCATCGGATATTTGAATTGGAGTTAATGTTAGAAATTGAAAAATGGGAGAGAACTGAAGTTGAAAAAAAACTAAATTTAGAAATCGAAAAGAAGGGGGAAATGGAAAGGTTATTACAACTTGATTGGGATGTAACTGACAAGCTAGATGTTTATTATGTTGAATTAATTGAGAGTATGTTAGAAGAAGCTAAACATCAGAAAGAGATATTGAAAAAACGATGTTGTAAGTTGGAGGATAAAGTAAGTCATTTAAATAAACAACTTTACATTGCGGAACAGAAAAAAGAAAGTTATCTGAGAAGCTATCAAGAATGTTTCCAAGAAAGACATATTTTAAAATGCGATGTATATCAAAATAACATTCGGATAAAAGAGTTAAAAGAGAAGTTGGAATGTTGTTATAATAATAATGGCAATCTAAGTCTTTCAAGTCGAGAAAAAATGTGCGATATTCTTAAGCAAGTTAATGAAATGTGTCACTCTTTAAAATTGATGGGAAAAGCTAGAATCAGAAGGGCTGATACTATTGTTAAGATTAAAAATAAACTAGGAGAGTATGAAACATTATTTTATATCAACAATAGGTTACTAGATCAGGAAGTAAAAGGTTTTTGTATAAAAATTAATACTATTCTCAATGATTGGGGTTATTATTATAGAGGATATAACTGGAGAAAAACAGCAAAAGCGGTCGAGGATCAGGAGCTTTATCAATTAGCTGAATTAAGTAGTAGTTTAAAATACATAACGCTCTATAAAGTATTTGATAGTAGTCCCAATCCTATAATGCATATTGACAATGTGTACGAGCTTTTTATTAACAAGTTTGTTTTTTCAACTAATTATAGTTTATCAAGATTTAGAAAAGAAATTGAGTTTTTAGTCGAAAACCAAAAATTTGAAAGTGATATGTTTATTATAAGTAGAATTTACCCAGGCGATATTTTTTGTTACGAGAATGATTTTAGAAATTTAGATTATAATTTCACTTTAATGAAAACATATAAAAAGGCTAAAATATTATATGTTTTTGGGGATCAGAGTACCAAAACATATAAAGTAGGTGTTACCTTTAGTTCATTATCTAGACGTTTTATAGAAGCGGAAGAAGCTTATAGATTTCGATTTCCTAATGGGACTTTTAAGAAGCTGAAAGTTATTTCAAATAATAATGCATTTAACTTGGAACTGTATGTAAAGAAAAAATTCATAAATAAAAGGCATGCATTATTTCAGTCTACAGAATGGTTTAATCTTCAAGATAATGAAGTTTCTTATTTATTAAATGAAGGTTATTTACAAGACGAAGAGTTTATGAAAATCTATAATTTTAACTTCTAAAAATGGTAAGATAGGTATGGTGATGAGGCTACTAATTAAGTTATGTATTATAATTTGAGAGGTTTAAATCAAAAAATAAGGTAACAATGTTGATTTTAATTATGTGAGACGTTTGTAGTGATTTGATTGTCATAATGGATTAAACTAAAAGAAATTAATTGAATATTACAAAATTATAGGAGGTGGATTTGTTTGAAACAAATGGATATAAGCAATAATTATAAGTTTGATTGGAAAGTAGTTCAATATCCTCGAAAACAGGGTGGGAATATTATTAAGACCAAATCTTTTATCATAGTATTAAAAGATTTAACAACTGGGGAGATGTACCCACATCCAATTACTCACTTTTTATATAAGTACTATCATAGAAATTCAGGGTCTATAAATACTGAAAAAACGGTAGCTGTTATTATTGTACCCTTTTTAAATTTTATTTTGGAAAAGGTAAATGAAGGAAATCCAGAGTTTCAATATGTAAAAGGATTAGGAGATTTACGAGAAGAACATGCTAATTTATATCTCAAGTTTTGTGTGGAAGTAAAAGCTAATAAAAATATAACTTTAGAAGTAAAAGAAAATTATATATCTAAATTTTACAAATATCTATTAGATGAAAAGGTTCTGAAGCATGAACCGCGTTTTAAGATAGTCGTGATACGGACAGGACGTGATACAAAAAAAGTATATAAAATGGATTTTACATATAAAAAAACAGATGAGGTTTTACTAAGGGAGAGAGTAAAAAGAAAAGATATAGTTCCGCAAAATCATGAATCAAATGAAAATAGACATATTATTCGTTTACATTATATACGTGAAATATTGTTGATAGCAAAGCAAGAAGTACCTGATATTGCATTTGGAGTTGCCTTGCAAATTTTTGGTGGACTTCGAAAAGGTGAATTAATTAATTTGGTAAGAACAGCTTTGAAGCCACAAAATAGTAAATATGGACAAGAAGGGCTTATAGTTAAAATTAGAGATAGACAAAATGATTTATTTAACAGGTTTATTAATACATCAAGTGTCCAAGTTAAAAAGCCGAGAGATCAATCTACACTTATAGATCCAATTTTACCTTATCTATATAAGCATCATATGGAAGTGGTTTTGAAAAAAATAAAAAAACCTAAGCACTTAAATGCGCTATTCTACGATTCTGAAGGAAATCCAATGTCATCAGATACATACGATAAAAGGTTTTTAAAATTAAAGAATATATATCTAGGAATGTTACTAGGAACTAAAGGGAGGTATCAAGATTATATAGATTTTTCACAAACAAAATGGCGGTCGCATATAGGAAGAGGAGCCTTTACTAATATGTGTTTAGACGCAGGATTTAATGAAAAACAAACGGCAGTTTTACGAGGAGATAGATCAACTCAATCTATGGAATCTTACTTTGACGTTATAACTGTAACTTTTAATATTCGCAAAGCCCTTGAATTACTATCTCCCGAACAGTCAGATAAAATATCTCACTTAAACATGCCTTTTTATCAACGATATTGGAAGGATGTTGAAAATTTTGAATCGTGATTTGAATTTTGATGTGAAGAAATATATTACTATTTATGATATTGCGGAAATGATTGGAAAGAACCTAGAAACCCTTTTAAACAGTGAAATTACTAGGGGAAAGTTTATGCAGTATATAGATGATTTACCTAAGGGAATGATTCGAAAAATAGAACTATCAGAACCGGTATTAGTAAATGAAAAATATCCTCCTGTTACAGTAATATATAATCTTGAATCTATAGAAAAATTTTTAAACGATAATATTAGCATAAGTGAAGCGTTAAACCTGATTGATGAACCGTATACCAAGTTATCATACTGGGGGAAAAAATGTAATGTTTCAGTTTATAGATTAGGGAAAAAAATTGAATTTAAATTTTATTCACGTGAGGAATTTGAACAACTTATTAAATTTGCCAAATTAAGGGTTAAGAAAATAAGAAATAATGAAGAAGCTAATTTTAAGGTGGAGCAGTATATTACTATTTATGAAATAGCACAAGAAAAATTGGGTAAATCTCTAACAGCAACAGAGATAATAGACAATATTAGAGATTCAATTGATAAATTACCTCTAGGTATGATAAATAGAAAAAAAATAGATTATAATGACCCGTTTTCTGGTAGGTTAGTTAAAGAAGTATATATGAGGGAAGAGGTAGAAAGATTTTTTTCTAATCATATTCACAAACAGAATTTCCTTAGAGAATTAAGAGGGTATTTTGGGAGCCAAAATATATTATATTTTTATAAGAAATTGAGCATAAGTGAATTTAAGGTGGGAAATAAGACAAATATTTTTATATCTAAGCATGATGCTGAAAGATTAAAATTATTATGTAAAGTGTTTTCAGATAGAGGTAAAGCCGCAGCAGCAAAAACATATGGTGGTTTTTTTGGGAATATAACTGTAGATGAGGCAGGAGAGATATTAAAATTAGGTAGCATAAATATTAAAAATTTAATAAAGTCAGGAGAAATAGTAGTAGTTTGCACTTTTGATAAAACTAAATTGGTTTCTAAGGAAGCAGTAATGCAACTTTTTACAAAACAAATGAAGTTGTTAGAAAAATTTAAGGAAGAGTATTATACATTTTCTCAGATAAAGGAGAAATATAGCGATTCATTTGCTTATTACATTATAGGAAGTGAAGAGAAAATAAGAAGACCTGTAACTAAAATCAATATACCTACGTTACTATTAGGTCATATGAATTATCAAGCAAGAAAAGTTTATGTAAAAGAAGAAATTGATAGCTTATGGTTAGATTATAAATTTTATTGGCAATTAAATTCAGTATCATTTGAAGATCCATTTGAAGATTTTATTTATAAAATAGAAGAAATTTTAGAATTTACTTATAAAAGTAGTCAAATGAGTACCAAAGGTTTTTGGTATCAATATGTTCAAAGTTTTTTATATAAAACGAAGATGAATAAACAAAGGATAGCCTTTCAAGTAAACCAATTTGTTAGAAATACATGTTTAATTTTCGAAATTTTCGAACTTGAAATTTACTCTTATTCAGCAAGTGAGATAAATCAAAAATTTTTAAATAGTAATAATGACATTAATAGGAGTTATCAGCGCGATTTTTATAGTTTTCTGAAGTATGTTATTAATTCTTTTGTGGTTAATGGTCTACCCCTTCCATTTAACATTGAAGACCTAAATGATCCAAGAACTTATAATAATATCAAAGAAGTCGATGTTGGAATGTACTCATTAGAAGAATACCATAACCTATATGAGTATGCTAATCAAGTAGAATTTCATAAGAAAAAAGCTATTACAGACGTGAAGAAATTATTGTCAACGATGGATAGGTCCAAGTATAAAAAATATGATAGTTGCTGGGTATATATTTTAATTCAACTCACTAATAATTGGAGACATAGTACGATTATTACACAAATACCAAGAATTGATTTGTCAAATACAAGAATAGAGAATTTAGATTGGTTGATGAAAAATGATATTTCACTAGAAGATGCTAACATTATTATTTTTCAGGTTGGTAGATTTGTTACGAAAATTAATAAAACAGGAGTGAGTGCGGAGGGAATATTTAATATTGGTGAGCCATTAAAAATTGCATTTGCAACCGCAATAAGTATATGTGAACTTAGAGTGCGTGCAACATGTGAGGATAGTTTAACTTTAATAGATTTGGCAAGTTGCTTAGTTCCTAAATTGAATCCACATAAAGAATTCTTTAAAGAATTTACTGTAGGGTTTAAGTTTGAAAATCGCAAAATGAATAGAACACTTACAACTCTAATATGGTCTGTCTTGCGTCATATGGGAAGGGGATTAAAAGAATCCCAGATATCAAGAAGTCATATGCAAGAACGGACAACAATGAATCATTATATAAAACTTACCGAAGAACAAATTCGGAAGCTTGTTCTTGAATTATTTGAAAGAAATCAATTTGGCTTTGTAACTCAATATTTAACTAATATTCTTTTTGGAGAAGAAACTAATAAAAGTATAGAAACAGAGAGAATGATACAAATCAATAAATCTTTTGGAGATATAACAAAGATAGAAGCTACAGCAGGAGTCATTAATCGATTAGCAAGTGAAAGAGAAAAAGTAAGAAGTTATCTTCAACAATTCAATTTACAAGAGCTTCAAAATTTATATTACCAAGCAGTATCTGGAGGGCTTCCAGAAAGGCAGAAACATTATCAGTGTATATATAAACAATGTAAGTTTGAGAATGAATTTGGTGAGAAACCACCGTGTGAAACATGCGCAGCATCAATTATTAATGTTTATGCGTTAGTTAATATTATGGATAATTATATATTTTTAATGAATAAGATTCAAAAAGAATTTGATGTTGCCATTATAGGTGAAAAACAGAAACTTGCAAATCATTTTTATCTTATGCACGGTGTGGTTGATCAAGCAAGAATAAAGTTTGGACGAGAAGTAGTGGATAGTTTTGTAATAGGAGGTACTGAACGTATAAAAGCCTTAGGATCAGAATTAAACTCTAAAGGATTAAAAGAATATAAAACATTAGGAATGAATATATGAGGGGGGAAAGTGTTGAAAAGTAATATTGGGCTGATTGTTGATATAGGTAACATAAAAGTTGAAGATATTGCAAAAAATAATTTTGATATAGTTGAGGCAGTTAAAAATGCTAAAGAATTGCTAAATAACTATTATGGTGTGATAAGTAAGAAAATCAAAGCTGATTTTGAAGATAATATGTGGGTATTTAAGGATTTATTTACGGGGAGTGGAATAACATTTGATTTTCAGAAAATTGATTCTATTATAAATTTTAATAGTCCTGTATTGAAAGAAACACTAATAAAAGTAGTTAAGTGTTGGATAGTAACGCAATTGAGTGAGAAGTCGCTTGCTGTATCGCGTAAAAAATATTCACATATTTTATCAGCAATATTTATTACTAATGGATTTGAGCTGTCTTATTCAAATAGGCTGATTGAATTAACGAAACAACGCTGTTCACATAGTGTTGATGAAAGAAAAATGTATAAGACAATAGAAATGAAGGATAACCAACTGTTTGATTATATTGTATCTATCGTAGATTTTTTGAAATTTTATGCGCCAGATAAATATATATCCCTTATAGGGGATTTGGAAGAAATAAAGGGAAAAACGCTTTTTAAAAGTAATTATCGGACATTACCTTCCTTTAAGGATACATTGAAATTTAAAATGTATCTTGAAGATTGGTTTGAATATTCGATGGAAAAAGAAGACAATTATGAACTTATTAGATTCTATCCACTTGTTCTATGGTGGAAATTGACATCTATTATACCAATGAGACCATCTGAATTTTGTCAGATTAAAAGAGATGCTTTGGAAGTAAGAGGGGATAATTATTTTATTACTTTTCCTAGATTTAAAGAACACCGAAAGGGTGAGAATAGGGGGAAAATAACATATGATACTTTACCAATACCTAAAGAGTTGTACGAATCTTTTCAGCATTATGTCGCTTTAACAGAAGGGTTTGAAGAAACGGACTATCTAATAAATATAAACGCCATTGGAAATGCTAACATAATTAATAATTTGAATTTCAATTTACGTAGTTTATCTAAAATGATAGGCAATTTTTATAAGGAAATAATTTTTAAGAGGTATAAGGTAAATATTATGTCAATTAAAGGGACTTATAAGACTCTTGGGAATTTTAAAGTTGACAGCTTAACAACAAGTCAGGCGAAAGATAGTATACAATCAATGATTCTTGCAGGGGATTTAAGGCACATAGCTATTATTAATATGATGATGCAGGGATATGATAAAGTTGAAATCCAAAGATTATCAGGACATTTTTTGGAAGAAACCCAATATACATATTTCAATCATATGGAGAGCTGGATGGATGGTGAGATGCAAAAGATAGAGAGAGAGTTTAGAAATTTAAATCCATCTATGTATTTGGATGATGAGAAGATAACTATTGTTCACCCAAGTGTTAATGATTTTTTTGATAAACGACACAAATTGGCATACATCGAGGGGGAGAATGATATTAGTAAATATCAAGACTATATTCAATTGAATATAGGTTATTGTAAGGATGAAACTATGCCATGCCCAACGTTTAATTGGAGACATAGTGGTTGCTATTTTTGTAGGAATTGGACGATATCTTCCCAAGAATTAGTGGAAAAAAAGGATACTGTCATTAACGATTTAAATATAATTTATGAAGAATTAAGAGAAAAGATTAATTTTATTCAATATTTATTTAATGCAGATCTTGATGATTCTGGACAGGTTGATGTTAATGTGAAAAAGGATTTAATCTCGACAGCGAATGCAGTACATTTAGGTATAAAACAGATAGTGAAACTAAAGGTATTATTGGGAGTTGTAGATTATGAATAAAAATGGAAAAAAAGGAATTTTAGATGATGGTAATAAGGAAAAAAAATTAAGGAGTTTAATTGTTCAGTTTGATGAAAAACATAACTTGAAATCAAAGGTGACACATAAAGATATTTTTGAGTTTGTAAAAAAAACTTATGAGCGGGGGGAAATTGAATTTTTTCCAGGATACACTTGGTGGAAAACGAAAGGAAAACATTTAGTTGCTGAATATAACATAGTTAGAAAAAAAAGTATACGCTTATCAGAAAAAGAAGAATTGGAAGTAGTAGATATTGTAGATTTAGTAGAGAAACATTATGGGGATAAAAATGCTTTAATAAAAGACCTTCTTCCATACAACAATTTAGTGGATAGATTGGTAGAGAAAATAGAGGTTTTACAAAGTGAGTTAGAAAATATTTCAAGGCATTTAAATAAAAAAAGTGATATAATAAAAAACTTGAAGGATGAAAATGAAAAATTAAACACGTTATTAGATGGTTTTTTTTATATGCTTGTTGGATCAGAAAAAGAATTGAAAAAAGTAATAAATACAGGGGAAACACAGTTTGAAGAAATAAATTACGCTTTGACAGAAACTTTTGGTAATCCTATTATGTATATTGAAAAAATTAGTCAACATGTAGATATGAGTAATCAAAAAGAAGGTCGAGATAATATTATACAATTGAAATCCGAAAATAGTATAAATATTCAAAAAGATGATTATGATTGGTGAAAAATCTTCGTTTTGAATATTTTTTTTGACTATAAAAAAAAGTCGAGAAGCGTTTATACCTTATTGTATATAGAATAAAGGAGAGTGACTTAAAAACTATGACCGTATTAATACTTGCCGAGAAACCCGATCAAGGTTTAGCTCTTGTTTCTCAATTTAAATATCGCCGAAAAGATGGTTATTTAGAAGTAGAAGCAAATGAGTTATTCCCCAATGGAGCTTACTGTACATGGGCAGTTGGTCATTTGACACAGTTATGTAATCCAGAACATTATCATGCCGAGTGGAAAAAATGGTCATTAAATACATTGCCAATGATTCCGGAACGGTTTCAATTTGAAGTCACAAAATCAAAATATAAGCAATTTAATGTTGTGAAACAGCTGTTACATAATCCGCAAGTGACGGAAATTATTCATGCGGGCGATGCGGGGCGTGAAGGGGAATTAATTGTACGAAATATTATCAATCTTTGTAACGTACAAAAACCGATGAAACGTCTTTGGATTTCGTCTTTAACGAAGCAAGCGATTTATCAAGGGTTTAAAAACTTACTTGATGAGTCAGATACGATTAATACGTATTATGAAGCATATACAAGGTCATGCGCTGATTGGGTCGTTGGGATGAACGCATCACGTGTCTTTAGCATTTTGTTAAAGAAAAAGGGAATGAATGATGTGTTTTCGGCTGGCCGTGTACAAACGCCGACATTAGCTTTAATTGTAAAGCGTGAAAAGGAAATTGAAAATTTTAAATCAGAGCCGTTTTGGGAAGTGTTTGCAACCTTTAATATAGAAGGAAAGAAATATGAAGGAAAGTGGGAGAAAGATAATGAGTCTCGCTTAAAAGATCCTGATATGGCGAATAAAATTGCAGCATTTTGTCAAAATAAACCGGCTGAAGTAAAGGAAATGAAAACGGAGCGGAAAGAGTTTCAGCCACCGTTATTATTTAATTTGTCATCACTGCAAGCAACAGCGAATAAAGCATTTAAATTTTCACCGAAAAAGACCCTTGATATTACACAAGCGTTATATCAAAAAGGGATTGTGTCGTATCCACGTTCGGATTCTAACTATGTAACACAAGGAGAAGCAGCGACGTTTCCTGACATCTTACAAAAGTTAAGCCAGTTTGATGAGTATAAAGATTTGTTACCTGCACCGATTGAGTCCATTATGAATAATAAGCGGTATGTGAATGAAAAAAAAGTTACGGATCACTACGCCATCATTCCAACTGAACAAGTAACAAATCCAAGTAAACTATCTGGTGATGAAAAGAAAATTTACGATATGATTGTTAGACGATTAATTGCGGCACATTATGAAGTTGCGATTTTTGATTATACAACAATTACAACGCTTGTAGATGGACGTGCGGAATTTATTTCAAAAGGGAAACAACAAATTCAAGAAGGATGGCGCAAAGTTATTTTCCAAGATGATAAAGATGATGAAACGATTCTTCCAATCGTAGCAGAAGGTGAACAAGGAAAAGTCGTAAAGGTGAAAGTGAAAGAAGGGAAAACACAGCCGCCAAAGCGTTATACAGAAGGACAACTTATTACATTAATGAAGACGGCTGGAAAGTACTTAGATAATGAAGAGCTTGAGAAAGTATTAAAGAAGACAGAAGGCTTAGGTACAGAAGCAACTCGTGCAGGCATCATTACAATGCTAAAAGATCGTAAGTATATTGATGTGAAGAAAAACCAAGTATACGCAACGGATAAAGGGAAAGTATTAATTACTGCAATTGGGGATAAAATTTTAGCTTCTCCAGAAATGACGGCAAAGTGGGAACAGCGTCTTGCAGAAATTGGAGAAGGTACAGCTTCACCAGCAACTTTTATGGAACAAACGAAAAAGCTATCAGCCAAAATTATTGAAGATGCGATTGAAATGTCTGAGAAATGGGATTTTACCGGATTGAATGTAGAGTCAATCGAACGTAAAGGATCGAAATTTACAACAGGTAAAAAAGTCGGAACATGTAAAAAATGTGATGGCGATGTAATCGATAAATCGACTTTTTACGGTTGTTCAAACTATAATACAACCCAATGTGATTTCACAATCTCCAAAAAAATATTAGGAAAAACGATTTCGCAAAAGAATATGACGAAGCTATTAAAAGGTGAACAAACAGATTTAATTAAAGGTTTTAAAAAGAATGATAAAAGCTTTGATGCGAAGCTGGAGTGGAAAGAGAATAAAATTAATTTTGTGTTTGAGAAATGAGGAAAGGTGTTGCGATGATACGTAACACTTTTTTATAGTGATTTGAAATTATTGTTTGGTGACAAAAAGTTATTTGCTGAGAGGTTGCCATTATGAATTAATCGCAATTACGTCTTATTAAAAAGCGATACGATTATCTCGTTAATTTTGTTGCAAAGTGCGGACTGTTCATATAAAACTTACCAGGTGTCAATATTTGTACGGAAATAGTCGTGAGCGTAAAGTTTGACAAAATAATTTATTTATGCTATAATTTACTTTTATTTAATTCGGTTATATAATAGGGTTCTCCTGGCCAGGGGAACCCTATTTTTTGTTCTAAAATGAAGGAGTGTGCTTGAATGAAAAAAGATGAGTCCAGTTTAACTGCATTAATATCAGCTTTTGGCAGAGCATATCATAGCAAATTCGATACACCTAAAATTTTTGATGACTATATAGCCAAAGATTTAATTTCACAAAAAGAATTTAATGATATCAAAGAGAATATGGTTCAAGGCATCCATTTCTTCAACAAAGATATAGCTCAAAAATTTAAGGAAGACACAGAAGAAATATTAAAATGGATTACACAGACTCAACTTTCTCCAACACCCTTGGCACGTGCTGCATATTGTGAAAAAGTATTACTTCATGAAATTATGTTAGGATTAAAACAATATGTCATACTTGGAGCCGGGTTAGATACTTTCTGTTTCCGACATCCAGAATTAAAAAACAATCTAGAAATATTTGAAATTGATTACCCTGCTACACAGGAATTTAAAAAGAAAAGGCTGGAAAAAGCTAATTTTAAAATTCCGAATAATCTTCATTTTGTTTCTATGGACTTCACTAAAAAGTTTTCCTATCAAAATCTAATAGATGAAGGATTTGATAACCAAAAAACTTTCTTTAGTCTTTTAGGTGTTTCTTATTATTTGACAAAAGAGGAAAATTCAAGTTTGATTGATCATTTATTTGCCAAAGTACCTTCAGGAAGTTCCATAGTTTTTGATTATGCAGACGCAAACCTGTTTAAAGAAAAAGGTATATCTAATAGAGTTGAAAACATGGTGAAAATGGCTTCAGCAAGCGGAGAACCAATGAAATCGTGTTTTTCTTATATTGAAATTGAGAAAATGTTAGAAAAATCAGATTTACTAATTTATGAACATTTATCACCAACTAAAATAAATGAACTTTATTTTGAAAATCGAAGCGATTATCTATCAGCTTTTGAAACGATTCATTATCTGCATGCTGTCAAAAAATAAAACACATGATAGATATATTTTCCCTTAAAAAGGGTAACCCCTGTAAAATGACCGAACGATCTCTTGTTAGAGTTTGTTCGGTCATGTTTGTAAAAAAGCTTCCTTCCTGTTGCACGCTTTATGTCAACTGTGCCATAGTACTGTGTTTTTTATTAGTAAAGAACTTTTTTTGTCATGAAATTTGTATGTGTGAAATTTGAGAATAGGTGCATCGTAAACAACTGTAGTTGCATTTATTAATTATATAATCGTTAATAAAGGTATGCGAGTGGTTGATAGTATGTGGATTGTTTATGCTGCAACTTTTAAATGTTGTTAAAATATGTATAATGAAAAAATGAAAGAAAAGTTTGAAAATAATATTGCAATATATTATCCTTCAAACTATAATAAGTAAAAGAATAGTTAGACTTCAAGTTAAATATTCAGAATCTTCAATTAGTTAAAAATGGAAATGAGATAATGTATTTTGTAATGGAGGTTGTATCATGACGAATAAAGTCCCTTTTTCGTTCATAGTAGTTATCGGATTAATGTTATTCGCTCTCTTTTTTGGAGCAGGAAATCTAATTTTCCCTGCCATGTTAGGTCAATCAGCTGGAACAAATATTTGGTCAGCGAATGCGGGGTTTTTGGTAACTGGGGTTGGGTTACCGTTACTTGGTGTATTAGCATTTGGAATTTCAGGTAAAGAAGATTTACAATCATTGGCAAGTCGTGTTCACCCTGTTTTTGGAATTGTATTTACAACAATTTTATATTTAGCAATTGGTCCATTATTTGCAATACCGAGAACGGGTAACGTTTCATTTGAAATTGGTCTTAAACCTTTTGCACCAGAAAGTTTAGGTTCTATACCTTTAATTATTTTTACAATTATATTTTTTAGCATTACTTGTTTTTTTTCGCTCAATCCTGCGAAAATTGTCGATATTGTTGGAAAAATCTTGACGCCAATTAAACTAACGTTCATTGGAATTTTAGTAATTGTTGCTTTCATTCATCCGATAGGGGATATGCAAGCACCTGTTGAAACGTATACATCTAACGCCTTCTTCAAAGGGGTTCAAGAAGGATACTTAACAATGGATACGCTTGCATCTTTCGTATTTGGCATCATTATCATTAATGCTATTAAAGAAAAAGGTGCAAAAACGAAAAAACAAATTATGGCTGTTTGTGCAAAAGCAACGATTATTGCAGCGACAGTATTAGCAATTCTGTATACAGCGCTTTCTTATATGGGAGCTTCAAGCGTAGCAAAACTTGGGCATTTAGAAAATGGTGGGGAAGTTTTAGCGAAAGTATCAAACTATTACTTTGGTTCATATGGTGGAATCCTATTAGGGTTAATGATTACAGTAGCTTGTTTAACGACTAGTGTAGGACTTGTTTCAGCATGTTCTTCATTTTTCCACAAACTATTTCCAAAGGTATCTTACAAAAAAATCGTTGTTATTTTATCTGTTTTTAGTGCAATTGTTGCGAATATAGGATTAACACAACTCATTGCAGTTTCTGTTCCAGTATTAACAGCGATTTACCCATTAGCGATTGTACTAATCTTTTTAACATTTTTCCATTCATTATTTAAAGGAAGAAGGGAAGTGTATCAAGTAAGCTTACTGGTAACGTTTATTATAAGCTTATTTGATGGATTAAATGCAGCTGGAGTAAATATCCAAGTAGTGAATCATGTATTTACTAAATTTCTTCCGATGCATGAAGTTGGTCTAGGGTGGATCTTCCCGGCTATTATTGGTGGATTTATTGGATACGGTATTAGTCATTTGAGAGTGAAAAATGAAATTCATTCTAACGTAGCAAAAGTAAATAAGTAATGGTATGCAATAAAAAAGTTGTAGAATTCGTTTCTACAACTTTTTTATTCTTATACAAGATAAACTATGGGGGTTTTAATGAAAATTACCTGTATAATGTAATACATGTAGCGATCTGAATCTTTCATAGATGGCTATCCGGGTAAATATTATTTTAAAGAAGAAAAGTGAATTTAGGAGAAATATAATGAACAAAAAAATTGATCATATCGGTATTGCTGTTCGTGATATAGATAGTAGTATACGTTTTTATGAAAAAGTCTTATCAGGAACATTAATAGATCGTTATGTAAGTGAAGCAGCAGGTGTCGAGAGTGAAGTAGCTATTCTTGAAGTGAATGGAGACAGAATTGAATTGCTTGCACCGACTAATAATACTACTTCGCCGATTGCAAGATTTATAAAGCAGAAGGGAAAAGGTGCACATCACATTGCTTACCGTGTAGATAATTTGGATCGAGCATTGGAAGAACTAAAGCAACAAGGAGTTCGAATATTGGAGCATACACTCCGTATAAATAAGCACGGTAGAAGGTTAATTTATCTTAACCTTGCAGATACAGAGGGGACAATTATTGAATACTGTGATTATCCAAAAGAACAATAATTTGTATATGAAGAGAAAGGTATTACGCATTGGCATAATACCTTTTTCATTTTTTGTGAAGAACTATACTGTATGAAGGTAGATTTCACACTTTCTTCACAAATGATTCACTGTTTCTTTTCTTCTTTAAAAGCTTGTATTTATATATTATATGCTATAATCGTAACTGACTTTCTAAAGATAAGTCGTATTTGTAAATATAGTAGCTTTATAAGTGTAAGTTCAAGGCGGTATGTGAACAGTGCATAATGATTGTATTTTATTGTTTAATACTTAATGAGGTTAATTTCTGGAAAAGAAAATAAAAATATAGATACTTTATTAACTTCCAAGTGGAATTACAGTGATGCAAAAGAAAGAAGTGAAATGAATATGAGTGTATTAAGAAAACTAGGAACCTGGATGGTAATGGTAATGGTATGTGTGTTAATGATGTTGGTACCGAACGCGGCTTCCGCTCACGCTTATATTGTTAAATCGAATCCTGCAGAAAATGAAACATTAGAGAAAGCCCCTTCTATTGTAAGGATTGAATTTGATGAAATGCTTCAGTCTTCACACTTTAATACAATAGTCGTAAGGGATTCTTCAGGGAAACGAGTAGATTTAAAAAATGCTCACATTGATAAGAAAAACCAAAAATTATTAGAAGCTGGAGTAAAACAGAATATACCGAATGGTACGTATTCCATTCAGTGGAAAGCCATTTCTGCTGACGGACATCCAATCCAAGGTGTCATTCCGTTTCAGATTGGGACAGAGGGAAAGGGAACGAGTGATATACAAGCAGAAGAAATTGGTTATGTCCCACAGTTAGATATGCTGATAGAAAGAGGGATTCTATATACAAGTTTTTCTCTCTATATAGGTGTTTTATTTTTTAATCTTATTCTATATAAGGGAAATTTGAGTAAAGTGCAATCAAGAGGTAATAAATTAATCTGGATTTCTTTGTTTGGCATATTCATTAGTTTACTATTTAGTCTCCCTTTGCAAGCAAGGATAAATGCTGATGTTTCGTGGGAAGATGCATTTCAACCTGCATTATTAAAAGAAACGTTACAGTTACCTGTTTTTGGATATGTATGGATAATTCAAATGACGCTCACAATTGTGTTAATCGCTGCTACATATGTTGCCTTAAAACGAGGAAAGCTCTCATCGTTTAAAACATGGACAGTTCCAATTCTTCTTTTTGTTGGATTGCTTATTATGAAGGCGATGAATAGTCATGCATATGGTCTAAAATATAAAAATGTTGCAGTCGTTATGGATTTTCTACATCTATTTGCAGCTTCGCTATGGATTGGAGGTTTAGCATCGATTCTTCTTCTTTTATCTAAAGACGATGAGAAAGAGAAATGGACAAAGTATTGGGATGCTATTAAAAAATTTTCACCATGGGCAATGGGGACAGTTATTGTTATTTTTGTGACGGGTCTTTTTAATAGTACTTTCTTTATTCCAACGATCCATTCATTATTTGATACAAATTATGGGTTAGCATTGTTAACAAAATTTCTCTTATTTATTGGTATGGGGATATTGGGACTTATTCATTACGTAAGGGGAAGGATGAGAAAAGAGAAAAAATTGGGGGCTACGCTGAAAGGTGAGTTTGGTATAGGGATAGTAATTTTCATCATAGTAGCTTTTTTAACGAATGTACAAACACCACCAATGCCGCCAACTGGACCATTTACAGGAAGTCAAAAACTCGATAATGGATATGAACTTACTTTACATGTAAGTCCCAATAAGATGGGAATGAATACATTCCGCATTGACTTAAAGGATACAAATGGACAGCCTGTTACTGATATGGAACAAATTGTACTGACAACGAGATCTTTAGAAATGGATATGGGAAAAGGTACATTTAAGGTTTCGCCGGTTTCACCAGGATTGTATCAAGCGGAAGGGATGTATATTAATATGACTGGTGAGTGGAATATACATGTTCATGGATTAACGAAAGCTCTTGATAGTTTTGATACGGATTTTAAATTCATGGTGGGCGGTCGATAAGGTAAAGTTTGTAGAGAAAGACAAAGGAGTAATAGAAAAATGAAGCGTATAAAAAAATTAGGAACAACAATGATAGCAACAATAATTGCTATGGGACTTTTCGCAGTACCTGCTAGTGCACATGTAACGGTGAAACCAGCTACTTCTGGAGTAGAATCTTGGGAAACGTATACAATAAAGGTTCCTGTTGAAAAGGAGATAGCAACTACAAAAGTTATCCTTAAAATACCAGAGGGAGTCGAGTTTCAACAGTATGAGCCAGTACCGGGATGGAAGATTGATGCACAAAAAGATGCATCTGGGAAAATTAAATCTGTGACGTGGGAAGCGACTGGAGAAGGGATTTTACCCGGTCAATTTCAGCGATTTACTTTTGTTGCGAAAAACCCAGATAAAGAGCAAAAAGTGGCTTGGGATGCCTATCAACAGTACAAAGATGGAGATATCGTAGAATGGACAGGGGACGAAAAAGCAGATAAACCACATTCACTTACTACAATTACAAAAGGTACAGTATTGACAGGGGAACATGGAGAGTCAAAACTACCCGATATGAAAGAGAAAGAAAGTATAAGCATGCAAACAATAGCTATTATCTTATCCATTCTTTCTATTATTGTTTCACTTGGTACATGTATCTTTGTATCCCGTCGTAAAAAGCAATAAAAAAGAAAGAGTCTATTTGATGATAGACTCTTTCTTTTTTATATTTTATTAACATTTTTTAGGTTCAATAGATTGTTTTATGATGAGTGATTTTGGTTTTATATTTACAAAGCAGATGCTTATGACAATAAATAAAAGCCCGATGAATAAGCTAATTGTAATCGCCTCGTGTAGGAAGATAGAACTTGCAATAATTGCGATTAGCGGAATAAGAAATGTATAGGCTCCGACTTTGCTTGCTTCTCCAGCTCCGACAAGTGTAAAGTAGGCAAGCCAACCCATTGCAATAACAAAGATTGAAATGAATAATAGTACGATTACAAATGGTATGCTCCATGTGATACTAGACCAGCTTTCGAATTCAGAACCAAATCCAATTAAGCAAAATCCTCCAATGATAAGCTGAAGTGTAACCATCCAAATTGCATTTACGCGGTTTCCAGTCTTTTTGATAAATACTGTACCAAGCGCCCACCCAACTGCACATCCTAAAGCAAGTAAGGTGCCGATAATAGAAATGTGCCCGGTCAAACCACTAGAGCTAATAACAGCAACACCCGTAAATCCAAGAATAAGACCAAAAATCTTTAAGCCGTACATTGCTTCTTCAAGCCAAATCCAAGAGAAAATCCCAAGTAAGACAGGTTGAAGAAATACAATAGCGGAAAAGAGTCCGGCAGGCATATACTGAAGTCCTACAGTTTGTAGTCCGTAAAATAAAATAATGTTGAGTAAAGCGGAAATAAAGTATAAATGCCAAGTTTCTTTTAGATGTAACTGTTTGTATTTCGGTAATGCAAATATAAGTAGAATAAATCCTCCTATTACTGTTCTAATCCCTGCAAATAATACGGGTGGTGTATAATGGAGAGCAAATTTAGATAAGGGCCAATTAATCCCCCACATCAGAACGAGAAATGAAAGAATCATGGCTGCTTTTGTTCGAGAAAGCTGAGACACGATAATACCTCCTTGTTGTATTTCATTTCACTATGATATGATATTGAACACGATAAATAAAATGAATCTTTTTTATAAGGAGTATAAGTAATTAGTTATGACCATTACACAACTTCAAGTTTTTGTAAAAGTAGTCGAATTAGGAAGTTTTACGAAGGCAGCTCGAGCATTGAATATGACGCAACCAGCTGTCAGTCATGCTATTTCTAGTGTTGAATCGGAACTTGGTGTAACACTTATGATACGTGATAAAAGGAAAGGTCTCATTCTGACTGATATAGGAAATCGGATTCTTGTGCATTTTCGGGAAATTTTAAATGGGGTTGAAAAAGTGGAACAAGAAGTTGCGATGGAGAAAGGCCATGAAGTTGGTACAATTCGAATTGGAAGTTTTCCTAGTGCATCGGCGTGTTTTCTGCCTAAAATGATTAATATCTTTCGTGAGAAATATCCGAACTTAGAATTAATACTTTATGAAGGAACACTGAAAGAAGTAGAAGAGTGGTTATTGTCACGGGTAATTGATGTAGGAATTGTGATTTTACCAAATAAAGAAATGGAAATTGTACCGCTAACGAAGGGGAAAATGGTTGTTGTTTTAAGGGGAGATCATCCTTTATGCAAGAAAACAAAGATTACAATTCAAGATTTAGAGAATGAGCCAATCATTATTTGTAAAGGTGGGTATGAGCCACCAATTATAGAAATGTTTAAGCAAGCTTCCGCACCGCTTCGCATTGAATACGTTGTGTCGACTGTCACGACATCCTTGAATATGATACAAGAGGGACTGGGGTTAGCTATATTAGCTGAATTATCCTTATCAGATTTACCGCCGAATGTGCAGACAAGAGAATTAGAACCACAAGTGTGGAGAGAAATTGCGTTAGCTGTTCCTTCCTTAAAAGAATCTTCATTAGCTGTACAATTGTTAATTGAAGAATTTCAAGAGCTATTTGTAGAATAATGAAAGGGTACCTCATATGGTGAAGAATGAGGTACCCTTTATGTACGTGTTCAAAAAAATGATAGAAAAGGTTGACTTATATTTAAGTTGTAACTATAATGATTACAACAGGGTGGTGATTACGATGAAAATTAGTAGCCGCTTTTCTATAGCTGTTCATATTTTATCCATTTTGAAAATCAATCCATCTTCTGTTTGTACTTCTGAATTTATGGCTGAGAGTGTAAATACAAATCCGGTTGTAATTCGAAAAATAATGTCTTACTTAAAGCAGGCTAAGTTTGTTTATGTAAATCGTGGGCCAGGTGGGTCTGGATTACGAAAGGATTTAAATGAAATTACATTATTAGATGTGTATCATGCAGTAAATGTAGTTGAGGAAGATAAGTTATTTCATATTCATGAACAACCCAATCCAGATTGTCCAATTGGAGCAAATATTCAAGCTGTATTAGAAGTGATTTTAGTTCAAGCGCAATCTGCGATGGAAGAAGTTTTAAAAAATATCACGATGGAGCATTTGTTTGAATCGTTACAAGAGAAAATGAATGCTTGAAACATGCAAAGCTCGATAAAAAGAGAATGTATATTTTTTTCTTATAGCTGTAACTAGAGTTGTTACGTCTGATGAAATCAAAAGAAGGCAAGGTGCAATCATATGACTGTAAAAATGAAAGTGTACTCTGATTTTATTTGTCCGTTTTGCTTTTTAGCAAAAGGGCCATTAGATGAGGTAGCGAAGGAGAAAGATGTAGAAATCGAATGGATGCCATTTGAATTACGTCCAAGTCCATATTCTAAAATAGATCCTTGGAATGAGCCGGAAAAGTTAGGGTCATGGGATTCTTTCATTCTTCCTACTGCAAAGAAATTAGGAGTTGAAATGCGATTACCACGTGTTTCACCGCATCCATATACACATTTAGCTTTTGAAGGGTGCCAATTTGCGAAGGAGCGTGGACTTGGAAATGAGTACCATCACCGAGTGTTTACTGCGTTTTTCCAGGAAGAACAAAACATTGAAGATATAGAGGTATTAACAAAATTAGCTGTAGAAGTAGGGCTTCCTGAAGCCGAATTTAAAGATGCTTTAGTAACTCGTAAATATAAAGAAAAACATCAGCAAGCGATTCAACATGCATACGATGAAGCGAATATTATGGCTGTTCCAACTGTAATGATTGGAGATGAAGTTATTCAAGGGCTTGCTAGTAAAGAAACGTTAGAAAGAGTAATTGATAAAGAAATCGAAAAGGATAAAACAAATTCATTTGAAGGTATGCAATGTAACACGAATGGATATTGCTAATCCACTTTTCATTGAAGAGTCAAATCGATTTGTTTAAATAAATTATAAAGCGTATAAATTTGGAGGAATTATCATGTCAGTAACTGCAACAAGCTTAAAAGAGGCAATCGTGAACCGTCGTTCCATTCGTAAAGTAAAAAAGAATGCTACGATTACAAAAGAAAGAATCAATGAAGTTTTAAAAACAGCTTTACATGCACCAACATCTTTCAATATGCAAAGTGGCCGTATGGTTGTATTAATGGATGCAGAGCATGAAAAGTTCTGGGATATTGTAAAAGAAACACTTAGAGCTCGCGTACCAGCAGAAAATTTTGAAGCAACTGTAGAAAGACTAAAAGGTTTCCGTGAAGGAGTAGGAACAGTATTATTCTTTGAAAATCAAGCGACAGTAAAACAAATGCAAGAAAATGCACCATTATATAAAGAACAATTCCCATTTTGGTCTCATCAAGGAAATGCGATGTTACAGCATACTGTCTGGATGCTATTATCTGCAGAGGGAATCGGGGCATCATTACAACACTATAATCCAATTGTAGATGCTGAAGTGAAAGAAACATGGAATATTCCAGCAGAATGGAGCTTAGTAGGACAAATGCCATTTGGTGAGCCAAATGAACAACCGAGTGAAAGAACATTCTTACCTACTGAAGATGTAGTGAAATTTTACTAAAATATCTTTGGAAGTATAGGGAGTAATATATGACGGAAAGTACAAATTTGCAAATCATTCGTAGTACGTATAAAGGTCCAGAGTACTTAATAAAGGCCCTTTCAAAAGAAGTAGAGTGGACAGAAGCGGCAGGGTTCCCATATGGTGGCACGTATGTTGGGGTAGAAGCTGTCATAGAGAATGTTTTTAGTCATCTGGCATCAGAATGGAATGATTTTAAAGCGAGCGTGCATACGTATCATGAGGTGAATGGCAAAGAAATCATTATTGCTGAAGGAATATACTCTGGAGTATATAAAAGAACAGGCAAAGCATTTCAAGCTGATTTTGTACATGTTTGGGAATTGCGTAATAGAAAAGCTGTAAGGTTTAAACAATATGTTGATAGCCATACTGTTCAACAAGTATTACTACCTTCTTAATAGTAAATAGAGAGTGAAAAGGGAAGCTGTTTCAGAAATAGCTTCCCTTTTTTGTGTGCTTTTAAACAAAGATTTGTTATTGGGTGGAGTATAACGTCTTCGTTGAGGAAAGAGCGGTTGCGTTAGAAAATTCAGGGTTAACGTATATAAAAAATGAAATCGACAAAGTATTGCAATGGGTGAGGGAAGCATAGGGTGGTTCTTATGCTTCTTTTCAGTCTTCGACAACCCTCTTCTATCAATATTAACCTTCTCAAAATGTTCATCTGGTAGTGGACAAACCCACAATCCTTTCTAAAAAAGATTCATATATTAAAAGTAGAGTAAGTGGAGGTTCTTATGCCTCTTTTTTCCTGATGTCTAACATCAGATGTGTTAAATTTAGAAAGTTTAAATACATCCTACATTGGCTGGGGCGAGGTAGCAGTTACTTGCACGCTGCGGCTTTTCTTGTTTCACACTGATGTTCCATAAGGGCGAAGAAAGGGATTTATCCTTTTTCACTTACTCTATTTATTTCCTGAAAATAGGTAACGGAAAAATCTTCAATCTATTTCATTGGGATTAAAAATAGGTATTGGATTTGAGGTAAAAGAACTGTCGCCTGTTTCAATCTAATTGGAGTGTGAATTATATTGGATACTATTGTCTTAATTATTGTGCTTGTGGTTTCACTTTATTTATCAACATACTATTCAGCGGCAGAAACGGCTTACTCAAGTGTTAATAAAATCAGGTTAAGATATTATGCTAGTAAAAACAAACCAGGCAGTAAAAAAGCCTTATATATAACCGAACACTTTGACGAAGCCTTATCTACCATTTTAATAGGGAACAATATTACGAATGTGGCCGCTACTAGTATTGGGACAACTGTGGCAGCGAAGCTTTTCGGAGAGGGAGCGGGACTACTTATTAGTACAATTGTCATGACGATTATCATCTTAATATTTGCCGAAATTTTACCAAAAACCATCGCGAATGAAAATGCTGAAAAATATTCTTTGAAATATTCTGGAAGTTTACTTTTGCAAATGAGGTTATTAACGCCGGTTAATTTTCTGAACCATAAGCTGAAAGAATTTACTTCTAGAAAATTCGGGAAAAACGAAAAACTACCATCTATTACAGAGGAAGAAATTAAGTTATTGGTAGACATCAGTGAAAAAGAGGGGATTATTAATAAGGATGAGAAGGAGCTCGTTCACCGGACCCTGAAGTTAAAAGAAATAATGGTTGAGGAAATTTTTACCCCACGTATGGATATTATTGCCGTAGAAGTAAACCAATCAATTGAAGAAATTAAACAAGTTTTTTTGAAGGAGAGATATTCGAAAATTCCAGTCTACAAAGAAAACATCGATAATATTATGGGATTCTTGACAGAACGTGAATTCATGTCTGAGCTTATCCAGCATAATGAGGTCAATATTGCAGACCTTTTACGATACCCTCTGTTTGTTGAGAAGTCAATGAGTAGTGATTCCCTATTGCATAAATTACAAAGGACGAAAAGTCAAATGGCTATTGTAGTCGATGAATTTGGAGGAACCTTTGGATTAATTACCCTTGAGGATATTCTCGAAGTATTGGTAGGAGACATCTGGGACGAGCACGATGAGAAAATCATGGTGAAAAAGCTGGATGAGTCTTTGTATAAAGTCGATACCCGGTTTAAGTTAAAAGAATTCGTGAAATTGTTTAGTGTCCCAATGCCTGAAACGCAAGCTCATACCCTTGGCGGTTGGATTTTTGAAAAGCTTGAGCGAATTCCGAAAGAAGGCAAAACGTTTCAATTTGAAAACCTTCAAATTACTGTACATGAGGTTAATCATTACCGAATTCGAAAAGTTATGATAGAAATTCTCCCTATAGAGAGTGAGGAATAAAGCAAGAGGAATGGAAGACGGTTCTCTTGCTTTTTTCATTTCAAAATGTCTAAGCATACTGAAAAAGGGAAAGTAAATAGCAAAGGTCTAAGCAAACCACGGTTAGAGTTTTTGATTAGACAAGATCTTTAACGATTCAACTGGATTATTTAAAAAATCTACAACCTGAAAATCTAGAAAAAGAGTGGTAGTATTGTATATTTGTAAAAATATAAAGAGGGATTATACGATTTAGCAAGAACACAACGTATATAAAGAAAAGTGTACATTGTACTCTCTCATTATGGATTATATGAAAAGAGAGTGTTTACATATGAATGATAGAGCTCATAAGATTGTGAATGGAGAACTTTTGAAACTCATAATGATATACGAAGCAGGAGTTGTTCGAGAATATTACAATATAGATGGAAAATGGGACTTTTCGAAGTTAAAAGAAAGATTCAAGAGTTTCAGTCATAAGATGTTGTAAAGAGCAACTTTATTATGGGAATTGATAGAACGAGTCATGATAAAACAGATAAAGAAACTGAGAGGGGGAGGTTTGAAATAAATGATACAAATGAAAAGTTTCTTTCAGAGTAGAGGGTTTCAAAGGCTCCTTATATTGGTAATTTTAGCTCTTATATTATACGGGCTAAAAAGTATGATTAATTTAATATTGATTACTTTTATTGTTACGTTTTTAATGGACCGGTTTCAAAGGTTTATTTCTAAAAAGATTAATCGTTTTGTACAGATAAACAGAAAATTGATTATCGCTTTTTTATACATTGTTTTAGTAACGTTTATTGTTACTACGTTATATAAATATTTACCTGTATTAACGATACAAATTTCACAATTGATTTATCAGTTTAAACTTTTTTTTCAGAATCCACCAGATAATGAAATGATACGCTATGCGTTTTCGACGATTAATCAGATGGAAGTTTCAAAGTATATTGAACAAGGTGTAGATGTCATTTATCAATCTTTAGCGAATATTGGGAAATTAAGTTTGCAAATTTTACTATCTCTTATTTTGAGTTTATTTTTCTTGTTAGAAAAGGAGCGTATTATTCGCTTTACCTCTAAGTTTAAGGAGAGTAAATTAAGAATCTTTTATGAGGAACTCACATATTTCGGTCAAAGGTTTGCGAGATCGTTTGGAAAAGTGATTGAAGCGCAGTTTTTGATAGCTGTTGTAAATTGTATTCTCACTGTGATTGCACTTGTGTTTCTCGGTTTTCCACAACTTCTTGTATTAGCTGTCATGGTATTCTTACTAGGTCTTATTCCTGTTGCAGGTGTGATTATTTCACTATTTCCACTTTGTATTATTGCGTATAACATCGGTGGAATTGCATATGTCGTATACATATTAATTTTTATTACAGTCATTCATGCAATTGAAAGCTATTTCTTAAATCCAAAATTGATGTCCGCAAAGACGAATTTACCAATCTTTTATACATTTATGGTTCTTATCTTTTCAGAACACTTTTTAGGAATATGGGGTCTTATTATTGGGATTCCGATCTTTATCTTTTTACTAGATGTACTTGAAGTAAATAATGATGAAGAAACGCGTAAAGATATTGGAACAGAATAAGTGATTCCGTTTAACAGGTGTTTTCTTTTAGAGGAAAACATCTGTTATTTTTTAGGACGAGGGAGTTTAATAAATAGATTTATAATCAAAGCTAATATAACAGTACCTAAAATAAAAATAGCGATTAATTCAACTCCCACCCCGGCCATTCACCTATTAGAAAGATGTTTATCGGTATAGTAAGCAGACTTAAAATAATTAGAGTTAGTTCGAGTTTCTGTTTATAATTTTTATTTGGAGATAGGGTCTTTATGATTAAAAAGAAGAAAAGTATTCAAAATGCTACTGCTAGTAAGAGGAATACAATCGTCCAAGAGTCATTCATGAAATCATTTCTTTCTATTATGGATAATATTACCGTTTGGTGGTGTATGTTAACGACATAAAAATTTTTATATAAAAGAAAAAGCAATCCAATAGCAGTTGGATTGCTTTTTTGATTGAAATATATGATTAAAGAACAGGAGCCATTGTCTCTTTCAATACTTGAACAGAGTGATCGAACTTTAATTCTTCATCTTCACTTAACTCAACTTCTAAAATTTCACGAACACCTTGACGGTTTAAGACGGCAGGAATACCGATATAAACATCATTTTGTCCATATTGTCCATCAAGATAAGCAGATACAGTTAATACGCTATTTTCATCATTTAAAATTGCTTTTGTTACGCGTAAAAGTGACATGCCGATGCCGTAGTATGTTGCACCTTTTCGTTCAATGATGTGATAGGCTGCATCACGGACGTTTATAAAGATTTCATCTAAATCTTTTTGGTTATGTTCATTATCTTTTTCAAGAATCGTTTGTAGTTTTTGAATTCCAATTGATACGTGACTCCAAACAGGAAGCTCTGTATCACCATGCTCGCCGATGATGTAGGCATGAATATTGTGAGGTCCAATATTGAAATATTCTCCTAGCATATATCGGAAACGAGCAGAATCTAGAGTTGTACCAGAACCAATTACCCGTTCTTTTGGTAGTCCGGATTCTTTCCACGTTACGTAAGTTAAAATATCTACAGGATTTGTAGCAATTAAGAAGATGCCATCAAATCCGCTATCCATAATACTACGAACGATTTGTTTAAAGATTTTAGCGTTTTTCTCAACTAAGTCTAAACGTGTTTCACCTGGTTTTTGTGGCAAACCAGCAGTGATTACAACAAGATCTGCATCTTTACAATCTTCATAGCTACCTTTCCAAACTCTTGTTGGTGCGGGAGCGAAGGGAACCGCATGACTTAAATCCATAGCTTCTCCTTCTGCTTTCGCTTCGTTTACATCAACGAGAACAAATTCTTCTGCAACACCTTGGTTAATCATGCAGTAAGCATAGCTACATCCTACTGCTCCAGTTCCTACTAATACAACTCGGTTAATACCTTTTTTCATATGACAATTCCTCGCTATTTCAGTAATTTTGATATGTAAGAAAAATAGGTCTTACTTCTATAGAATCAAATCTAGTTTATTACATTTTATGAAAGATATTCAAGTATTTCAAAATATATCTGCTCACATAGGTATTAATTATAAGGAATGAAACATAGGTATTTTTTAGCTGAAGTCAAAATCTATACTTTTGCGGAGGATTAACAGCTTTTGAACAAGGGCGAGAACTCGAATTATTTCCTCATATTATATTGCCAGCGGGGGGCATACATTTTGCAAGAGAATATACAACGTTTAGGAACAGTTAAATCTGGAATTCGGGTTGCTGATAAAGTAAATCACTGAACATATAGAGGGAATCAACATAGTTGGCTTGTATTGTTTACAAATAGCAGTTATTTTAATAAAATAATAAGTGCAAATCGTAATAGTTACGCTTTAAAATATATTAGAAACACAGAAATGGATGGTCGGTAATATGAATAAAGTAGAAATTCATATATTAGGTGGTTTTTTGGGAAGTGGAAAATCAACACTGCTACAAAATCTATTATTAGCGGAAAAGAAGAAAAATCGAAAAGTAGCTGTTTTAATGAACGAAATAGGTGAGTACTCGGTAGATACAGATATTATAGGAAAAGAGAATGTTTTAAGGGAACTTTTAAAAGGTTGTATTTGTTGTACGTTGAAAGATGAACTTGAGATTCAATTACATTCTTTATATCAACAAGAAAGACCAGATGTCATTTATATAGAAACAACAGGAGTGGCTCACCCGATTGAAGTATTAGATGCATGTTTGTCACCTATTTTAGCTCCTTACCTTGACGTGAAGTCCATCGTTGTTATAGTAGATGCAATAAGATGGTTAAATCGCGATACATTAAGTAAAAATATTCAGCAACTTTTACATGAACAAATCAAATATGGAAGTCATATCCTCATTAATAAATCAGACTTATTAAAAGATGGGGAGAAGAAAAAAGTTTTAGAAGAAGTAGCAGCAATGAATAAATATGCTAAATTGTATGAAACACAGTATTGTAATATATCTTTAGGGGATATAGAAGGTGTGGAATTTAAAGGGAATGAAGAGCATGAAACATTACATGTGAAGCAGCATTTACATATACAAACGATGACATATCAATTTACAAAATCAATTGACCAAGATCAACTATATGAATGGCTTTCCAATTTAACCCAGGAGATTTATCGAGTTAAGGGATTTGTAAAATTTCATGGGGATAAATATCCGCACTTGTTACAATACTCATTTGGGGTACCAATTTTATTAGAACAGGATTTTGGATTTCCGACAAACCTTGTAATTATCGGTGAAGATTTAGATAAGAAACAATTAAAGGAAGGGTTAGAAATTCTAGAACATACATCAAATTGAAAATAACAAATACGAAGTGAATAGTATATTTCAAGCAAACATCTTGTAGGTAAGGGCGTGCTCTTTACTTCCAAGATGTTTTTTATTAGCAATAAATTGTATTTTTTATAGTGTCGAATTTTATCTAAATAAAATAGTTGTAAAATTCAGTTAAATACTTATAATCAAATTTAAGAGGTGATTCAGGTGTCAGAAAAAATAATAGTGGATGTAAAAAACTTAACACCCAAAGGATTAGAAACAAGGGAAAAACTATTATGTGCTGCGGAAGAAGTGTTTGGTAGTAAGGGGTATTATGAGGCGTCTATTGTGAATATTACACAAGAAGCGAAGGTGGCACACGGAACATTTTATAATTACTTTCCAGCAAAAAAAGATATATTTGATGAACTCATTCGTAGATTTAACCGTGAATTACGCTTGACAATTAGAGAGGAAATGAAGGGAGTAATCGGTTATGAAGAAGCGCAGCGGAAAGGATTTCAAGCGTTTTTTCGTTGGGTAAAAAAGCGTCGGAATTTATATAGCATTGTGCAACAAGCAGTTGTTGTTGATGAGGAGATGTACAGATGGTATTATTCGAGACTTGCAACTGGATTTTTAAAAAGTTTGTCTGCTGGTATGAAAGCAGGAGAATTTAAAGAACTTGATCAAGAAACAATTGCATACTGTCTCATGTCGATCGGTCAATTCCTTGGTATGCGCTGGGGATATTGGGAAGAACAAGATGTTCCTGAAGAGGTTTTTGAGACAGCAATGTCATTAATATTTGAAGGGTTGCGAAAAAGATAGGAGGGAGAAATATATGAAAGGCATTGCCTATTGGGTTGAAAAGCGTGCATATTTACATCCAGAGCGCATTGCTGTTATTGCTGAAGATGAAAAACTAACTTATAAAAAACTGCATCAGTATGTGAGTAAAGTAGCTTCATATTTGACTTTGAAGTTAGGGAGAAAAAGAGGGGATCGAATTGCTATTTTGTCACAAAATCGATGGGAGTACATTGTTCTTTTATTTGCGATAGCGAAGATAGGATGTATTGCTGTTCCTCTTAATACACGATTAACGAAAAGTGAACTTGTTTTTCAGTTACAAGATAGTGGATCTACCGTTTTATTTGCAGAAGAAACATTTCAAGAAATTGCACAATCTATAGCAGAGGAATCTAGTATAGAAAGAGTTATTCCGATTGCGTGCTTAAAAGATTTAGAAGAGAACATTCTGAACTCTTTTGATGTAATGAATGAAAGCGCTCCTTTTATTATCTGTTATACATCGGGAACAACTGGGAAGCCGAAGGGAGCGGTATTAACACAAAAAAATATGTTTTGGAACGCACTTCATAATATGTTAGCGATTGATTTAACGTCTAAGGATCGGGTTATTGTATTACTTCCCTTATTCCATATTGGGGGGATTGGCTTATTTGCTTTTCCTACTTTATTTGTAGGTGGAACAATTATTATTCCAAGAAAATTTGAACCCGTTAAAGTTCTTTCTATGATAGAAGAACATCAAGTCACTGTGGTGATGGGAGTCCCGACAATTCATCAAGCTTTGCTCCATTGTTCAACTTTTGAAACGACAAATTTACAATCTGTTCGGTGGTTTTATAATGGGGGAGCACCATGTCCACAAGAATTGATTAAAGGATTTATGGATAGAGGATTTTTATTTGGGCAAGGATTTGGCATGACAGAAACCTCACCTACTGTGTTTATGCTTTCTGAAGAGAATGCAAAACGTAAGGCAGGTTCAATTGGAAAGCCTGTGCTGTATTGTGATTATATGCTTATTGATGAAAATAGAAATAAAGTGGATATAGGTGAAATTGGAGAGTTAATTATAAAAGGGCCAAATGTAATGAAAGAATACTGGAATAGACCGGAAGCAACTATGGAAACAATTCAAGATGACTGGTTATATACAGGTGATTTAGCAAGGGAAGATGAGGAAGGTTTTCTATACATTGTTGGCAGAAAAAAAGAGATGATGATTTCAGGTGGAGAAAATATTTATCCTCTTGAAGTAGAGCAAGTTATTAGTAAACTTTTAGAAGTAGATGAAGTAGCTGTTGTTGGAGCGCCACATTCAAAATGGGGTGAGGTTCCAATTGCTTTTATAGTAAAGGTGGTTGGAAGCAGGTTAACTGAAAAGGAAATAGTCGATCATTGTTGTTTATTTCTAGCAAAATATAAAATTCCAAAAGAAATTATATTTCTAGAGAAATTACCTAAAAATGCAACGGGGAAAATTCAAAAGATGGAGTTATTGAATCAATTGAAAAGATGACAATGTATACGATTGGGCAACAGGCATCATGTAGCAAAACGATAACAGAAACGGATTTTGTACTATTTGCTGGTTTGAGTGGTGATTTTAATCCAATCCATATCGATCATGAGTATGCGAAGCAAACTAGATTTAATCAGCGAATTGCGCATGGGTTATTAACTTCAAGTTTGTTATCGCAACTGTTAGGGGTCCATTTGCCAGGGAAGGGCTCTGTTTATATGGAGCAAACGATTCGTTTTACAGCTCCTGTTTTTATAGGAGATACGATTACAGCGACAGCTACTGTCCAAGAATTTTTTAAGGAGAAGAGAATTATAAAATTGGTAACAGATTGCCATAATCAAAGAGGGGATTTAGTGTTAACTGGTTTAGCTACAATGATGGTCCCAAACGAAGGGGGATTGATATGATGAATATTGGGATTGAAGCAACTGGTGTGTTCTTCCCAAAAGATGTTGAAACAGCGGCTGATTTAGCTGGTAAAACAGGTATTCCTGAAAACGTTATAATAGAAAAGTTTGGTTTATATGAAAAACATGTAGCCGATGACACGATGCATGCTTCAGATTTAGCAATTGCAGCAGCCAAACCCATTTTATCAAAGGTTGATCCTCTAGCCATCGATGTAGTTATCTATTTTGGCAGTCCACATAAAGATTACCACGTATGGTCAAGTGCCCCGAAGATTCAGTATGAGCTTGGAACAAAAAATGCTTATGCTTTTGAAATCATGAATGTCAGTTCGTGTTTTCCAATTGCTTTAAAAGTTGCGAAAGATATGTTGAATTCTGATAAATCCATTGAAAATATTTTATTAGTAGGCGGGTGTAAAGAATCTCAAATTATAGATTACGATAACCCGCGCTCTCGTTTTATGTTTAATTTTGCCGATGGTGGGAGTGCGGCATTAGTAAAACGAGGAGCCAGAAAAGGTAGAATTTTAGAAAGTGCGATTATAACAAACGGATCTTTTCATGAGGATGTTCGCATTCCCGCCGGTGGATCAAAGCAATTTGCTAGCTATGAGACTGTTGAAAAACGTCAACATTATATTGATGTTATCGATCCAATGAGTATGAAGGAGCGTCTTGACCTTGTTTCAATTCCAAATTTTGAAAACGTTATTCGACAAGCTTTGAACAAAAGTGGATTAACTACTAAGGATATTAAAGTATTACTACCACTACATACAAAACGTTCCATGCTAAAGGAGTTATTACATTCACTACATTTAGTGGAAGAACAAGTTGTATATTTAGATCATTATGGACATATGTCAGCACTAGATCCTTGTATTGGCCTTCATTTTGCGAATGAGCAAGGTAAATTACAACCTGGTGATATTGCAGTAGCAGTTAGCGCTGGTACTGGATATACTTGGGCAGCAACTGTCATTAGATGGTAGGAGAATGGCTATTATTTATTCAAGGAATGAAATGTATAATTCAAATAATTGTATGAATATTTACAAATGTATTGGGAGGTATTTGGAAATGTCTGGCGAATGTAGAGGTACTTCGAGAAATTTCTATTGATCATCTAGTTCATATTGTTAAAAGCGAAAAGTCATGATTACGGCTGATTTACTGCTATGGCGTATTTGATTCTATTAGAAAGTAAAGTATGGGGAGGATCACAATGTCAGCAAAAAAACGTAAGTGGCTAAAAATGGTGTTTACGGGATGTATTCTTGGTTCATTGTTAATAACAGCCGGCTGTTCAGGAAAAAAAGCAAGTACAGACAACGAGAAAATGATTAAGGTAGGTGTTCTTGCTTCGTTAACAGGTCCACTTGAATCATATGGGAAACAGACAGTAAACGGATTTGAATTGGGGCTTGATTATGCAACTGGCGGAACAGGAAAAGTTGAAGGGAAGAAAATTAAGTTTGTTGTAGAAGATACGGAAACGAAAGCGGATGTAGCGGTTAAAAAAGCTACGAAATTATTAGAAGAAGATAAAGTGGACTTTCTCGTTGGATCTTCAAGTTCAAGTGATACATTAGCGGTGTTACCAATAGCTGAGGAATATGAAAAAATAATGGTTGTTGAACCGGCAGTTGCAGATAGTATAACAGGTAAAAACTGGAATAAATATATTTTTAGAACGGGAAGAAACTCCTCTCAAGATGCAGTTGCTGGTGCTGCAGCCATTGCTAAAAAAGGTGTAAAAATTGCAACGTTAGCTCAGGATAACGCCTATGGTCGTGAAGGAATTGCTGCATTTAAAACAGGTGCGAAGAAATTAGGTGCGAATATTGTAAACGAACAATATGCTGATACGAATTCTACGGATTTTACTGCGAATATTCAAAATATTATTAGTTCAAACCCAGATTATTTATTTATTGTTTGGGCCGGTGCGAACTCACCATGGAAGCAATTAAAGGATATGAATGTGGAAGCACAAGGGATTAAGATTTCAACGGGAGCACCGGATATACCAGCATTAAAAACGATGGATGCATTAGTAGGTATGCAAGGATTTTCAGTATATTATCATACACTTCCGAAAAATAAAGTAAACGATTGGTTAGTAGAAGAACATAAGAAACGTTTCAATGGAGCAGTTCCAGATTTGTTTACAGCTGGAGGAATGTCAGCGGCAATTTCTATCGTTGAAGGGTTAAAGAAAACAAAAGGTGATACAGATGTGGATACGCTTATTAAGAAGATGGAAGGAATGGAGTTTGAGACTCCAAAGGGAAAAATGAAATTTAGAGAAAAAGACCACCAAGCATTGCAAACGCTTTATTCTATAACGCTGCAAAAACAAGATGGTGTCGATTATCCAGTACCTGTTTTAGAGCGTGAACTGACAATGAAAGAAACAGAGCCACCGATTCAAAGTAAATAACCAGAATTTTTAGTTAAAAATTATATAAAGAGAGGGTTGTTCCCTCTCTTTATAGTTAGTTTTTGAAATGAATAATAAAAATTCCTTATGAGGAGGGATAGAGTGAAGAACCTATTAGAGACTCGGAATCTTTGTGTCTCATTTGGTGACCACCATGTTATTAAAAATATAAATTTGACAATACCAAAAGGAAAACTTATTTCTATTATTGGACCGAACGGAGCAGGGAAAACAACACTATTTAACTTGTTAAGTGGGCAAATTTCTCCAACAAAAGGTGAGATTTATTTTAAAGAACGTGACATTACAAAGTTATCGGTTCCAGAGCGAACTCGTCTTGGGATGGGACGCTCTTTCCAACTTACAAATATTTTTCCAGAGTTGACAGTGATTGAAAATATACGTTTAAGTGTACAGGCGTTTGCTCAAGATTATTATAGTTTTCTTCCCAACTTCTCTCGATTTAAGCAACAGATGGGAGAGGCGAGACGTCTTTTGAAGACAGTATTACTTCACGAAAAAGAAGAAGTGCTAGCGAAAGATTTAGCGCATGGGGAAAAGAGAAAATTAGAACTGGCTATGCTGCTAGCACTCAAAACAGATGTGTTGCTACTTGATGAACCGACAGCGGGTATTTCTGTTGAGGAAGTTCCAGCTATTCTACAAGTAATCGAGAATATAAAGAAAAATCGGGAGAATACGATTGTACTCATCGAGCACAAAATGGATATGGTTCTACATTTATCAGATCACCTTATTGTGTTATTTCATGGTGAATTATTAGCGGAAGGGTTGCCGAAGGATATTATGAAGGATGAGCGGGTACAAACGGCATATTTAGGGGGATTGCAGGGTGACACTATTAAAAGTGGATAATATAGAAACATATTTGGATCAGTTTCATATTTTGCAAGGTGTTTCTTTTAAGGTTGAAACAGGAACGATCACCGTATTATTTGGGAGAAATGGGGCTGGAAAAACAACAACTTTACGTTCAATTATGGGATTTCATCGGATTTCTAATGGCGAGATTTATTATTGTGATGAAAAAGTAAATGGTTTATCTACTCATCTAATTTCGCGAAAAGGAATAGGCTATGTGCCAGAAAATCAAGGGATTTTTCATGATTTAACGGTAGAAGAAACATTTGCTCTTGCGGGAGCGAAGAAAGGGATAGAGGTCGCGGGAAAAGTAGAATGGATGCTCGATTTATTTCCAGATTTAAAACAATATTGGCATAAAAAAAGCGGGTTGTTGAGCGGAGGACAAAAGCAAATGCTGGCGATTTCAAGGGCGTTCATTAATAGTGATGGGTTGCTATTAATTGATGAGCCAAGTAAAGGATTAGCGCCAATTATGATTGAGAAGTTAATGTCAGCCATTTTGCAAATGAAAGAGAAAACAACAGTTTTGCTTGTGGAACAAAATTTTATGATGGCAAGCCAGATAGGTGATTATTTTTACATTATGGATAATGGCACAATCGTGCACAACGGCCCAATGAATGAACTGAAAGAAGATAAGGAAACTTGTCATAAGTATTTAGGGATTTCTTAACATTGATACGGAAGGAGGTATAGAACGTGGATGTGTTAGTGAATTTGTTTGTAAACGGTGTTTCGACAGGTATGCTTATTTTTTTATTAGCATCTGGACTTTCACTAATTTTCGGTTTAATGAGTGTGCTCAATTTTGCTCATGGTGGATTGTTTGCATGGGGAGCTTTTACGGGGGTATGGCTATTCAACATGACGGGTAGTTATGTACTTGCATTAATAGGTGCGATTTTGATGGGAATGTTTCTTGGTTTCGTTTTAGAAAGATTTCTCATTCGTCCGGTCTATGGAAATCATGTTCGGCAGCTTCTCGTTACACTCGGTGGAATGCTCGTACTTAGTGAATGTATAAAAGTATTTTGGGGACCGAATCCCATTGGAGCTAAATTACCATCATGGCTGCAAGGAAGCTTTACATTTGATGGAATTATATTAATTAAGTATCGCTTATTTGTTATTGTCGTTGGGGTCGTGATTTATATTGGTTTGATGTTGTTATTACGTAAAACAAAAATAGGACTTATGATTCGTGCGGGTGTAATGGATAAGGAGATGGTGCAAGCTCTTGGCATTAACGTAAAGGCTATATTTTCATTTGTCTTTTTATTAGGGGCAGGAATGGCAGCGTTAGGAGGTTTTCTTCTTGCGCCATATTCAGGAGTTATTTTTGCTGAAATGGGTATGCAGTATGCGATTTTAGCTTTTATTGTTGTCATTATCGGAGGATTGGGTAGCGTGCAAGGTTCGGCGATTGCATCTTTAATTGTTGGATTGGCTGGAGCGTTTACGGCGTATTATATACCTGATTTATCACTCGCAATCAATATGTTAATGTTATTGTTTTTCTTAATAGTCAAACCGACGGGACTTGTTGGTGAGAAGGGGTGAAATGGTGAACAGTACATTTAATCGAGGTGGGATATATTTTGGAATAGCTGCATTGATTTGTTTAAGTGTATTTCCTTTTGTAAATGATTCACGAAGCTTACTTATTTTGTTCACACAAATTTTCATCTTCGCTATATTTGCAATGAGTTTTGATCTTCTTCTTGGGTATACAGGAATTGTTTCATTTGGTCATTGTATGTTTTTTGGAATCGGTGCTTATTGTGTCGCGCTTTTATTAGATCGACAAGAAGTTTCGATCTCCAGTTTTTTTATGGGCATTGGGATAGCGGTTCTATTATCAGCGATAGTGAGTTATATAATAGGATTGCTCTCTTTACGACTAAAAAGTCATTTTTATGCAATGTTAACACTGGCTATTTCCCAATTATTCTTTGTACTGGCTGAAAAATGGCGAGCTGTGACACATGGAGGAGATGGCTTTACATTCGGGGTACCTGATATGTTTCGTGACCGCCTCACATTTTACTATATTACACTCGTATGTCTACTTGTGATTTTTTTATTGCTTCGCTTATTTACTCAATCTTCTATCGGAAAAGTTTTGAAGGCAATTTCGCAAAATGAGCAACGGGTAGAAGCACTTGGATATGAGGTTCTTCACTATAAAATTATTGCGAGTATAGTTGCGGGAATAGTAGCAGCGATTAGCGGTGGTTTATTTGTTATTACATTACGTTTTGTAAATACAACTGTTTTTTCAATTGAAATGACTTTGAATGCTCTATTGATGGCAATGATTGGGGGAGTTGGAACATTAATTGGGGCAATTGCAGGAGCAGGAATTATTGAATCTCTAAAGTATTATTTATCAGAACTGGCGACGCAGTATCCAATCTTTGAAAGATGGACCATTTTCCTTGGGCTACTTTATATTATTGTGTTATTAGGTTTCCCGACAGGGTTGGTTGGAACAATGAAAAAAATAAGAAAGGTAGTACAAAATAAAAAGACAGAGAAAGGCAAGGAAGTTGAACATAGCGCATGAAACTTTATCTCAAGGTTTAGAAAGGGATGCGGAAGTTAGGTAAGAGTTAGCCATCAGCGGGAGAATCTTCTGCTGATGGAGGTTTCAATTGATAAATTTTTTTGCTTGCAATTTTATCAATTGAGTAGTAAAGTGATGGTGAGATCAGTGATGAGGAGGTATTCGAAATGCGTGAAAATACGATAGGATCGTTAATTTGGTTACGCTTAATTCGTTTCACAAACCAAAGTAATCAGTTGTCAAATGATTTTTTAAAACGCTTTGATTTAACGACTGCTCAATTCGATGTACTCATGCAAATTCGAATTTATCAGCCACTTACGCAAATGGAGTTAGCTGAAAAAGTTACGGTTACGCAAGGTGGCATTTCGCGTATGCTAACGCGCCTTGAAAAAGAAGGGTACATTGTCCGTAAGCAAGATTGGAAAACAAAAATGATTAGTCTTACAGGCAAAGCTGAATCTATTTTAGAAAAAGCATTACCTGAACAAGTTGCATTTCAATCATCATTTTTTAATGATGTATTGAACGAAGAAGAACAAGAAACACTATATAAGTTGATAACACGTGTCCATAAAAATAGTGTAAAAAAAGAATTACCGTCTGAGTAATTTTTTTACACTATCACTTGATTAATCAAATGATAAAAGGAGGAACAAAAATGTATAAAATTCTTGGACATCATCATATCTCAATGATAACTAAAGATGCTCAACTGAATAATCAATTTTATCAAAACGTATTAGGTCTACGCCGCGTAAAAAAGACTGTGAATCAAGATAATCCTAAAATGTATCATTTATTTTATGGAGATTTAACAGGTAGTGCGGGAACAGAACTTTCATTTTTTGAAATGCCTATGGCAGGAAGAACAACTGGTGGTACAAATGCAATCACACAAATTGGTTTACTTGTTCCATCGCTTGAAAGTCTTACGTTTTGGAAAAAACGATTTGAACAATTGGATGTAAAGCATAGTGAAATTACAACATATGGTGGTCGAGATGCTTTACATTTTGAAGATCCAGATGGATTACGATTGGTATTGTTAAATAATAAAGATGAAGAGGTACCAGCGTATTGGTCTGCGTGGGATGATTCTGTTGTAAATCAAGAGCATCGTATTTTAGGAATGGGAAGTGTTGAAATCACAGTACGAGACTTAGAAAGTTTAGGGAAAACATTAAAGGATATGTTTGGTTATGTAGAAGCATCTCGTTCTGATGGAGAGGCAATTTACCAGGCTGTTCGTGGACAGTCATTTGGAGAAATTGTTGTGAAACAAAAAGAAGGACCAAAGGAAAAGCCTGGGAGAGGAAGTATTCATCATTTAGCAATCCGAGTGAAAAAGGAAGAAGAGTTGCGTTATTGGGAAGAGGTTGTTAAAGAAAATGGATTTCATTCAACAGGGATTGTAGACCGTTTTTATTTTCAAAGTTTATATTTCCGGGAATCCAATGGTATTTTATTTGAAATTGCAACAGATGGACCTGGGTTTACTATAGATTCAAAAGTGGAGGAACTTGGTAAAGCGTTAGATTTACCACCATTTTTAGAAGAACGACGTGCAGAAATTGAAGGGAAGTTAACACCACTTGATTAAAAAGGAGAGAGAAATGATGAAACAATATCGTATAGATACAAGTAAAGGGATTGAGTTTGGTTTATATTCGATTGGGGATCACATACCAAATCCACATACAGGTTCAAAAATTAGTGCAGAGCAGCGCATTCGAGAATTAATTGAGGCAAGTAAGTTAGCCGATGAAGCAGGACTTGATGTATTTGCTGTTGGGGAAAGCCATCAAACTTACTTTACAACTCAGGCCCATACGGTCATTTTAGGGGCAATTGCACAGGCAACAAAAAATATTAAAATTGCTAGTTCGGCAACAGTGTTAAGTACATCGGATCCTGTTCGTGTATACGAAGATTTTGCTACACTTGATTTAATTTCAAACGGCAGAGCTGAAATTGTTGCTGGACGTGGTTCACGTGTAGGTGCATATGAGTTGCTTGGTTATGATGTGCGTGATTATGAAGAGTTATTTGAAGAAAAAATGGAGCTATTGCTGAAGTTAAATAATGAGGAAAAAGTAACGTGGGAAGGTCAATTTCGTGCTCCACTGAAAAATTCAACCATTTTGCCGCAACCAGAAGGTGGATATATGCCGATTTGGCGTGCAGTAGGTGGCCCACCTGCTAGCGCAATTAAGGCTGGATATGCGGGTGTACCGATGATGCTGACAACACTTGGTGGTCCTGCTATCAACTTTAAGGGATCGGTAGATGCGTACCGTGAAGCAGCAGAGCAAAGTGGTTTTGATCCAGCAACTTTACCAATTGCAACTACAAGTTTATTGTATACAGCAGAAAATTCACAAGATGCACTTCGTGAGTATTATCCACATATTAATGCTGGAATGCTCGCATTACGTGGCGGAGGCTATCCAAAGCAACAATTCGCACAAGCTACAGATTATCGAGATGCACTAATGATTGGTAGCCCAGAGCAAATTATTGAAAAAGTACTATATCAACATGAATTATATGGTCAGCAGCGTTTTATAGCACAAATTGACTTTGGCGGCGTACCATTTGAAAAGGTAGCGAAAAACATTGAGTTGATTGCCACAAAAGTAATACCAACTATTAAGAAACATACAGCGAAACAATAAGGAGTGAACAGAATGAAAATCGTAGGAATTGCGGGTTCTAATGTAGGATCTAAAACAAGAACAGCGATAGATTATACGTTGAAATTAGCGGGTGAAAAATATCCTAATGCAGAAATCACATTACTAGACCTTGCAGAATATGAAATGGTCTTTAGTGATGGGCGAAATTATTGGGAATATGAAGGGGATACAAAGTATGTAACGGAAACAATCATGGCAGCAGATGCGATTATTATTGGTACACCAACATTTCAAGCATCTATTCCAGCGACATTAAAAAATATTTTTGATTTATTACCAGTTAACGCTTTTCGAGATAAAGTGGTGAGCATGCTTGTTACAGCTGGAACAGCGAAGCATTATTTAATGGTGGAGCAGCAGTTAAAACCAATTTTATCCTATATGAAGGCGCATATTGTCCCAACGTATGTATTTATTGAAGAAAAAGATTTCCACCGAAAAGAAATCATCAATGATGATATTCTTTTCCGGATGGAGCGTTTAGTGGAAGATACAGTACTACTTGTTGACGCATATGCAGGCATTCGCCAAATAAAAGATGCGGAATATGATTTTTAATTTTATACTCTGAAAAAACGCTGATGAAGCAGGAGAATACTGCATAATCGGCGTTTTTTATGTTTTGCTTTTCCATACTGATCATGTCCTTTTTAAGAGTAATAGTATCAGTATGTCTAAGCTTCAGAGATTAATTACAATTGTTTTAAGGTTTTTGCACCAAAACCATATAACTAGTAAAACACATGAATGGGACAGAGTAGAAATAACGTATCACTATTTGCTACTTTGCCCCTGGGCCTTATAACGAAGGGTTCTTTTTACGATCGTGTATTTTTAAAATAAATTTTGCAAATTGATTTGTAAATGGCAGGAATAGAAGTGAAACTAATACATTAAAGATAACGCTAACATGTGCTAGCTGAACATCTGGATGGGAGGACAGTAGTTGACCAAGGTCAGTAAGCCATCCTATGAAAGGGAAAAATACAGCAACTCCTAATATATTAATCCATACATGAGCCCAGGCAGTAAGTAGCGATTCCTTTGTACGTGAGATATAACCAGCAAATAATACATCTACACATGTACCAATATTAGCCCCCAGCATAATCGCAACTGCTGTATCTAACTCCATAACACCTGACGTAAGGAATCCCATTGTAATTCCTACAGTAGCACTGCTTGATTGAATCATTCCTGCAATTACTATTCCGGCTAAAACAGCATAAAAGGAATTATTACCTAGAGTTAGAAGTAATCGGTTAATAAATTCCATTTCTAACAATGAAGATGCCAAATATTCAAATCCCCACATAGCTCCAAAAACGGCAGCTAAACCAAGTAAAATAAACCCTGAACTGCGGAGGATTTTTCCTTTTATCAATGCAAATACTCCACCGATAACTGCCATAGGAATGATGAGCGAATCAATGTCTAGCGTAATAATTTCTGCATCTACAGTTGTACCAATATTAGTACCGAGTATAATTCCAATGGCTTGTGGAAATGTCAGTTTTCTGGCGGAAATAAGCCCAATTGTAATGATCATTACTGCAGAACTGCTATTTAGAACAGCTGTGACTAGAGCACCTATTATTAGACCTTTCCATGGCGCACCCGTTATAGTAAATAGCCATTTATTAAGGGATTGTCCTGAAAAATTAAATAGTCCCTTGCTAAATAAGAACATTCCATAAATGAATAATCCTATAAATAGCAGAAAGAGAAATAATTCTAGCACCTTTAACCTCCTTTCTAATTAATTGATATTTTTTACCATGAACATGCAATGCAAAGGTTTAACCTTTTACGGAATTACTAGTATTTTTTCGGGTTAAATGCTCGAATTAAAACAGAGTTTGGATTCATATTTTTCTCTGAATAGATATTATCTGGAACAAATCCTTGGCCTTCAGATAATATGTTAAAGATCTTATTAGTTTGATTTGCAAAAAGTATTCTTAAAAGTGTCAGCTCAAGAATGAAAAAGACTGCCAGGGAAATAAATAGCATTAATTGGTACATTTTTTCACCCCCTTTAGATATCAATATATGATTAAAATCTCTACAATGCTTGGACAATTGATAAATTAAAAGAAAGAGTCTGTAAAAAATGAGAGATTAATAGGGGATGGAAAAAGTATTTTCCCAACATTCCGATTAAACTAACGCATATTTTATTATTCTGTAATAAACGCACAGGCAAAAGCTGCTGGTATGGAATATAGTAGAGTAATTGAAAGTAAGGAGGAAATCAAATTGACTAATCCAATCTGTCTGCTATTGGAACAAACCCCTCCAGGTACTCTTATACAAGAACTAATGATCAATGGAGAAGATGTATCAAGAGTTGAGGAATTTGTAAAGTATGATAGAGTAACGGGTTTGGCTTTTTTTACTAATAAATCTAATAGTGTTTTTGTAGCAATCGCTGAAAAAATTGACATGATTGAGTTTATACCCGAAATCGAGAACTAAAAAATAGGACTTTCATATGAATGAAATAAAGTAAAATAATTAAAAGCAAAGGAGGAAATCAAATTGTCTAATTCTATCCGTCTTCTATTGAAACAAGCCTCACCATATACACTTGTAAAAGAACTAATAATCAATGGAAAAGAAGTATCAGGAGTTGGAAAATTTGTAAAGTTTGATAGATTATCAGGCCTTGCTTATTTCAGTAAAGAGTCTAATGGTATTTTTGTGGTAATATGTGAGAAAATTGACAAAATTGAGTTTGTATCCGCAGCTGAAACCAAACCGAAAGCGAAACCGGAACCGAAACCGAAACCGAAATTGATACTGAAACCGCTACGGAAACCGATACCGAAACCGATACCGAAACCGAAACTCAACTTTAAAACAAAAACTGAGTTATAATAGGCCTGGCTATATGAATGAAATAAAGTAAAGTAATTGAAAGTAAAGGAGGAAACTAAATTGTCTCACCCAATCTGTCGGCTGTTGGAAGAAACCCCTCCAGGTACACTTGTAAAACAGATATTGATGAGTGGAGAAGATATCTCTGGATTTGACACATTTGTAAAGTACGATAAACTAGAAGGCCTTGCCCATTTTACCAATAAATTAAATAGTAGTTCTTTTGTGGCGGCCGGTGAAAGAATTGACATGATTGAGTTTATAATTGAAACCAAATCCAAGCAAAAATGAGTTTGGATTTATATCAAATTTCTGGATATAAAAATGTAGGTTTTAAATCTTATGTATGCTCCAGGCGTCTGTGGGCATGATTTCACAAAAAGGGTATATTCCCTTTTTTTGTGATTTTATTTAAATTTTTGAAACTGTTATAATAAAAAATTTATTTTTGGGAGGTGATATTGATGTTTTCAATCATTCTTTTAATTTTTCTCTTTTTATTTTCCTCATTCTTTGCCTCAGCAGAAAACGCTTTATCAAGTGTGAATCAAGTAAGGTTAAAAAAATTTGTTAATGAAGGAAGAAGAGAAAGTGATAAAGCTCTTTATCTTACTAAACCCGAAAATTTCGATAAATCACTTTCTTCAATTGTTAACCTTACATGATTATTAGTTTTAGAAAGGAGAGAAGTGGATGGAGTCATTATGGCTAGAGTATGCTTGGGCATTGTTAATTCTAATCGGACTAGAAGGATTGCTATCAGCAGACAATGCTCTTGTACTAGCAGTGATAGCCAAGCATTTACCCGAAGATCAGAAAAAAAGAGCTATAAATTACGGAATCATTACGGCCTTTGTTTTTCGATTTGCTGTACTTTTTGCTATTTCGTTTATTGCAAATGTCTGGGAGATACAGGCAATAGGAGCGGCTTATCTTCTTTACCTAGGATTAAAGCACGTCATTCAGGCACGGTTCGGAAAAGAAAATAAGAATATTCATAAGGACGATGAAAAGGAATCTGCAGGTAAAGGTTTCTGGTCCACAGTTGGGAAGATTGCACTAGCTGACCTTGCTTTTGCAATTGATTCAATTCTAGCGGCGGTTGCTCTTGCCCTAGGCCTTCCAGATTCACCGCTAGAAGATTTCGGCGGTATGGATGGAGGACAGTTCTTGGTTATTCTTCTTGGAGGTATTGCTGGCCTTGTTTTGATTAAATTTGTAGCAACCTGGTTTGTAAAGCTTCTTGAAAAACGTCCAGCATTGGAAACAACAGCATATGCAATTGTTGCATGGGTGGGTGTCAAACTTGCTGTAATTACCCTTGCCCATAGGGATATTGGTATCTTAGATCATCATTTTCCGCACAGTACAGCTTGGACTCTGATTTTCTATGGAGTTTTAGTCGGTATCGCCCTAATCGGTTGGTTTACACCAATAAATAAGTCTTTCAGATAAATCCTAAAAGGTAAGGTAAGTGTAGAATAACTTGTATGCAAATCACTTGAGTACATGTTGCAATCGAAATATTATGAATTATATAAAAATAAAGGTAATGAATAAAGCTGCCTCATTAATGGTGATCAGATTGCTGAGAAAGGGAGTATACACTCTTTCTCTAAATTTATTACAGTTATAAAATGAATGAATTGTCACTCGTTTTATAATTGATATTAATTATTTCAGCCATTCGATGAATAACAAGTCTGCTCTCACTTTGTAAAGCCGATAATATTAAAAGCGAATAAATAGGTAATGATCTTCCTGTTCTGTTGTCTTCATTTGAAATTATTTTAGTAAAAGCTAAACCTAGTTTTGCCCGTTGAATAAATAACTTTACATATCTATTTGTAGACTCTGAACAATCCGGCCATGTCTCCCGTACATAATAAATCCTTCGAAAATCCTATCAATTCCATGCTCAGTTCTCTTCGCCAAACCAATTTTTTTTAGAGCATCTGCTAAAGCTTGATTCCGTCCGTGCAGCTCAACGGTTAACAGATTATTAAGATTAATCCCTTCTATAAATCCACCAGGGCTACTAATGGTCATCCCTTCATCTTCAATAACCAATGACAAATACAGTAAAAGAAAAAATAGCAAATGTATTTAAAAGTTATATGGATTTTTGGGGAAGGGTATTTAAACCGGAATTTTGTGAATTAAAAACCCTTTCTCGGAAATCCGAGAAAGGACCGTAAATGTTGATATACCAATAATATTAACGATTTGAGAACTGAGGTGCACGACGAGCGCCTTTAAGGACGTATTTTTTACGCTCTTTTATTAATTTGCGGGATATATATCTTCACGAGAGAAATTAGATTAGCGTTTACCGGTTCACCTCTTTTCACCAGGGTTCGAGAATTTGATGTTATCTTTTACCGTTTGATCTAATTCAACCTGTGCTTGACCTATACTTAAAATCAAACACCCTCTTCAAAATGAGATGTATCACCTACTATTTCGAATAGGAATCTTTTACCATCCCAACGAAAGACAGTAAGACTTGTCCCATAAATGAATGGAGGATCCCACATTTTTTCGGTAGGGATATTCATGGTGTAGAGTAATATAGCTTTAATCGTTGCTGCATGTGAGACAATTAGAACATTACCACTGAGATTTTCAGCAAGGATTTTATTTAAAACATTCTCGACTCTTTTTTTTAAATCGTTGATCGCTTCCCCTTTATGTGGTCTATGATCGTATAGGTGAGGAGCGTTCCAATAATGGAAATACTCTTTTTTAAAATTTTTCTCAATCTCTGCCTTTGTCTGCCCCTCCCATTCTCCGTAACTTATTTCTTTTAAATTTTCGTTCGCTATAATGGGAATGTTTCTTCCTGAACAAATATATTTTGCCGTTTGAATGGTACGATCGCTAGGACTTGAATAAACGGCACGAAATTCAATGTTCGATAATCTTTTCCCCAACAATTTAGCATTTCTTATTCCTTTTTCCGTAAGCGGAGAGTTTTTCCATCCTTGTAAGCGATTCTCCGTATTCCATTGCGTCTCACCATGACGTACTAAATAAATCGTTAACATAAATTCCTCCCCCGATTTTAAATTTTTTTCATCATATACAAAAAATGAAAGGATTTTACGTCGATCCTTCCTTTGACATCGAATATAACATTTTTACAACATTAACATATCCTTTTGAAAGGCACCTTTGTAATAAGAGTCTTTCTAAACCCAAATAACCCTGGATTTGTGGAGGTAATTCCCCGGTCTAGCACCTTAGACATCATCGTTATACTATATATTATGTAATAACCTCCTATTAGGAAGTGTATAAGCCTACTTCACGTGAAAGTGTGCTGTTTCAAAAGGCCTTTTAAGGAAAAAAAGACCCCCAACCAAATTGGTTGAGGGTCTTTGAAATGTTGATAATTAACGCTTTGAGATCTGAAGTGACGCCGAGCGCCTTTAAGGCCGTATTTCTTACGTTCATTTTTTTGTACACCTTCAAGGTATTTCATCAAATGTTAAAACCCCTTAGGGATTTGTTTTTAGGTGCAGTGGTGTTTACTGCTATATTTCTTATTGTGATGGATACGTGTTTTTTGCACCAGAACCACATTTTTTAAATAGAAAGTCAAGTGTATAAAGTGATTTTCTGATTTTTATCGTTTGAAAAGTAGGTTGTATGTTTAAAAAACATATTTTTATAATATAAAATTTCTATTTCAAAAAAATTACAAAAGACATATTTCAGACAAAATCCTGTCAATAATACGTCAAAAATCATTTGAATTTATTATGTAAGTATATTATATAATTCGATTAACGAACAAAACACTGTGGAAATAGTGAAAAGGGTAAATCTCATGAAAAAAGCGTTTTTCTTTCATGTATAAAAAGACAGAAAATTTCTATTTTCCGACAATACATAGGTGATACTATCTTTTCGTATTTCCGATTAATTGAGCCGTAATGTCTATCAGTTCTAACATTACGACTCAATCTATATAAAAATTTAAGAAGGAAGTGATTTTGACATGGATACGCTCGAATTAGCACGAATTCAATTTGCATCCACGACGATTTTTCATTATTTTTTCGTTCCGTTGTCTATTGGTTTAGCTTTTATCATCGCGTTAATGCAAACGTTGTATGTAGTAAAGGGACAAGAGATTTATAAGAAGATGACGAAGTTTTGGGCGCAGTTATTCCTTGTTAACTTTGCAGTAGGTGTTGTAACAGGGATTTTACAAGAATTTCAGTTTGGTATGAACTGGTCAACTTATTCACGTTTTGTTGGTGATGTTTTTGGACCATCACTTGCAATTGAAGGGCTATTAGCCTTTTTTATAGAATCAACATTTCTTGGGTTATGGGTATTTGGTGCGGATAAACTTCCGAAGCGAATCCATCTTTTATGTATTTGGCTTTTGTCACTAGGAACAATGTTATCAGCATTTTGGATTTTAACTGCAAGTGCCTTTATGCATGCTCCAGTAGGATATGAAATGGCAGCAGATGGACGTGCGCAGATGAACGATTTCTGGGCAATTATTCAAAATCCGCAACTATGGGTGCAGTTCCCACATACGATTACAGCAGCATTGGCAACAGGAGCATTCTTTATCGCTGGTGTTAGCGCATGGAAAATTTCAAGAAGACAAAAAATTGAGATGTTTAAAAAGTCTTTCCGAGTTTCAATTATTGTTGGAACAATTGCAACAGCTCTTGTATTATTCTTTGGTCATGCACAAGCGCAGCATTTAATTAAATCGCAACCGATGAAAATGGCAGCAGCAGAAGCATTGTGGAATACAAGTGAAGATCCAGCACCATTTACTGTTGTGGCAAATATTAACTCAGAAACAAAATCAAACTCGTTTGAAATCCAAATTCCTTATATGTTAAGTCTACTGTCGTACGATAAATTTAGTGGACAAGTAGAAGGAATGAATCAAATTCAAAAGCAATATGAAGAAAAATATGGACCTGGAGATTATATTCCGCCAGTAAAAACGATGTTTTGGAGCTTTAGAGCGATGGTAATGAGTGGGACATTTATGTTACTTCTAGGAGCATACGGATGGTTCTTATCAAGAAAAAATCGTTTAACTGAAAAGCCGTGGTATTTAAAATTAATGGTGTGTGCGATTGCTCTTCCATTCATCGGTAATACAGTTGGATGGATTATGACTGAAATGGGTCGTCAACCGTGGGTTGTCTTTGGTGTTATGAAAACAGAAGATGCTGTATCACCAAATGTAACATTTGGCGAAGTATTATTCTCACTTATTTCATTTACATCACTGTATTTAATTATGGGTGGAATTTGCGTTTACTTATTCGTTCGTATTATTAAAGGACATGCGAATAAGAAAACGAAAAAGGATTATCAAAGCCATGATCCGTTTGATAAGGAGGAAGAGTATGTTATCTCTTAATGAGTTGTGGTTTTTAATTATCTCAATCTTATTTGTTGGATTTTTTGTACTTGAAGGTTTCGATTTTGGTGTAGGAACAGTTTCAAGGTTTTTAGGGAAAAACGATTTTGAAAAACGAGTGTACTTAAATACAATTGGACCGTTTTGGCATGCGAATGAAGTATGGCTTGTTTGTGCTGGTGGTGCTATGTTTGCGGCATTTCCACATTGGTATGCAACATTATTTAGCGGCTTCTATATTCCATTTGTATTTATGTTACTTGCCTTAATTACGAGAGGAGCTGCTTTTAAATTTCGTGCGAAAGTAGACAATCATAAATGGAAGAGCGTATGGGATTGGGGCATATTTATTGGAAGTTTGCTACCACCTATCCTTTGGGGGATTGCAATCGCAAACTTTATGGTAGGTATACCAATTGATGAAACTAAAAATGTTGTAGGTGGATTCCTGCAATTACTGCATCCATTTGCGTTACTTGGAGGAGCGATGTTCCTACTATTATGTATCGTCCATGGATTACAATTTCTCACAATACGTACAACTGGTAAATTAAGGGAACGAGCACGTATTGCTGCAATAAAAATTGCACCTTTTTCCTTAATCGCACTCCTTATTTTTGCCGGTGTAGGATTATGGAAAACCGATATTTTCACTGCTCATGGCACAGAGTGGATTATGGTTCCAATTGGAGCTTTTGTAGCATTATTTGCGTCAACATTATTAAATAAAAGAAGAAGAGACGGCTTAGCTTTCTTTATGACGAGTTTAACAATCATTTTGCTAAGTGCAAGTGTGTTTATTGGCATGTTCCCGCGTGTCATGATTAGTACGTTAGGAGCGATGAATGATTTAACAATTTATAATGCAGCATCAGGAGCTTACGCATTAAAACTTATGACTTATTTTTCGATTGCTATATTGCCATTTGTAATCGGAAGTCAAATATGGAGTTTTTATGTGTTTAGACAACCTGTAAAGTCAGACAATGATTTGGAGTACTAATGAAAAGAAAAAGAGGACTTCCGTTTTATCCAGGTAGCCGTATTTTATATGTAGCATTAAGTATTATTAGTATTTTAGAAGCTTGTAGCATTATTGTACAGACCGTATTTTTAGCACGTGCTATTACATTTTTATTTCAGGGAGAACAAGTACAGGGGGTGCTGAATGAAATTTTATTTTTTGGAATTTCATTTGCTGTCCGTCAAATATTGATTCGAATATCACAGCTACTTGTTGAACGTTTTGCTGAAAAAGTGGGATTGTTGCTGAGAAAACGATTAATAGAGGCATATTTTACGTTAGGTCCACGGTATGTTCAAACAGTCGGAACTGGTCATCTGGTGACCTTATCGATAGAAGGGGTTGATAAGTTTAAAACATATATTGAACTTACAATTCCTAAAATGATTCGAAGTAGTATTGTTCCGGCGTTAATTGCTATATATGTTTTTACATTAGATATAGAGTCTGCTGTTATTTTAGTTGTAACAATTCCAATTGTCATTGTTTTTATGATTCTTTTAGGATTAGCAGCACAAAAAATGGCTGATAGTCAATATGATACGTATCGCGTCTTATCAAATCATTTTGTTGATACGTTAAAAGGGTTAGAAACATTGAAGTATTTAGGGAAAAGCAAGCAACATGAAGGGAAAATTGAAAAGGTAAGTAAGAGATATAGAAAAGCAACGATTCGTACTTTGCGAGTTGCTTTTCTTTCTTCTTTTGCACTCGATTTCTTTACAAGTTTATCAATTGCTTTTGTAGCAGTAGGTCTTGGAATTCGTCTAATAGATGGAACGATTCTGTTGTTGCCAGCTCTTACAATTTTAATTTTAGCTCCAGAATATTTTTTACCAATTCGCCAAGTTGGGGCCAATTATCATGCGACATTAGATGGGCAAATTGCGATGGAGCAAATGGAAGAGATTTTAGAGCAACAAAAAGATGTGTCAGCTCATATAAATAGTGTAAAAATGATGTGGGATGCATCTAGTAGTATGGAATTAAAAGATATAAATATTTGTAATGATGAAACAGGAAAAGCGATACTAGAAGATATTTGCTTTTCATGGAAAGGTAATGGAATGATTGGCATGATTGGAGAAAGTGGAGCAGGGAAATCGACATTCATCGATGTGTTAGCAGGGTTTCTTCAGCCGTCACATGGAAGTGTAATTATGGATGGAAATATAATAAATACAAGTACGCGTGAAGCGTGGATCCAAAATATTGCTTACATTCCGCAACAACCATATATTTTTCCAATCTCATTAAGAGATAACTTATGTTTTTATGAGCCAAATACAATGAACGAAGAAGTAGAAAGAGTAATAGATGAGGTTGGTCTTCGTTCACTTGTTGATTCGCTTCCAAATGGAATGCATGAAAAGATTGGAGAAGGCGGTCGTATGCTAAGTGGAGGACAAGAACAGCGTATTGCAATGGCTCGTGCTCTTTTAAGCAAAAAGCCGATCATTTTATTAGATGAACCGACAGCTCACCTTGATATTGAAACTGAATTTGAGATAAAGCAAGCGATGTTACGTGTATTTAAGGGGAAGCTTGTCTTTCTTGCAACTCATCGTCTTCATTGGATGAAACAAATGGATCATATTCTTGTTTTAGAAAAAGGTAAGATTATAGAAAAAGGAACATATGAAGAGCTTTTTGCGAAAAAATCATTCCAATTTCATACTGAAGGGAGAGGAACGAAATGAATAACTGGATTGGGCCTTATATAAAGCACAATAAAGGGAGAATGACTCTGACTCTTATCCTCGGCCTTCTTGGGGTGAGTTCAGGAGCAATGCTACTTTTCATTTCAGGCTATTTAATTTCTAAATCTTCTCTTCGACCAGAAAATATAATGGCTGTATATGTTCCGATTGTGGCAACGCGAGCGTTTAGTATCGGGCAAGCGGTCTTTCATTACGTAGAGCGCTTAGTTGGACATGATGTGGTTCTCCGTATATTAGAAAAAATGCGCACAAAGTTGTATAGAATAGTAGAACCGCAAGCTTTATTTTTAAGGTCTCGCTTTCAAACTGGTGATGTATTAGGTGTATTATCTGAAGATATCGAGCATCTACAAAATCTATATTTGCGTACAATATTTCCTAGTATATTAGCGTTAGCTATATATAGTATATTTGTTGCTGTCCTTGGTACATTTGATTGGATGTTTGCACTTATAGCAGGAAGCATGTTAGCTGTTATTGTCTTTCTCCTTCCATTCGTATCGCTATTTATGATGAAACAACATCATGTTATATTGAAGCGAGGTAGGAATCGTTTATATCAACAATTGACAGATGCTATATTTGGATTAGCTGATTGGCAAGCAAGCGGCAGAACAGCTGAGTTTGTAAGAGAATATACAAAGCAAAATGCCCAGTTAGTAAAGATTGAAAAGAAGATAAAATGTTGGCATCATATTCGAGATGGGATCATTCATTTAATAGTAGGAATTGTTGTCATTTCCATGATCATTTGGACTGGAAATCAAGCGGAAAGTGGGCAAATTGCACCAACAGTAATTGCGGCATTTATATTAATGACACTATCAATAACAAATGCGCTTATCCCTGTCTCAGATGCAATTGATCGAATTCCATCTTATATAGAGTCTGCACATCGGCTTAATGGTGTGGAAAATGATATGGCTCCACAAGATGAACAAGAGAAGGGTCAAGATAAAAACGAGGTTGTGCCAAAAGATGTTGAGATTGAATTGCACAATGTGTCATATAGTTATTTAGAAAGTAACGAGTTAGTATTAAAAGATATATCGCTAAAAATAAAGACAGGAAAAAAGATTGCTATTTTAGGGAGAAGCGGGACAGGGAAATCTACTTTATTAAAATTGTTAACTGGCGCTCTGAGTCCGATAAATGGCCAAGTTTTACTAAATGGAAAATCAGCACATACGAACCTGTTATCAAAATATATTTCTGTGTTAAATCAAAAACCACATTTGTTTGACACGACAATTGGGAATAACGTGCGTATCGGAAGACCTGAAGCTGTTGATCAAGATATTTGGAAAGCTTTAGAACAAGCACAAATCGCTTCTCATGTTCAGTCTCTTCCGGATGGATTACAAACGAAAATGCATGAGATGGGGAAGAGATTTTCTGGAGGAGAAAGGCAAAGAATTGCTTTTGCAAGAACTCTTATACAAGAAGCACCCATTATTATACTGGATGAACCAACTATTGGCTTGGATCCTAAAACGGAATCAGCTTTATTAGAAACGATGTTTACAGCAACGAAAGATAAAACTGTAATTTGGGTAACACATCATCTTGTAGGGATTGAGCATGTGGATGAAATTATTTTTCTTGAAGATGGTCACATCACGATACAAGGTAGTCATGAACAACTTCTTGTAGAGAATGAGAAATATCGTAGACTCTATGAGATGGATAAAGGAATATAAGAATATCATTATGAAAAGCACGAATTCTTGATAGTTTAAGGTTTGTGCTTTTTTATCCCGCTGCTACTTTAGGGCAGTAATACTCCCACCTCAAAATTCGGGGGGAGCAAAGAAGTTAGGTGGGAGATAAACTGCCCGTAAAGGCCCGATTGGTGAGGGCTGATAATCAGTGGGGGATGAGGAAAACCCCACTGATTAAAGTTTCACTTTATTTTGGAGATTTTAAAAGAGCGGTTCGTATGACTATGGGATATGAATGTTTTATCGAATGGAGAGTATCGAACGATTTATAAGTGGGTTTAGAATCTAGCAGATAAAGGCAATACTGAGCCGTAGTAGGAATGTAAGTGAAAGGATGATTGTATGTTTGAGGAAGATGGGATAATTTTACTTATGGAACCTGTAGATGAAAGAAATCTTAGGAAATTTATTTTGACTATACCTCAGTCAGTTTATAAGAGAAAAGAAATTTCTTTACAATATGGAGCGGCTATAGGGGAAGGATACACAAATGTTATTGAGGAAATTATCAGTGTTCATATAGAATCAGAACTTGTCACTGTTATAGGATATGTAAGAAAGTAAGCGGCAGGATAAAGAACTTGACATACTTAAGTGATGCTTGAGTATGTCTTTTTTTCATGAAAAATCCGTATGCTTTTCAAAATTGATTATGAAAAGGAAAATGAAAAGTTTTGCTAGAATATATAAGTTGAGGTATTAAATAGCTAGTATTTTGAATGAAAGTATAACGAAAGGAATAAGTGTTTATAAATGTATAGAAGAAACAATGGATTCGTATTCATTTAGGAGGTAAAATATGAAATTAAAAAAGACAATCTTACTTGTGTTTTTAATTACAATTGGTTTAATGGGATGTACTGTAATTGAAGAAGGTAAGAATTCAATTGATTATGCTCAAAAGGCTACAGACTATGTGAATGAAGTAAGTGCGTTTGCAAATGAAGCGCCGGGATTAGTAGAAAAGGCAATCAATGATAGTGCAGCCCGAAAAGAGTTAGAAACTAAACTCGGAGAAATTCAAAAGGATATTCCAGCTTTTAATGAATTGACACCTCCAGATGTAGCAAAGGACATTCATCAGCAAATTGTTGGATATAATGAAAAGTTAAATGCGTTAATTGATACAACGATGAAAAAGATAGAAGAAGGGAAAATGGATGTAGAACAATTCAAAAACTCAGAGCTTATGCAGACAGTGCAACAAGTTCAAGATTTAAAAGATAAAGTGCAAAATTTAGGGCAGTAGGGAGGATATGAAAAAAGTCCGTTATAAATAACGGACTTTTTTCTATATAATAAGGATGTATTTTCTTATTGTATGGAAAACAACAACTCTAATTTCAATGATAATGTTACCGATTACTTTTTCCTTTATAATGATTTCATCTAGGAAATACCAACCGAACATTGAAATGATGAGGTAACTTAGTGACGCTAATATAGATGCTTGTTTTAATGCAAAAAATATTTAGCCCAGCATTAATTCCTAATAAAGAGTTGTTTTTTTGTTAAATTTGTAAGTAATTTAAAATAAAGATATTCAAAGAATCGTTAAACTTCATATTTATTTTTTCCATTGTTCAATGATACTTACTCTTTTATTTGTTGCATCCATCTCAACTTGAGCACCAATTGGCATAGTAATCATCGGATGTGTATGGCAACAATCAAAGTCTGCAAGAAATGGCAATTTATGATCCTTTAGCACTTCTAGTAATATTTCATGTGGTTTTCGATTTGTACTGCAATCGTTGAATTGCTCATGTTTGCCAAGAATGATTCCTGAAATTTTATCAAATACGCCGTTAATTTTAAGCAATGAGAAACTTCTTTCAATGGTAGCGGCGTCTTTGGAGCTATCTTCAATAAAGAGAATATCTCCTTCTTTAATATCAGGCATAAATGGGCTACCCCATATACCTTGTAGTGTATTTAAGTTTCCGCCCATTAGTCTTCCCGTTGTTTTTCCACTATTTACACAAATCCACTCGTTTTTTCTTAGTTCTTTCTCCTTTGTTTTTTCTTCCCAGTTTATAAATTCATCTGTCCAAAATAAAGGTATATCTAGCTTATAAGGGACGTCTTGATTATCCATTAAAGCTTCTTTAAAGTATGTATAAGTAAAGTCTACAAAAGGTTCAAATTCACCAAAAGAGGGGACAAGTGCTGGTCCATAAAATGTAGTAATGCCTGTTTTTGCATAGATTCCAAGTAGCAAAGCTGTAGTGTCTGAGTACCCAACCATAATTTTCGGGTTTTCTTTAAATGCTTCATAATCAATATAAGGTAAAAGAGAGTTTGAATTCATCCCGCCAATTGTTGACATGATGCATGTAACATCAGGATGTTTAATTAGTGCGTTTAATTCTTCAGCACGTTCTTGAATGCTTCCTGAACGATAAAAATCCTGCTTGCCTGTAAGATGGCCTTCTAATATGCGGAATCCTTTATCTTGTAAATATTTTTTAGCCCGACTAAATCTTTTGGGCGATGTATATGTTACGGGTGAAGAAGGAGAGTAAATACCAATAGTATCTCCTTTTTTTAAGGGATTAAGTAGTATCATTGTATTGATCCTTTCTTGTAAAGATGGGGAGCTTTTAAGTAACTTCAAAATATGATATTAGAAAATTTTTATTATTCAATATTGCATTTTAGTATAACATATACTTAACAAATAATCTTGAGAAAATAGTTATCTTGGATTCTTTCCTGTTTGACCTTGACGATTTAAAGTCATTGTTGTTATGGTTAAATTTGAAATTATAAATAGGTAGAGTAAAAGGAGATTTAGTGATGAAAAGGTTAGGGTGGGGAAGCATAACAATACTCTGTGCTATTATTTTGGGTACATGTTGGTTCTTTTTCCAGGGGAGTATCTTAGAAAAGAATGAGCCAAATGTTTCCAAAGCAAAAGAAAAAATGACAATAGGTGGTCCGCCTCTACAAGTAGCAGAGTTACCAAAAACAGGATTATCTGAAAAAGTAATCCCGCAAAAGTATATACCAGTGATTGAAGCAAAAGCCGCGATGATTATGGATGCGAGTGATGGACAAGTATTGTATAAAAATCATGAAGAAGATGTGCTTGCCCCAGCGAGTATGTCAAAAATGATGACAGCATATATTCTTTTAGAAAATATACATAAAGGAAAGATTCATTGGGAAGATCAAGTGAAAATAAGTGCTAAATCGGCACAAGCGGAAGGCGCTAGAATTCCGGTGCAAATAGGAGATGTATTAACAGTTAAAGATTTATACCATGCGTTAATGATTCAATCTGCTAATAATTCTGCGGTTGCTTTAGCGGAGCATATAGCAAAGACAGAGCCAGATTTTGCAGGGCTTATGAATCAAACAGCGAAACAACTGGAGTTGTCAGAAGCGACTAAGTTTGCGAATGCCTCTGGGTTGCAAGAAGTTGATGGAAGTGAAACAAAGATGACTGTAGCTGATGTAGCAAAATTAGCATATCATCTTGTCAAAGATTACCCAGAGATATTAGATGTTACACACTTACGTCAAAGTCAGTTAGCATTTAAAGGCACGACTGTTACAAGTACAAATGAAATGTTAAATCCCGCTAACCAAGGATTATTCATAGAAGGAATGGATGGACTGAAAACAGGCTTTACTGATAGTGCGGGTTATTGTTTTACAGGGACTGCAAAACAAGGTGATAAACGAATCGTAACAGTTGTTATGGGTACAAAGAGTAAAATGAAACGTTTTACAGAAACACATAAATTGATGTCCTATGGCTTTGAAATTACTAAGTAGGTGAAGGAAGACAGCTTATTTAAAACTCGAATTGAGTGGAAGATAAGCTGTTTTTTTATTTTAAGGGAATATAAAAAGTATCAAAAACAAAAACTGAAAAGTATGAGTGTTATTGGTTGAAATTGTTTTTCTGTGTAAATATAATAAAGTTATAAACTTATTATTAATAAGTTAGAGGCGAGATATAGCATAATACATATTAGTAAGCCTCAAATAAAAAATTGGAGGGAATTAGTATGGCAAAAGATTTTTATTCAGCGATTGAAGACAGAAGATCCATTTATGCAATTAGTAAAGAGCAAGTTGTTTCTGATGAGAAAATTCAAGAAGTAGTAAATCATGCTGTAAAGTATACACCTTCATCTTTTAATTCTCAGAGTGCAAGGGTTATTGTTTTATTAGGTGAACAACATGACAAACTGTGGGATATTACAAAAGAAACATTACGAAAAATTGTCCCGGAAAATCATTTTGCACCAACTGAAGAAAAAATGAACGCATTTAGAAGTGGCTATGGAACAGTTTTATACTTTGAAGATAGTAAAGTAGTAGAAGATCTTCAAGAAAAGTTTGCGTTATATAAAGACAATTTCCCGACTTGGTCTCAGCAATCATCAGGAATGCTACAATTCGCGATTTGGACAGCGTTAGAAATTGAAGGATTTGGGGCAACGCTGCAACATTATAATCCTTTAATTGATGATAAGGTAAGAAAAGAATGGGATATTCCAGAAACTTGGAAATTGATTGCTCAAATGCCGTTTGGTAAACCAGTTGCACCGGCAGGGGAAAAAGAGTTCCAGCCGTTAGAAACTCGAGTGAAAGTTTATAAATAAAGTATAAAAAAGGATTATCAAAAATTGATAATCCTTTTTTATGCCTGTTATAGAATATTTTTATAATTTATAAGGGTCTTCTTTTGCTAATTCATCTCTTTGTTGTTTTATAGCCATTTGTAATTCATTCTTTTTTATTTCAATGGTTGCTACTCTTTTGAATGTCAATAAGGAAAGTAAGTATACGAGTGCATAATGAAATTCATTATAATGTTTTGGACTACTATTGATAATTTGCTCCATTAGTAATAATAAGCCTCCTGATATTCCGGTGTATAAAGATTATTTTATCAATTAAATGCTACAAATACCATATTACCTAGTCTTTGTTTAGACAATCCCTAAATAATCTGCAATATTTTTCCCAATAAGAAATAACGTTACAATGATAAATAATACCCGTACATAAGATACCCCTTTTCTGATTGCGAAATTGGATCCAACAAAAGCCCCAAGAATCATCGCAAGTCCCATTGGAAGACCGTATGCAAAGTTAACGACATCTAAATAAAGAAAAATCATAAGTGCAGCGATGTTACTAGCAAAATTTAAAACTTTTGCATTACCTGCGGATTGAAGGAAATCAAAGCCGATGATTAAGAATGTAAATAATAAAAATGATCCTGTCCCAGCACCAAAAAAACCATCATAAAATCCAATGATAAAAATAACAGAAGAGAAGAAAATTCCTTTTTTAATAGTCATTCCGCTATAACTTGCATCTTTTCCCCAATCTTTTTTCATAATCGTGTAAATAGCAACAGCTATTAATAGTATAAGTACTAACGGTTTTAATATTTCGGATGAAATATGTTTGATGACAAAGGCACCGAGTATAGATCCAATAAAAGTAAAAGGGAATAACTTAGAGACTAATTTGAAGTTCACATTTCCAGAACGAATAAAGGAAATAGTACTCATAAGTGCTCCCATTGAACTTGCCAGTTTATTTGTTGCAATGGCCGTTGATGGTGGGAGCCCGGTGAATAGCAAAGCAGGTATAGAAATTAAACCACCGCCCCCTACTACAGAATCGATAAATGCAGCTAAAAAACCTGCAACAATTAAAAAAAGCATGGTATAAAGATTGATGTCCTCCATATGTATTTCCCCCATTATAATGAATTTTTAGTCACTACTAAAATAGTACCTATTAAAATACTATATGTAAATGAATATTTAAATAATTTATTCGTAATGTTTACTAAGATTATTTTTATGGTTACTATTAAAGTAATAACTACTGTAAATGTGTAGAAAAAATTGAACACATAGGAGGCATACAATGGATGATTTACTACAAAAAATTCAAATGCTTGGTTTAAACCAATATGAAACAAAGGCATATGTTTCATTAGTGCAACAAGGAACTTCTAGTGCTTATCAAGTTAGTAAAAATTCTGGAGTGCCTCGTGCACGTATATATGAAATATTAAATGCCCTTGAACAAAAAGGCATTGTAATGAAGGAAGAAATAAATGAAGCTGTGCAATATTCTCCTTTACCTGTAGATGTGTTTTTAGAAACTGTAAAAGAAAAATGGGAAGAGACTTATACATATGTGGAGAAAGAATTAAAACAATTTGAAAAGAAAGATCCTGAGGTGGATCCGAGAGTGACTACTTTGAAAGGTGAAGAAAATATACTAGCTTTTTGTAGAATATTAATTCGAAGAGCGCAAAAAAAGGTTGTTTTGTCAATTTGGGATACTATGTATGAAAAGTTGTTAGGAGATTTAAAAGAAAAAGAAAGAGAATGTAGCTTAAAAGGTATTGTTTTTCATGTTGAAGATCCGTTGCAAGGATTAGAAATTCATAGGAAAACAAGTTACGTTGATAATATTGGGAGCCATAAATGGTTTATTTTATCAATTGATGGGAAAGAAATGGTATATGGTCATTCAATAGAACAAAAAGGAAATGCTTTTTATACAGATGATCCAGTCCATGTATATTTGCTAGAAAATTATATATGGCATGATATACTAGTGAATCGTTTAGTAAGGAATAGTGATCAAAATATGGACTCTTGGATTGCTCCAGAACGGGATAAATTCTTTTCTATATAAGATAAGATTTTAATTAGTGTGGAATCATCTTATAGATGATTCCTTTTTACTTAACATTTTTAGTGCTACTTCATTTGAGAAAAAGTGTTACTTTTAGTCAATAGTGAGTAAGATATAATTTTTTAGAATACTATATAGTTGATAAATGTCTAAATTTTTGTCATGATAGAAAGGTGACTCATGAAAAGAACGATTATGTAAAACCAGTAGTAAGATTCAGTGTTTACTAAGGTACTACGTTTTTATTTGTGTCATAGGTGAAGAATGGATTATACTGGGGACTTCGATTCGTTTTTTAATAGAGGAAGTATAGCTTCTATTAAAAATAGGCTATATTTGAAGTTGAAGTTCACATGAAGTTCACACAGAAGTCACATTGATAATTTAAAATAAACGACGTGTGAAAAAGAAAGCCCTTGTATAAAAATGGAATTTAATATGGATGTTATTTCTAATATTTATATGAAATATTAATCTCATTTTTTAAGAGGGTAGTAGGGAAAGGGAGTTTATACAACTTATGAAAAAAGTACTAGCAGGTTTAGCAGCAGCATCTGTAGCTGGCGTAGCAGTTCCTGGAATGGATTCTGCACATGCACAAGTTTCATCTGATGCACTAAAAGAAATTAATGGACAAACACAAACACAAACACAAACACAAACAACTGAAACAAAAGCAGTAGAAACAAATTCTGAACTGAAATACACAGTAACAGCTGATGTACTGAATGTTCGTTCAGGTGCTGGCACAGACCATAACATTATTTCTAAAGTAAAAGAAGGTCAAGTGCTACAAGTAACTGGCCAAGAAAACGGTTGGTTTAAAGTAAATGTAAATGGTCAAACAGGTTATGTAAGTGGAGACTTCGTAACTACTGGTGGAAAGAAAGAAACTTCTGTTCAACAAGGAACAGGTAATTATACAGTTAACGTTTCTTCACTTAACGTACGTACAGGTCCTAGCGCGTCTCATACTGTTTTAGGTTCTGTAAACAAAGGTCAAACAGTACAAGTTGTAGGTGAAGTACAAGATTGGTTTAAAATTAACCATAATGGTGGAACTGGATACATAAGCAAAGACTTCGTAACAAAAGGCGGAACAGCTGTATCTAACCAAACAGAGAAACCAGCTACAAACAATAATGTTACACTTCAAACTGGTGGATCATATGTGGTTAACACAGGTGCTTTAAAAGTGCGTACAGGTCCAGCTACATATAACGCTGTAATTGGTGGCGTAACAAATGGTCAAACACTACAAGTTTCTGGTGTGGAAAATAACTGGTATAAAATTAACCATAACGGTAGAACAGGTTATGTAAGTGCAGACTATGTGAAATTTGTAAAAGGCGGAACAAATAACGTAACTACGCCTTCTCGTCCAACTACTGGCGGTGAACAAGGAAATACACAAACAGAAAAACCAACAACACCATCTGCTAATGGATCATCAATTGTGTCTATTGCACAATCACTAAATGGTTCACCATATAAATGGGCAGGTACAACACCTGCTGGCTTTGACTGTAGTGGTTTCGTTTACTACGTATTAAAACAAGCAGGTCATTCTGGTGGACGTCAAACTGTTGCTGGCTACTGGAGCTCTAAGACAAAAACAAGCAATCCACAACCAGGCGATTTAGTATACTTTAGCAATACTACTGGTTCTGGCGGTATGACTCATATGGGAATTTATTTAGGAAATGGTCAGTTCATCAGTGCAGAAACTGAAAAAACTGGTGTAAGAATTCAATCAGTAAATAGTTCTTACTGGAGTAAACACCTAGCTGGTTATACAAAAGCATAATAAGAGAATTTAATTCTTCAATATTATAAGGAAAAGCTTTCTAGGAAACTAGAAAGCTTTTCTTATCTTTAGTTTTGTTTTTTTTACATAAATAAATGATAGAAATGAAAAGGAGGGAAACACTTTTATAAATACATGTTTCTCTTTTTTTCATTTTGTACGAATATATATTTTTCTATTTTAAATCTCCGTGTAAAAAGCGAGAATATAAATCATGGAAATAACTAGGGCGAAATAAATTTGCGGCATGCCCAGCTAGCGGGATTTCCCTGTATAACACGTTCGGTAGAATAGATTTTAAGTCGAATAGACAAGATTTGTAGAGGTGATCATGTTCTCCCATTACCCATAGAATAGGCTGCGACAGCTCTTTTAAACGAGATTTTAAATCGAATTCTAAACGGTGCTTGAGCGATTCAACAATAATGGACGAGTGTAGTTGTAACCCAAAGCGATAATAAATGTTTTTTGAGATGACTGCAAATGGATTTGCTTTTAATATTCCACTTGGGAAAATTGTATTTGCATATTGATATAGCCAAGTAGAATAGTCATGTTCTCTTTTATCCCAAAATTTTCGAAAGACATTATATAAAAGGGATGGATTATTATAATGCCCACCAATATGGCAAAGGCTTAATACTTTTTCAGGGTATTTGTGTGCAAATATAGTAGCAATATAGCAACCATAACTTAAGGCGCAAAGATGAGCTTGTTCAATTCCTTCTTTTTCATAAAGGTCAGATAGCTGTTGTACTAATCGGTCTAAAGAAAATTCGATTGCTTGTCCTTTGTCTTCACCATGTCCTAGCAAGTCATACGTTATTATATTGTAGGAAGAAGAAAAACGTTTATATTCCTTTTTAAAGGCACGACGATTTCCAACTAATCCATGAATGAATATAATGGTTTTTTTTTCGGGATTCTTGTTTGTTTGCAAAGGGATACTCCTCTCAATCAATGAAGATTAGTAAGGTTTATGTGATATTCCTACAATAGTAGGTTGTAAAAATACAGTTTATATATATTTGAATCATTATTGTATGATTCCTTTTTTTGAAACGTAAGAATGCTCATTTGTATAAGTACCAGGTAATAATATCAGATAATTATGCCTGTTGTAAAGATGAGATTTGATGTGTTTTATTACCAAATAAGTGGACCGTTTACATTCAGTTTACATTCATACCGTATTCTAGTTTTAGAAATAACCGCTTGGTTTGAAATAAGGAGATGACCAGAAATGGAACAAAATACAGAGAAGAAAAAGGGAAGTTGGAGGAAGTTTTTACGGCTTATTCAAGATACAAATCCTCCGAACAGTATTCTTATATTTGCATTAGTAATGAGTTTGTTGTCAACAGGGGCAAGTTTGTTTATTCCAATACTTACAAAAGGATTAGTTGATAATTTTTCGATTTCCTCAATCAGTACAATGCAAATTGTTGGCTTAGTTACATTTTTTGTTGTTCAAACAATCGCGTCAGGATTATCCATTTATTTACTCAATTATATTGGGCAAAAAATTGTAGCAGGAATTAGAGAACGACTATGGAAAAAAGTTTTGATTTTACCGGTTTCTTACTATGATCAAAACAAAACGGGTGACACAATTAGTCGCATGACAAACGATACAGGTGTTGTAAGAACGTTAATATCAGAGCACCTGTCTAGCTTATTAACGGGTGGTATTTCTATTGTTGGATCGTTAATTGTATTATTTGTTTTAGATTGGAAAATGACAGTTCTACTATTAACTGTTATTCCGTTATCTGTATTGATTTTAGTGCCCCTTGGAAGAATGATGTATAAAATTTCTAAAACGTTGCAAGATGAGACAGCTTCTTTTACGAGTGTGTTAAACCAAGTGTTATCAGAAATACGCTTGGTGAAATCTTCAAATACAGAATCTAGAGAATATGAAAATGGTAACAAAGGAATTCAGAAGTTATTACAATTTGGTTTGAAAGAAGGAAAAGTTCAGGCTCTCATTACGCCAGTTATGTCATTTGTTTTAATGGCGCTACTTGTTATTATTGTAGGATACGGCGGAATGCGTGTTTCTAGTGGTGCATTAACAACTGGGGAACTTGTGGCATTTATTCTATATTTAGTGCAAATTGTTATGCCAATGAGTCAACTTTCTATGTTTTTTACACAATTCCAAAAGGCAATTGGTGCAACAGAACGTATTCATACTATTTTAGAATATGAAGTTGAAAATCATATAGATGGTATTCAGGTAACGAATGCAAAGCAATCTATTTTGATTGAAAATGTAGATTTTGAGTATAACGAAGAAGAAAAGGTACTACAAAATATTCATTTTACAATTGAATCAGGAAAAGTAACTGCCATAGTAGGACCTAGTGGTAGTGGGAAAACAACCTTATTTTCTTTATTAGAACGCTTTTATGAACCAAAGAGTGGTGTAATAAAGTTAGGAAAAGACCCTATTTCAACATACTCATTACAATCATGGCGACGTCAAATTGGATATGTATCACAAGATAGCCCGTTAATTGATGGAACAATCCGAGATAATATTTGTTATGGGGTAGAAGGGGAAGTAAGTGAAGAAGAAATAAAACGAGTGGCAGCGATGGCTTATGTTGATGCATTTATTGATGATTTACCGAAAGGATACGATACAGAAGTTGGCGAACGTGGTGTGAAATTATCTGGGGGCCAAAGACAACGCATTGCAATTGCTCGTGCGTTGCTCCGAAATCCTCAAATTTTAATGTTAGATGAAGCGACGTCCAGTCTTGATAGTAAATCGGAATCTGTTGTTCAAAAAGCGTTAAATAACCTAATGAAAGGCAGAACAACTTTAGTGATTGCACACCGACTTTCTACTGTTGTAGATGCAGACAAAATTATCTTTATTGAAAAAGGAAAAATTACAGGAAGTGGCTCTCACGATGAATTGTTACGTTCTCATGATATGTACCGAGAATTTGCAACGCAGCAATTGAAAATTAAAGAGGGAGCGCTATAAAGTGAAACTTTAATCAGTGGGGGTTTTCTTCATACCCAACTGATTATCAGACCTCACCAATCAGGCTTTTACGGGCAGTGGATCCCCCACCTATCTCCCTCGTTTCTCTCTGAATCTTGAGGTGGAGTTCTTACTGCCCGCAAATAGCGGGATAAAACGATTGTAGTATTGGATTTTGAAGCAGTAGAGATTTTTTTTAACTTCACTGCTTATTCATCATTATAACTGGCATGATGAAAGAGGAGAGGTGATGATTTGATGCCGAGAATTTTAGTAGTAGATGATGATCCACACATTAGAGAGTTAGTTTCTGTGTTTTTGGAGCGAGAAGGTTTTCAAACATACGAGGCGATTGATGGGATGGATGCTCTCCGGAAAATAGAAGAAGTGAAAATGGATATGGTTATACTCGATATCATGATGCCAAATATGGATGGCTGGGAACTATGCTATGAATTAAGAAAATATTACGACATCCCTCTTCTAATGCTTACAGCAAAAGGAGAAACTTCGCAAAAGGTGAAAGGGTTCCAGTTGGGGACGGATGATTATCTCGTAAAACCTTTTGATCCATTAGAATTAGTTGTACGAGTAAAAGCGTTACTGAAGCGATATCAGATCACTGTGTCACAGTCTATTCAAGTCGGAAATGTGTTGTTAAATCATAAAACATTTGAAGTTACCATCGGAGAAAAAGCGATAACATTACCTTTAAAAGAATTCGAGCTATTGTTTATGATAGGCTCAAAAGTAGGTAGAACATGTTCAAGGGAACAATTGATTGAAGAAGTGTGGGGTTATGATTTTGAAGGGAATGAACGGACATTAGATGTTCATATTAATCGTTTACGTGAGAAGTTTCAGGAAGAACAATCAGGTTTTACAATAAAGACAATTCGAGGGCTAGGTTATCGATTAGAGGTAAGGAAATGAGCAGGCGAAAGTTTTGGAAGGTAACGGGGAGTATTGTAGGAGTGTTTTCCACTCTCATTGCTATGTGGTCAATTGCATTTTTTGTATCGTCGAATGTGTTACGTGTTCTTAAAATCGAAGTATCACCTTTTGTCACGTTTCTTATTAGTGATATACTTGGATTTTTATTTGTTGTTCTTATTAGTATGTTAATTGGTATTTTGATGAGACCAAAGCGAGAAGCAATGGTTTGGTCCATTATTGAGCCGATACAGAAAATTACAAAAGGTGATTTTTCCGTAAAAATAAGGAATGAAGAGCAGTATGATGGAGAAATAGGTGTTCTTGTGAAAAGTATTAATGAAATGGCGGATGAATTGAATGTAATGGAAAGAATGAGACAAGAATTTGTATCTAATGTTTCGCATGAAATTCAATCACCGTTAACATCGATTAAAGGGTTTGCGCGCGCACTCCAAGATGATTACTTACCAGATGAAAAGAGAAAACATTATCTTACTATTATTGAAACAGAGACAACAAGACTATCTAAGCTTAGCCATAATTTGCTTAAATTAACATTGTTAGAATCTGAAGAGTATGTACCAGAGCGAGTAACATATCGATTAGATCAACAATTAAAACAAATTGTGCTAAATTGTGAGCCATTGTGGAGTGAAAAGGAAATTGAGCTAGAATTATCTTTAGAGAAAATGTATATCACTGCAGATGAAGAAAGTATGAGCCAAGTATGGATAAACTTACTTCACAATAGTATAAAATTTACTCCAAATGGCGGAGCAATTACAATTCAATTAATACAAAATGACGAACAGGCTGAAGTTCATATTCGTGATACAGGAATTGGAATTTCAGAAGAACAAAGAGAGCATATTTTTGAACGCTTTTATAAAGCTGATTCATCACGAAATCGTGCGTATGGAGGCAGTGGTTTAGGATTGGCAATTGTGAAGAAAGTGATTGATCTTCATCGGGGGAAAATACAGGTAGCAAGTGTGGTTGGAAATGGAACTGAGTTTATCATCTCAATCCCTGATAGTAAATTTATAAATTAAACAATGATGGTTAAATCTAGGGAAAACAATCTTTTATAAATAGGGCATGTCCTATTTATAAAAGATTTATTCTTTAAAAGAACATTTCCCATATTCACACCTATGTTGATAAGCTAGTCCTTCGCTGTTGATGCGATATACATAATGGGATTCTTTATCTTTCTTAAAATCTACAAAGGCTTCTGCTCCATTTTTATCATCATCCACATCAATGAATTGAACATGACGTATGGAATAATCTTTATCTTTTTTTAGACCTCTTTTTGCTAAGTTTTTGTGAATACCTGTTGTTAATTGATCAAAGAGGCTCCAGTTTAGATTTTTGTTTTCAAATAGTTCAGTATGCCTTCCTAAAATCCCGTTTTCCTGTATTATTTTCTTGTTAGTATCATATTGATAAACATATGTAAAATAAGGTTCATCCGTAAATACTACATGTGCGTAAGATCCCATTATACTTTTTATATGTTCTTTTTTGTATCCTTTATTAGTTTGAAGATAATGATATGTATCATTTTCAATTTTTTTATAGTTTATAGGATTTCCGTACCAAGAGTATAATCCTAATATAACTATGATCAATCCAGCTAGTATAATTCCTCCTAATCGTTTTTTTCTCCTCATTTTCATCCCTCCTATTTATAAGTTGATTATATATTAAAAATAAGAAGGATACGTTATCTAAAACTGGTTACATATGTAATTTGTGAATCGTACATTGAACACAATAGTTACTTATAAGTAACCTACGCACATAAAAGTGCATAATTGCATTTTAAATTAGATGCAGATAGAATTCATGATAGGAAAAAGCAATTTAGAATCATTGAGGAGTGTTATATTTGGCAGAATTATTACAAGGGAAAAATGCATTAATTACAGGAGCGGGAAGAGGAATTGGTCGTGCTGTAGCGATTGCTTTAGCAAAAGAAGGCGTAAATGTTGGTCTTTTAGCGCGCTCTGAAGAGAACTTAAAAGCAGTTGCGAAAGAAGTGGAGGCAGAAGGTGTCAATGCTGTAATTGCTACTGCGGATGTATCTTCATATGAAGAAGTGACTACTGCTATTGAAACATTAAAAAGTGGATTAGGTTCTATTGATATTTTAATTAATAATGCGGGTATTTCTAAGTTTGGTAAATTTTTAGAACTAGATGTTGCTGATTGGGAAAAAATTATCCAGGTCAACTTAATGGGTGTATACTATGCAACTCGCGCAGCATTACCAAGTATGATTGAACAACAGTCTGGTGACATCATTAACATCTCATCTACGGCAGGACAAAAAGGTGCACCAGTAACAAGTGCATACAGTGCTTCTAAATTTGGTGTTCTTGGTTTAACAGAATCGTTAGCGATGGAAGTACGTAAACATAACATTCGTGTAACGGCTTTAACACCGAGTACAGTTGCGACGGATATGGCAGTAGATCTAGGATTAACAGATGGTAATCCAGATAGAGTTATGCAAGCAGAAGATATTGCAGAGTTTATCGTAGCCCAGCTGAAATTAAATAAACGTACATTTATTAAATCGGCTGGACTTTGGTCTACTAATCCGTAAAAATAAATAAAAAAGATTTGGCTTAGGGCCAAATCTTTTTTATTTATTTTTCAGTCTGAATTTTTCGTCTATAATGATATTGAAGGGTTATCTTACATAATTAGAAGGGAATGGTATTGGCATGAATCATATCGATAAATGGAAGGTTTTCGATGATTATATTACGGACTTGCTTGTGCCAACTGATCCTATTTTGAATGAGGTACTTCAAGCGAATGCTAAAGCTGATCTACCAGCACATGATGTTTCGATAGCTCAAGGAAAGTTCTTGCAATTGTTAGTGCAAATTCATGGAGTACAAAATATTTTAGAGATTGGAACATTAGGAGGGTATAGTACAATATGGCTTGCAAGAGCTTTACCAACAGGTGGTCGTCTTATTACGCTTGAGACAAGTGAAAAGCACGCTGAAATTGCTCGTGCTAATTTTGAAAAAGCTAAATTGAGTGATGTGGTTCATGTACGAACAGGGATGGCAGTAGACTCGTTACAACAAATAGCTAATGAAAACCATGAACCATTTGATTTTATTTTTATTGATGCAGATAAACAAAACAATCCTGCATATTTTGAATGGGCTCTTAAACTGTCAAAGCCTGGTAGCTTAATAATAGGGGATAATGTAGTGCGCGAAGGGGAAGTGATTAATGCTTCAAGTGATGACCCGCGCGTGCAAGGAATACGTCGTTTTTATGAGTTAATAGCTAATGAACCACGTGTTACTGCCACAGCAATTCAAACAGTAGGGAGTAAAGGATATGATGGATTTGTAATGGCGCTTGTAACAGAGTGATAAAATTTAAATGGGGCTATAGATCTAGTAGACTAGGAGGAGAAAAAATGAAGAAACTATTTGATATGTTATAACGTGTATGGAATACAGGAAATCCTTCTCGTGCTCCTCCGAAACGAATAGAGTACAGTGGAATAATAAAATTTGGAGGTTATAAAAATATGAGAAGCGAAAAAGAAATGATGGATTTAATATTAAATACAGCGAGAGAAGATGAACGGATTCGTGCAGTTATTATGAATGGCTCTCGTGTGAATCCAAATGTGAAGAAAGATTGTTTTCAAGATTACGATATTATATATGTGGTGAAAGGTATAAGGTTATTCACATCTGATCACAGCTGGATTAATAAATTTGGAGAAAGAATGATTGTACAAATGCCAGAAGAAAGCACTTTAATTCCACCCGAAGAGGATGGAAGATTTCCTTATTTGATGCAGTTTATAGACGGGAATCGAATCGATTTGACTTTAATTCCAGTAGAATTAGTAAAGGAACTTCTTGATAGAGATAGCTTAAGTGTACTTCTTCTGGATAAAGATAGCTGTATTGAACCGTTCCCACCAGCAAGTGATTCAGATTATCTTATAACTAGGCTAAGTGAAAAAGAATTTACAGATTGCTGTAATGAGTTTTGGTGGTGTAGTACCAATGTTGCTAAGGGGCTGTGGAGAGAAGAACTACCTTATGTAAAAGAGATGCTTGAAGGTCCTGTGCGAGATATGCTGGTGCAGATGCTAGAGTGGCATATTGGGATGAAGACAAATTTTACAGTAAGCGCTGGAAAGTTTGGGAAGTATTTTGAAAAATACCTTGAGCAGGACGTGTGGAAACAATATGTGGAGACTTTTTCAAATGCGGAGTATGAAAACATTTGGAAGTCTGTCTTTATAATGGGGAATTTATTTAGAGAAACTGCAATCGGGATTGCTAGCTATTTTAGTTACAAATATCCACAAACTGATGATGATAGAGTGACAAACTATTTAGAGCATGTGAAGTCTTTACCGAGAGATAGTCAAGAAATTTATTAAGTAGATAGAAGGGAAGTAAGATCGTTCCAAAGGTGGGACGGTCTTATTTCTGTTTGTGAATATGGACCTTTCTAACAAAATTCGAATGAACGACATATAAAATATAAGGGAGGTTTTTATCATGTACTATTTTTATCCATCCGAAATGTTTAGTCCTTTTCAGTGGAATCTAGAACGTAATATTCCTTTTTATACTCCGTATTCTTATATACCGTATTCAGATCCTTTTTATTATCAAAATTATCCTAGTTCGATTCATAATTTATCAAATGTTGATTTAGGTAACGAAGTGCAAAGTGAGGAGGAGGTTCGAGGCTCTTGGACTCCGTTTTCATGGGTTGAAAAATATGCTTATGCGTTTTCAGGACCATTTAATAAAGCTGAGGTTGCTCTTACATTTGATGATGGGCCAGATCTTGTATTTACCCCGCAAATATTAGATAAGCTAAAAAGTTATGGTGTGAAAGGTACTTTTTTTCTTCTAGGTGAAAATGCAGAAAGGTATCCTAATGTAGTAAAGCGAATTGCGAATGAGGGTCATATTATTGGGAATCATTCGTACAATCATCCCAATTTAGCTAAAGTGAGTGATGAAGAATACCGGAATCAAATTGTAAAAACAGAAGAGACATTGAAGAGGTTGGTGGGGTATGCGCCAAAGTTTATACGTCCACCTTATGGTGAAATACTTGAAAAACAGTTGGGATGGGCGACAGAGCAAAACTTTATGATTGTACAGTGGAGTGTAGATACAGTTGATTGGAAAGGTGTAAGTGCAGAGCAGATTACAAATACTGTATTAGGAAATGCGTTTCCGGGAAGTGTTATATTACAACACTCTACCCCAGGAGCGAACTTGCAAGGATCCGTAGACTCATTAGATCGAATTATTCCTCAACTGAAAGCAAAAGGATCACGATTTGTGACGCTTCCTAGCATGTTTCAAACGTCGAAACAGAGAAAGTAAATATAAAACAATGAGGTTGGGGAATGGACATAAAATACTGTATTCAGTTTGTACATCATTTAAACAAGAGTGGTGTATTTTTTTGTTATGGAAAATATAGGTTGTGATTAATTTTTATTGTATAATAAAGATGTGTATTGAAAAATAGGTGTGTGGATGTGAGAGGGAGGATAAGATGACATATGCACTTGTAAATATAGGGATGAGCATGTTAATCGGTATTATATTTATACTAACTGCACTCATATTGCAAAAAAATCCACCAACAGATATTAACGCAGTATACGGGTATCGAACAAAGCGTTCAATGAAAAATAAAGATCTATGGAATGCTGGAAATCGATATAGTGCTGAAGTTATGAAACAAAATGGTGTTTTTATGATTTTAGTAGGGAGCGCAATTGGATTGCTATTTAAATATACGCATACAACGATTGTGATCTTAAGTCTTATGATTATATTAATCATTCGTATGTTTGTAAAGGTAGAGAAGAAATTAAAGACACTAGAGGAATAATGAATTGTATTTGCCCCGCATTAACGGGCAGTAAGAATCCCACCTCAAAGTTCAGCAAAAGCAAAGAAGTTAGGGGGGAATCAACTGCTCGTACAAACCCGACTGGTGAGGGCTGATTAAAGTTTCACTTTACCAATCCTTGATGATGCAAACTTTAAAAAACTATTTTTTTAGCATAGCTTGTCCTTTTTCCACAACAAATTCATAATATTCGAGTTCATATGGATAGATATCTTCAAATGTTATTGTAATAGGTTTAGCGTTTTTGTTTACAACTGGAATACCTGTTGTAGAGGAAATTGCCCCTTTTAACAGTTGTAAGAAAGAAGCCGCATTTACTTTCATTACATCTTCAACTTCATCACCTGGTGCAAACGGAAGTGATTTTGTAACAGCGTGAAAATACATATGACACATTTCACGATCAATGAAGTGCGGGATTTCATGATTGATTTTAAAAATGCCTTTGTATTCTAAATCAGTAGCTTGAAAGGAGAGGCCTAATTCCTCTTCTACTTCACGAAGACCACCTATTCGTGCATCTTCACCATCCATAATATGTCCAGCAGATGTAATATCCCATTTTCCTGGGAAATCTTTCTTGTTTTTAGCTCGTAATTGGAAGTATAACAACATGTCTTCATTTTCTTTTTCCACAAACCAGCAATGGAATGTTTCGTGCCAATCACCGTCACGATGTACATCATCACGTAGTTTTTTTCCAATTTTGTTTCCTTCTGCATCAAATATCGTTAACCATTCTGTCATTTATATTCCCCTTTCTATATAGTTTAGTATACAATAATTGTATGTAATTTTGGGAAAATAAAGAAAAATCAAGGGGGTATATTGAATGGGACTGGAGGAAACAAAAATCAACTCTTTCATTTCAACGGAAGAAGAATTACGTCTTATTTTAGGGTATCCAAGTGAGCGTGCGGTGAAGAAAGTGATTCCATCTCTTGATCATCATTGTCGTGATTTTCTATCTAAATCTCCGTTTCTTGTAATGTCTACTTCAGATAAGTTTGGGTATTGTGATGCTTCGCCAAGAGGAGATGCACCTGGATTTGTACATGTTTTAAATGAAAATCAAATTGTAATTCCAGAAAGGCCGGGGAATCGCCGAGTAGATTCGATTCTTAATATTTTATCTAACCCAAAGGTGGGGCTTATCTTTCTTATTCCAGGGCTTGGAGAATCATTACGAATAAATGGGCGTGCAGCTATTACAAACGATGAAGAGATTTTAGAGAAGATGCAAGTAAATGGTCGCAGTCCGCTATTGGGAATTGTTGTGGAAGTAGAAGAATGTTTTATTCATTGTGCAAAAGCATTTATACGTTCTGAATTATGGAATCCAGATTCTTGGTTAGAAAAAAAAGCATTACCATCAGCGGCAAAAATACTTGTTGATCATGCCAAAGTGAATGTAAATGAAGAAGAAGTGGCACGATCGTTAGAAGAAAGTTATACGAAAAGGTTATATTAAAAAATTGTATTGTGTATGGTTTGAGGAAGTATATAAATATAATGAATATATAAAAACTAGAAAGATATTTGCTTCAATGGTAGCCAGTATGTAGTAAAGGTTAATAAAAAAGATTTATAAGTGTTTGTTATCTTAACTCCGCATTTTTTGATGAAGAGTTTATAGGTTTCTGTATGAGTGAAATTGTTATTTTAAGATATAAAATGTAACGTTAATCATGTTTTAGGATAAAAGCTATACGAAAAGTAAAAGGAATATTTCTTTGAAAATAGGCTTGCTTTTTTGAATTATCGTAATTATAATAATTTAACAAGTAGCCATGAACGAAAAAGTAATGATAAGGACACGAGATTATTTTTACGGTTTGCAGAGAGGGAGGCCATAGGCTGTGAGCTTCCTAACACAAAAAATAATCTTACCACCTTTGAACTCTGGTAGTGAACGAGTAATCTAGTAATTATTGGCGGTCTCAGCCGTTATCTGAACTTGAGCAATTCAAAATGGAAGTATATTTGGATTGGAACAAGGGTGGAACCACGAAAGCACATTCGTCCCTTTTATAGGGAGAGTGTGTTTTTTTTATAGAATAAATATTTAAAAATTAAAAAAAATAAAAACTTTTCTTGCTTTTTTGTAATATGTACGTATAATGAATTAACAAATAGAACCGAACGAAAAGTAATGATAAGGACACGAGGTCATTTTCACGGTTTGCAGAGAGGGAAGCCATAGGCTGCGAGCTTCCTAACACGAGAAATAATCTTACCACCTTTGAACTCTGGTAGTGAACGAGTAATCTAGTAATTATTGGCGGTCTCAGCCGTTATCTGAACTTGAGCAATTCAAAATAGAAGTATATTTGGATTGGAACAAGGGTGGAACCACGAAAGCACACTCGTCCCTTTTATAGGGATGAGTGTTTTTTTTTTTTTTTTTATGTATTGCTGAATTGAAAGGAGGTGCAGTTGGAGTGAAACAATTGGTCCGAACGAGAACCACCATTGACTGCGCAAATAGGAAGAAGTTAATCATCCAGTATTTTGAAAAATAGGAGGAGATTTAAAAATGAAGAATGTAGTACACGTTGGAGTATTAGGGCTTGGAACTGTAGGGAGCGGTGTCGTTCATATTTTGGAAGATCACAAGGAGAAAATTAGCCTTGATACAGGATATGAAGTGAAGGTAAAGGCCGTGGCAGTACGTGATGTGGAAAAAGAACGTGATGTTTCAATTGATGGAATCCTGATAACAAATGATGCAAATGAAATTTTAGAAGACTCTAATATTGATATCGTAGTAGAAGTGATGGGCGGAATTCTAGAAGCAAAACAGGCTATTGTAAGAGCGTTACGCAATAAAAAACATGTCGTAACTGCAAACAAAGATTTAATGGCTGTATATGGTAATGAATTATTAAAGTTAGCAAATGAAAATGGCTGTCAGTTGTATTATGAAGCAAGTGTAGCTGGAGGGATTCCAATTTTAAGAGGATTAGTAGATGGCTTAGCTTCTGATCATATTGAAAAAATTATGGGAATTGTAAATGGTACAACAAATTATATATTAACAAAAATGAGTCAAAATGGTTGGTCATATGAACAAGCGTTGCAAGAAGCACAAAAGCTAGGGTTTGCAGAATCAGATCCGTCAGCAGATGTAGATGGACTAGATGCTGCGCGAAAAGTGGCTATTCTTGCAAATTTAGGATTTTCGATGAATGTTTCTTTAGATGATGTACGTGTTCGAGGGATTCGAAATGTCGAAAAAGAAGATTTAGAAATGGCTAGGAAACTAGGTTATACTATGAAACTGGTTGGGAAAGCGGAGAAGCAAGGTTCGGCTATTAACTTAAGCGTAGCGCCTACTTTATTACCGAGCCATCATCCACTATCTAATGTGAACAACGAATTTAACGCTGTATATGTACACGGTCATGCTGTTGGGGAAGTTATGTTTTATGGGCCAGGGGCTGGAAAATTACCAACAGGATCTGCTGTAGTGAGTGATATTATTTCAATCGTTAAAAATATGAATCAAGTAATGAAAAGTCAAGATGTGCTAAAAAAGTCAGTGCCTTATAAATTAAAACGGGATGAAGAAGTTGTTTCGAAATACTTTTTACGTATCTTATTGCGAGATGAACCAGGAATGTTTCAAAAAATAACAGAATGTTTCGTTAATGGGTTGATTAGCTTAGAAGAAATTATACAATTGCCATTCAATCAAGAGCTGGCGGAAATTGTGATTGTGACGCATCAAACTTCAAAATATCAGTTTGAAAAAGTTTTAGCATCAATAGAGAGTGTAGCGAATGAAATAAAGAGTTATTACGCTATTGAGGAGGAGAAACAATATGTATAAAGGATTATTAAAGCAATATGCTTCTTATTTACCAGTGAATGATCATACACCAGATGTAAGCTTAATGGAAGGAAATACACCACTTATTCCACTTCTGAATATTTCTAAAGAATTAGGGATTCATTTATATGGGAAATATGAAGGTGCTAATCCAACAGGATCTTTTAAAGATAGAGGAATGGTAATGGCCGTAGCGAAAGCAAAAGAAGAAGGGTCACAAGCAATCATTTGTGCTTCAACAGGCAATACATCCGCATCGGCAGCGGCATATGCTGCTCGCCTTGGGATGAAGTGCATTATTGTTATACCAGAAGGGAAAATTGCTCATGGAAAGTTAGCACAAGCAATCGCATATGGAGCAGAGATTATTTCGATAGAAGGAAACTTTGATGATGCGCTTCGAGCTGTACGCCAAATTGCGGCAGAAGAGCCGATTACATTAGTAAACTCGGTGAATCCATATCGAATTGAAGGTCAAAAAACAGCTGCGTTTGAAATTTGTGATCAGTTGCAAAAAGCACCAGATGTTCTTGCTATTCCAGTTGGAAATGCTGGGAATATTACGGCGTATTGGAAAGGTTTCTGTGAGTATGAAAAAGAGAAGGGATTTAAAAAGCCAAAAATTCATGGTTTTGAAGCAGAAGGAGCAGCTGCAATTGTTAAAGGTCATGTCATTGATTCACCAGAAACAGTCGCAACTGCGATTCGCATTGGTAATCCAGCAAGCTGGTCCTACGCTGTAGAAGCAGCGGAACAATCAAATGGTGAGATTGATATGGTGACAGATGAAGAAATCTTACATGCTTATCGATTGTTAGCGAAAACAGAGGGAGTTTTTGCAGAACCAGGGTCAAATGCTTCTCTGGCGGGTGTAATCAAACATGTTCAAGCAGGGAAAATTCAAAAGGGAGAGACAGTTGTTGCTGTGTTAACAGGAAATGGTTTAAAAGACCCTGACATTGCTATTGCTTCTAATCATTTGGAAATTGCAAGTGTTTCAAATGATATGGAACAAATAAAAGAACATATTAAAGGAGTGATTGTTTCGTGATTCCATTTAAAGTTCGTGTTCCAGCTAGTACAGCAAATGTAGGGCCTGGTTTTGACTCTGTTGGAATAGCGTTATCATTATATTTGGAAGTAGCTGTGAAAGAAAAGTCAACTCATTGGTATGTTGCACATTCATTTGATTCTTCAATTCCCAGTGATGAAAGAAATTTAATTGTAAGTACGGCACTTAAAGTATGTCCTTCTTTATCTCCACATACAATAGAAGCTACTAGTAATATTCCGCTCGCGCGAGGGTTAGGAAGTAGTGCATCAGCCATTGTAGCGGGAATAGAACTTGCAAATCAACTTGGGGAATTACATTTAACAACAGACGAAAAAATTCACCTCGCTACGAATTTTGAGGGACACCCTGATAATGTAGCTGCTTCTATTTTAGGAGGTACTGTTATTGGGGCGATGGATGGGGGGCATGTATCTGTTGTTAGAATAGAGAGTAAAGAATTAGGGGTAATCTCTCTTATTCCTGATGAAGAATTAAATACAAATAAAAGTCGTTCTGTATTACCAGAGACATTTCACTTTCATGATGCAGTTCGTGCTAGCGCGGTAAGTAACGTATTAGTGGCAGCGTTATGCCAAAAGAAATGGGAAATTGTTGGTGAAATGATGGAAAGGGATCTGTTTCATGAACCATATCGTTCACAGCTTATTCCCTTATTACCAGAAATCCGCCAGTATGCAAAAAAAATTGGAGCATATGGAACTGCGCTTAGCGGTGCTGGACCAGCGGTTTTTATTCTGACCCCGTATGAAAAACGTCAGGAAATTGCGGTGCAATTAGCAAAAGTATTTCCGGCTATGCAAGCTTGTCAGTTAGAAATTGATCATGAAGGAACGGTTGTGAAAAGAGAGGAAAGCGCAGGTTTATCAGTAAGAAAATAAAGTACGAAAACAAAAGGGTACAGACTTAATCTAAAAAGATTAAGTCTGTACCCTTTTGCTATGCTCATTGGAATATTGGAGCTTTTTATAATGATTTCTTTATCATTTCGTATTGCCACATTCCTGTAACAAACCACCTGTATATTCAGTGGTGGAGGTGCAGAAGATGAAAAAAATGATGATACTATGTCTTCTTACAACAATGACAATTACGGCTTTGACTGGATGCGATTGGAAACAAAAAAATGTTTCACACGAATTCAAAACAAAAAAAGTAACATATAAAGATTTTACGTATGAGGTGAATCCAGAAACGTTTGCTTTAACAGTGGAGCATGATGGGGTGAAGGAACAAGTATCACAGCCTTTGCCGAAAATGAAAGTATCAAAATTGAAAAAGGATGGTACACACACATCGTGGGAATATCCAGATCAGAAGATGAAAGTGAATTTAGAAAAGAAAAAAGATCATGTAAATATTGAGATTAAATCTACGGGTGCAGAAAGCTTTACTTGGCCAAAAGTACAAGCTGAGAATTATACACTTCCTTTATGGGAAGGGAAATATATTCCGAGCAATGATGAGAATTGGAAGGGATTTTTAAAGGATGAAACATATTCATTTGCGGAGTCATTTTCAATGAAATTCTTTGCGTTAAATGGTTCGAAATATTCCACGGTATTTGTTGCAAACAATATGTTTAATAACGAAGTGAAATTCCATTCTGATCCGAAAATTGGATTTGATTTTACTCATGAATTTCCGAATATCAACAAAAATAAATCGTACGGTTTTCAAGTGTATGTGACGGATAATGATGCAGTAAATATTGCGAAATTATATAAGAAGAATATTGTAGAGAAAGGTGAATTTAAAACATTACAAGAGAAAGCAAAACAAAATAAAGAGGTTGAAAAATTATACGGCGCAGCGCATTTTTATTTTTGGAATCAAAATGCTTTAGCCCAAAGTAATGTAGATTGGCCAAAATTAAGACAACAAATCAATAGTCCTATATTTGGATGGATAAAAGAACTAATTCAAAAATATAGTAAAGAGCCTGGCGAATTACATGTATTTGATCAAATTCATAAGCAGGATTTTATTGATAAGTATCAAAAAAATGTTGTTTTGCGTTATATAAATGAAGTGTTAGGGATGAAGGAGTTTTATAAAGAAGATATTTTTCCAAAAATTGATGATGAAACAAATCGATTATTGAAAAAAGGCGTAGATCACTTAACTGAAACGGAATTATATAGCTTAAATAAACATTTATTAAAATCGGCACTTGGTGACGCAGTTGAGGATGTTGAGAAATGGGGGAGTGCAGATGGTACGGATGTTTTAAAAGAGATGAATGAAGCTGGTATTGATCATGCGTGGATTGGACTGCCAAATTGGAAGCAAGGATTCATTCAACCAGAATTTGTGAAGCAAGCTGAGAAAATGGGATACTTAGTTGGTCCATATGATTCTTATCATTCGATTCATGAAAAAGGCGATAAAAATTGGAATACAGCTTCTTTTAAAGACCCTTCACTATTTGAAGATGCAACAGTTGCAAAAAAAAATGGTGAGAAAATACAAGGGTTTTTAGGGAGAGGTCGTAAATTAAATCCGACATTATCCTTACCTAGTGTGAAAGAACGTGTCAATGGTATATTAAATAATGGTACCTCATTTAATTCATGGTTTATTGATTGTGATGCCACAGGGGAAATTTACGACGATTATTCTCCAAAACATATCACAACACAAGAAGAAGATTTAAAAGCACGTTTAGCACGGATGGATTATATTGCGAAAGAAAAAGGCATGGTCGTTGGTTCTGAAGGTGGAAATGATTTTGCGAGTCAAGTGATTGCTTTTGCACATGGTATTGAAACGCCTGTTATTAAATGGGCCGATGAGGATATGAGAAAGAATAAGACAAGCACATATTATGTTGGAGGTTACTGGTCACCCAATCAAAACGTTCCAGAAAAGTACGCAAAACAAGTACCAGTGAAAGAAGAATATAAGCAAGTATATTTAAATCCCATGTATTCACTACCTTTATATAAATTAGTGTACAATGACTCTGTCATTACAACTCATCATTGGGAATGGGGTAGCTTGAAGGTAAAAGATGAAGTCGGAAATCGTATGTTATATGAACTATTATATAACGTTCCGCCTTTATATCACTTAGATGAAGTCGAATGGAAGAAGCATAAAAATAAAATTACGCATCATTTAAAAATATGGGAAGCATTCCATAAAAAAGCAGTAAAAGAAGAGATGACGAACTTTGCATATCTTTCAAAAGACAAGCTTGTGCAAACAGCTTCCTATGGAAAGGACATAAAAGTAATTGTAAACTTCTCTGATCAAGATGTGAAAACAGAAGATACAAAAGTACCAGCAAAATCGGCTGTTATTTTTGATGAAGGTAAGAAAATGATTTATAAACCTGAAGTGAATGAAAAGTAAAATATAAATGTAGAAAAATTCCGCTCGTTATGTAATGAAAGTTCTAACTGGCGGTCTTTTTGGACAGGTGTTGAAAACGTAATTGTAAATTTTTTGAAAATGTTATTTGACATCTTGTTAAAATAAAACACGAGAGTATAATGTGAAATGAAATACATATTGATTTTACTTCTTTACAACGAAACCTTACAAAAATGTAAGGTGAATGAAATGAAATTCAATATGAAGATTGATAAACATGGAGTATACTAGGAAAAGAGAAAGAGAGGAGAATAAACATGGGCTCTGAACTAGAACAAAACACAAGAAGTAAAAAGAAACGTTCTAAAAGAAAATCTGTGAAATGGTTCATTTTGATTCCATTTTTACTGCTCATCTTTGGAGGAGTAGGATATGGTTCGTTGTTATATAATAAAGCAAAAGCGGTTGTAAGTGATGCATATGCACAAATCGAAAAATCGACTAAACGTGATAAAGAGGTTGAACCGTTAAAAGATAATATTTCGGTTTTAATTATGGGTGTTGATGGAAGTGATATTCGAAAAGGGCAATATGGAGAAGCTGTTCGTACGGATGCACTACTATTAGCGACAATTAATAAAGATGATAAATCAGTAAAATTAGTAAGTATTCCGCGTGATTCACGCGTGTATATTCCATCAAAAAAGAAACAGGATAAGATTACACATGCCCACGTATTCGGCGGAGTTGAAAGTACACGGAACACAGTAGAAAGATTTTTAAATGTTCCAGTGGACTACTATGTGAAATTTAACTTTGATTCTTTCGTGAAAATTGTAGATTCACTTGGTGGCATTGATATTGATGTACCAGTTACATTCACAGAACAAGATAGTAAAGACCAAGCAGGTATGATTCATTTAGAAAAAGGTTATCAACATCTAAATGGAGAGCAAGCTCTAGCGTTGGCGAGAACACGTAAGATTGATAGCGATGCAATGCGTGGTCAAAGACAACAGCTTGTTATTGAAGCGATTGCGAAAAAAGCAATGTCTGTTCAATCGATTAGTAAATTAGGTTCTCTGTTAGATGCAGTTGATCGCAATATGAAAACAAACTTAACATTTGATGATATGCTGTCCATTACAAGAAATATGGCCGGAACTGATTTGCAAATGGAGAAAATTCAAGTAGAAGGTACGGATAAACGTATGGGTGGGATTTATTACTACATTCCAAATGAAAAAAATGTGCAAGATATCTCTAAAAAGTTGAATGAACATCTAGGTATTACGCCAAAAGCGGTTCGAAACTAATTGTAAAAGGTTGGCGCCTAGCCAACCTTTTTTGATTCGTAATATATGTATTAAATAGATTAAAATACCATTGTAGTTATTTAAAAATGTTTACATATATAATAAAATAGATATATATGCTATGCATGGAAGACTTATATAAGAATAATAGAAAGAAAGGAATTTCATAGAATGGGGAATGTATTTAATGTAAAAAGCATAATAGTTACAATCGTGGCTATTATTGCAATCGCAGTTGGGTATTTTATGTTTCAATCCATTACGTCACCAGCTAGAGCAGTAGCAAATCAAGTGAATGCAGTACAACTTACAAGCGAGCAGCCACAAGTGGAGATGAATAAAACAGTACCAACTCAATTTAATGGTCAAGTGAGAAAAGTGGCGTATCTTACATTTGATGATGGGCCAGGGAAATATACGGCTGAACTGCTAGATATATTAAAACAAAATGATGCGAAAGCAACATTTTTCTTAATTGGTGCAAATGTAAAACAGTTTTCAGATTTAGTAAAACGTGAGAAAGCAGAAGGTCATTATGTAGGTATGCATAGTATGACACATGATTTTAAAAAATTGTATACAAGTGGCGAGTATGTGAATGAGATGAAAGAGGATCAAGGATTAATAGCAAATATTATTGGAGAATCTCCGAAATTAACACGTCCTCCATACGGTTCTATGCCTGGTTTAAATGAAGCGCTTCGTAATAAAGTAGTAGAAGGTGGCTTTAAAGTTTGGGATTGGACGATTGACTCTTTAGATTGGAAATACAATAAAATGCCTGTTGATGCTGCTTCAGCAAAAATTGTTCAAAATGTACTGACAGGTGCAACGAATCCTAAAGAAGTTATCTTAATGCATGATATTCATCCGCAATCTGTTGCAGCAGTACCAGCAATTATAAAAGGGTTAAAAGAAAAAGGTTATGAGTTTGAAGCGTATCATGAAGGGGATCACTTCCCATTGAATTTTTGGCATGATAAACGTATGTAACATAGGGGGAAAAGAAGTTGAATTATAAAAAAGTAGCATTAGTTGGAGCAATATCAGTAGGACTATTATCAGGCTGTTTTGGTGAAAAACCAGAAGAAAATTTATTTGTTGCATTTGAAAATGCAGCTAAACAAGAGAAGTCGTTGTTTGAAGATGCGAAAAAATTAGAGGTGTTGGAAAAACAGGGCCAAGAACTATATACTCAAATTATAACAGAAGGAAAAGAGCATAATGAGGCGGTTGCACAAAAACTAGATCAAGCAGTTTCAAATGTGGATGAGCGTGAAAAATTATTAAAAAATGAAAAAGAGGCATTAGAAAAAGCACAAAAAGAAACGAAATCAGTTCAAAGTAATGTAGAGAAAATTGAAGATAAAAAAATACAAAAACAAGCGAAAAAAGTAGAAGAAGCTTATAAAAATCGTTATGATGCTTTTCAAAAAATGAACGAAAGTTATGTGAAATCAATGGCGATTGAAAAAGAGCTTTATGCGAAATTAAAAGTAAAAGAAACAAAGTTAAAAGAAATTAGTGAGAAAGTGAAAGAAGTAAATAAATTAACAGAAGAAATGAAAAAAGAAAAAGAGAAGTTTAATGGATATACAAAGGAGTATAACGAAGGAAAACTAGCATTCTATAAAGAAGCAAAAATTAAGGTTAAGGAACAAAAATAAAGTACATTATATTTTCTAATATAAGTAATACGTCACTTTAAGCAAGTTTGGTTGTAAAAAAAGTGTTAGATTGAAAAGATTTAAGTAAAATAAGACTAAAAAAGTCGAAAAACATTTATTTCTATGTTTTTCGACTTTTTGACTTCTGGGATAGAAAAGACTGGAATTGAAGTGCTAAAAGAGTTATAGTTTAATATTTAAAGGAAAAAATGATGTTTAAGAACAGAAATGTTGAACATCATATAAGTAAGGAGAATGAAAAATGACATATGAATTTTTACTCAAATTAGGTTTGGCACTCTTTCTAGGTTTATTTATAGGAATAGATAGGCAGCTAAAGAATAAACCACTTGGTGTGAAAACAAGTATGGTCATTTCTGTAGCGAGTTGTTTAATTACAATGGTTTCAATTGAATCGGTGAATGTTTACTCTTCACCCGGACATACAAATATGGACCCGATGCGTTTAGCAGCTCAAATTGTGAGTGGCGTTGGTTTCCTTGGAGCGGGTGTAATTTTAAGAAGAAATAATGATGTGATTTCAGGATTAACAACGGCATCGATGGTTTGGGCAGCATCTGCTTTAGGGATTGCAATTGGGGCAGGTTTTTATATTCAAGCAACAGTTGCGATGATTTTAATTATATTGGCTATTAATGTACTGCCACATCTTGTTAAGATTGCTGGCCCTTATTCTCTAAGACAAAAGGATTTGGCAATTAAAATTATCGTAAAAGAGCATCGAGAATTAGATGGTATTTTTAAACAAATTAAAAACTTAAACATGCAAGTGAAGCGCGTGAAAATTAAAGACATTGACAGTGAATCTCAGCAATTAGAAATGGTTATATTGGCACCTGAAGATTTATATACAACTGAATTATATAGTTCATTAAAAGAAATTGATCATATTGTTTCGGTTGAAGTTGAAAGTAGATAAAGTACGCATTATAAAAAATCCTCCAGTTATGTAATTGAAATTGGAGGGTTTTTCTTGTTGTATGAAGTCATAGAAAAAATAATGAGAGGCATATTTTATGCTTTACATCTCTATACAAAATCAAATAAACTATTCATTAATAAATAGACGGAATTTTCTATGTTTATAGGATGGTGAAAGATTTGTTATATACAGAATTTATTTCTGAAACAGAAACGATATTGGAATCTTTAATGGATGATCTGATTATAACAGATGTAAATGGTACGATTTTAAAAGCGACACAATTTACTGCTGATAGATATGGAATTGAGTATGAAAGTTTAATTGGTGCTTCTATTTATGAATTGGAACGAACGGGTATCATTACGCCTATTGTAACGCCATTAATTATACAAAAAAAAGAGAAAATTACAGTTGTTCAGCTTACAAAGACAGGAAATAAATTGTTAGTAACAGGTATACCTTTATTTGACGAGGAAGGAGAAGTGTATCGGGTTGTAAGTTATTCTTATGATGTTTCGGATTTGATAGAAATTCAAAAATATTTAGATCATATGCAAGAGGAACTGGAGCGTGTGAAAGAGGAAGCTCAACTAGCATTGCGTGAAAAAATTACATCAGTAGGGTTAATTGCTGATGACCCTGCAATGTATAAAGCAATGGGGACAGTACATCAAGTTTCAGAAGTGGATGTAAATACAGTTCTGCTTGGAGAATCAGGAGTAGGAAAAACGGCTATTGCTCGTTATATTCATGATAAGAGCCCAAGAAAATATGGACCTTTTATTGAAGTAAATTGTGGTGCTATACCTGAGTCTTTATTTGAGGCTGAATTCTTTGGGTATGAAGCAGGATCTTTTACAGGAGCAAAAAAAAATGGGAAACTTGGATTTGCAGAACTAGCTCACGGGGGAACTTTGTTTCTTGATGAAGTAGGGGAGCTTTCACTTGACCAACAAGTAAAACTTCTTAAGTTAATTGAAGAAAGACAATTTTATCGAGTTGGTGGAACAAAGCTTAAAAAGGCGGATTTTCGTCTTATTGTCGCGACAAATCGTGATTTAGAAGAGTTGGTAGTGAATAAAGAATTTAGACAAGATTTATACTTTCGTTTAGTTGTTGTGCCAATTTTGATTCCTCCACTACGTGAGCGACCTAAAGATATTATGAATTTGATATATTTATTTTTGAATAAATTCTGTACCCAATATAAAAGAGAGAGGGAATTAGATCAAGCAGTTATACAAATTTTATTACAACAAAAGTGGAAAGGTAATATAAGAGAGTTAATGAATATAATAGAACGGCTCGTAATTACATCGCATTCCAAGTTAATTACCATTGAAAATATACCAGATTACTATAAATCTAATTCTAGTGATGAATTCGTTATAAACTCGTCTCAAACTCTTACGGAAATACTAGAAATGGTAGAGAAACAGGTGTTACTGGATGCTAAGAAAAAATATAAGACGACTGTGAAAATAGCAGAAAACCTAGCGATAAGTCAGCCTTCTGTAGTAAGAAAGCTGAAGAAGTATAGAATAAAGTGAAACTTTAATCAGTGGGGCTTACTGCCCGTTAATGCGGGGGAAATTGACGATATAAATTGTGAGAAGATGGATGAAGTATTTTCCTCCATCTTTTTCTTGTTTTTGAACTTGGCATGATAGTTGCATTAATAAACGATATAAAGGAGGAGGGAACATTGCCTTCTATATAAATACTTATTTTCAATGCTTTAAGATTTAGCAAAAGAAAAATAAGTAGGGGATAAATTGATAAGTACCCTTTATTAGTATGAGGTAAAGAATATCCCATTAATGTAAGAATTATTTTATTTAAAGTGACAGAAAAATAGTTTATAGGAGTGAGAAGATGTATAAACCAAAAGATTCTGCTATGTCGCCTCGTTTTTGTGGAGTGAAAACGTTTATGAGATTAGAACAAAAAAATACGACTGAAAATGTAGATTTTGCAGTATTGGGAATCCCTTTTGATACTGCGCAGTCGTATCGTGTAGGAGCTCGTTTAGGACCGAATCATATCCGGAATTTTTCAAGTTTATTACGCCCATATAATCCAGATCAAGCGATTGATATTTTTGAGTATTGTTCAGGTGTAGATTATGGGGATTTAGATATTGTACCTGGTAATATCCATCGTACATATGACAATATTGTGGAAGGCTTAACACCTGTATTAGAAAAAGGGATTGTACCTATTATATTAGGTGGGGATCATTCTATTTCATTAGGAAATTTAAGAGCGTTCGCAAAACAATTTGGGCCCATAGCTCTTGTTCATTTTGATTCTCATAGTGATACGTGGGATCATTATTACGGAGAAAAATATATGCATGGAACTCCATTTCGACGGGCGGTCGAAGAAGGGCTCATTAACGTCGATCATTCTATTCAAATAGGAATGCGTGGTCCTTTGTATGGGCCAAATGATATAGAAGATGCAAGAAGCTTGGGTTTTGAAGTTATTCCAATGAGAGAAGTGCGGAAAATAGGATATGCAGAAGTGTTACGGAGAATCCATGAACGAGTAAAGGATGCAGTAACTTTTGTTTCATTTGATATTGATTTTATAGATCCTGCATATGCACCTGGAACGGGAACGCCTGAAATTGGAGGGCCTACAACGATTGAAGCAGTTGAACTTATGCAAGGGTTAGATGGATTACATATCGTTGGTTTTGATTTAGTAGAAGTGTTGCCTGCGTATGATAGTGGAGAAATTACGGCAATTGCTGCATCAAGTATTGCATATGAAATGATTACTCTTGTAGCGATGCAAAAACGGCGTAATGTAGTAAGACTAAAATAATATGAATTGAAAAGGAGGATGTTATGAATACAGTAGATATATTGCTAATGGTGGGTTATTTTATAATTATTATCAGTATTGGTTTCGTAGGGGCAAGGAAAGCAAAAACATCTGAAGATTTTATGGTTGCTGGTCGTAGTCTAGGCTTAGTAATGTATCTTGCTTGTTTAGCAGCAGTAATTCTTGGCGGGGCATCTACAATCGGAACAGCAAGGTTAGGATATGAATTTGGTATTTCAGGGATATGGCTTGTTACGATGATTGGTATCGGAATTATTTTATTAGGAATATTTTTAGTGAAAAAAGTATCGAGATTTAAAATTATTACAATCAGTGAATTACTAGGGTTACGTTTTAATTCGCAAACAAGATTGATTACTTCATTGATTACTTTTATATACGTAACGATGATCACTGTCACGCAAGTAATTGGAATGGGAACGATATTGAATGTACTACTGGAATGGGATATTAAATTTTGTATGTTATTAGGGGGTAGTGTGGTTGTTATGTATACACTACTTGGCGGAATGTGGTCTGTAACGATGACTGATATATTTCAGTTTCTTGTAATGACAATTGGAGTATTTGCAATTATGTTGCCGCTTAGTTTACAGAAGGCCGGAGGATGGGCTGTTCTTCAAGAAAAATTACCACATGGATATTTTGAAATCGCTAATATTGGCGGAGATAAGATTTTTTCGTACTTTCTTTTATATTGTTTGGGAGTACTAATTGGGCAAGACATATGGCAACGAATTTTCACGGCAAAGACTGTCGGAATTGCGAAAAAAGGAACGATTGGTGCTGGGGTATATTGTCTTTTGTATGCGGTTGCAATCAGTGTAATTGGTATGTGTGCGGCTGTAGTTTTCCCGAATTTAAGTGATCCACAAAGTGCGTTTATAACAATGGCAATTACAATTTTGCCAGCAGGCTTATTAGGGATTGTCGTTGCAAGTGTTGTTTCAGCTCTAATGTCGACAGCTTCGGCGACATTATTAGCATCTTCAACATTGATAGTAAATGACATCATAAAAGGCACTTCATCTAAGGAATTGAGTGAAAAAGCGATGATTCGAATGTCGAGAATCGTGACTTTAATTATCGGAATATTTGTGATAGTTAGTGCTATTTGGATTCAGGACGTTATTGTAGCATTAGATGTTGCATATGCAATTTTATCTGGTTCAGTATTCTTTCCGATTATTTTAGGATTGTTTTGGAAACGTGTAACAGATAAAGCTGCCTTTTATTCGATTATTTTAAGTGCAACCGTAACAGTAGGGGGCTTAATTGTACAAGGACTTTCAGCTACAGATCCAATTTTATATGGAATGACGTGTAGTATCTTATCAATTGTCATCATTTCATATTTAACGTCTCCGGAATTTGAAAAGTATGAGGAGTGGAAAGAACAGCATACCAATGTAGATATAGATGCATAAACAAATGAATCAATGATTTTTATACAAGATGCGAAAATGATGCACAATTATAAGGAGGAATTCAAAATGACTACAAACTGGAACCATTTAATTGAAAGAATGCCACAATTACTAGCACCAAGTATGGCAAAAGATCATCCCAATTTACCGGTTGTGAAAGAAGAGGGATGTTACTATTTTGGACTAGATGGAAAGAAATATCTTGATTTCACATCAGGTATTGCAACGACGAATGTTGGACATCGTCATCCAAAAGTTGTACAAGCAATTAAGGATAGTGCTGATAATCTGACTCATGGTCCATCCGGAGTGATTATGTATGAATCAATTTTACGTCTTGCGGAAGAACTCAGTACGGTATTACCACCTAAGCTAGATTGTTTCTTCTTTGCCAATAGTGGTACAGAAGCGATTGAAGGAGCAATTAAGTTAGCAAAATATGTGACGAAAAGACCTTATGTTGTTTCTTTTTTAGGATGTTTTCATGGGAGATCAATGGGATCATTAAGTGTAACAACTTCAAAAAGTAAATATCGTAAGTTTATGCAACCTAATGGGCTAACGTATCAAATTCCATATGCGAATATAAAAAATTGTCCAGAAGGGGTTGATCCAGAGCAACATTGTGTGGAAAAACTAGAAAAGGACTTTGAAATGTTGTTTAACCATCAAGTTACACCAGAAGAAGTTGCATGTGTGATTGTAGAACCTGTATTAGGAGAAGGCGGATATGTTGTTCCGCCAACAGGATGGTTAAAGAAAATTCGTGAAATTTGTAATCAGCATGGTATTCTATTAATCTTTGATGAAGTACAAACAGGTTTTGGTCGTACAGGGGAATGGTTTGCGGCACAAACATTTGGAGTAACACCGGATATTATGGCAATCGCAAAAGGAATTGCGTCAGGATTACCTCTGAGTGCGACAGTTGCTTCAAAAGAGTTGATGCAACAGTGGCCTTTAGGAACGCATGGTACGACTTTTGGAGGAAATCCAATTGCATGTGCAGCGGCATTAGCAACGCTTGAAGTAATGAAAGAGGAACAGTTGATTGAAAATGCCAAAGAAATGGGGGGGTATGCAGTTCAGAAGTTGTATGACTTAAAACAAAAACATTCTATGATTGGAAGTATTCGAGCAGTTGGGTTAATGATTGGAATTGAAATTATCAATCCAGAAACAGGTACACCTAATGGTGAAGGATTGTTTAAAATATTAGATATCGCATTGAAAAAAGGCGTATTGTTTTATTTCTGTGGAAATGCAAGTGAAGTAATTCGAATGATTCCACCGCTTTCTATAAATAGAGATCAGATTGATGATGGGTTAGCAATTTTAGATGAGGCACTTTCAGAATATGAGGAAGAGTTGAAGGTTTTGGTGAAGAACTAAAAACTATTGGATGAAAGTTAATCTCATAATTAAAATGAAGAGGGGGGATGAAAAATCCCCCCTTTTTAAGTATATGTACTATTTTCTTAAATCAGCTGGAAATACAAGGCCAATCTGTTTTCTAGCTTCTTCCATAATCTTCATTGTAATCATAGAAGCAGTATGAGAGTTTACAGTGGATTCTAATTGATTTTGCTGAATCAATCTAATAAATTCTTGTGTTTCATAGGACATTGTATTATTTGATTGCAATTTTGTAATATCTTCAACACGACCGTCTCTATAACGAATTTCAACTTTTGTAGGTGAGCTAATTTTATCGATAATTATGCTACCGTTCTCACCTTGAATTTCAGAAGGCACGTATGAATTTGTTATTTTTGAGTACATAATGACCGCATCCATCTCAGCATATTTTAATAAAAGGCTACCTTCTCCATCTACACCAGAATCTAGAAGGTAGGCATTTGCTTGTACATGAGATGGTGCTCCAAATAATACAACCATTGGATAAATGCAATACACTCCAATATCCATCAATGCGCCGTTTGAAAAGGAAGGATTAAAAGCATTTAGAATCTTTCCTTCCTTATAAGCATCATAACGAGAAGAATATTGGCAGAAACTCGCAAAATAACGTCTAACTTTTCCGATCTTATGTATATTATCTTGAATGGTTTGGAAGTTTGGAACAAGCGTGGATTTTAACGCTTCCATTAAAACGACATTATGCTTTTTAGCAGTTTGAATCATTTTTTCTACTTCTTTTGTATGAGAAGCGATTGGTTTTTCGCATAATACATGTTTGCCATGTTTCATAAAGAGAACGGCCTGCTCCGCATGCAATGAGTTTGGACTTGCGATATAAACTGCATCAATTACATCACTTTTTGCCATGCATTCTAAGTCTGTAAAAGTAGTATCTACATTGTATTTGCTTGCAAATTCTGTTGCTCTGTCTTTTGTTCTTGAATATATCGCTGTAAGTGAAAAATTTGGTAATGTACGTGAATCTTCAATAAACCTAGTGGTAATTGTATTGGTTCCAATAATTCCAAATCGCACCATCTTATTTTCTCCTTCTTTCAAATGATTTTGATATGAATTGCCGTAGGAGATTAATTATATAGGGAAGAAAGAAAAATACGAAATGATTTGCTTAATTGATATAGTTGGTATGTTTTCCTTTGATATAATGAGGAACAAGAGGGGGAGAAAAGATGGGAATAAAAATTAGAAAGGCAACAGAAAACGATATAAAAGGAATCACGAAAGTGCATGTTGATAGCTGGAAAACAACCTATAAAGGAATACTATCTGATGAAATGATAGAGGCTACAACGTATGAGAGTCGGGAAAAACAATGGAAAAACATTTTTAAACAAGCGGTAGGAAATCAATATAGGTATGTGGCAGAAACGTTAGATGGAGAAATTATAGGATTTATTGACGGTGGGCTCGAAAGAACAGGAAAATATGACTGTGATGGAGAATTATACGCAATTTATCTTTTGGAAGAATACCAAGGATATAAAGTCGGAAAACAATTATTTCAAACGCTTGTGTCAGAATTTATGAAAAATGATATTTGTTCTGTATTAGTCTGGGTTATATCCAATAATCCTTCAATAGGTTTTTATGAAAAGTTTTCTCCAGAGCGGGTCCATACAAAGTTTTTAGAGAGATTGAATGTTCAAGAGACAGCTTACGGTTGGAGAGATATGGATAACCTTTATAAATTATTAATACATGATTGAAAGAAGTTAAATAATATAATTATGTAAACAATAAATAGATTTTAAAAGGAGATATACAACTTATTATGTATATCTCCTTTTTATTACGCTATTTACTAGGAGTATGCCCCATGCCTATCAAGTTAAGGTTTTGAATTGCCCCCAAAACAAATTTTTTATCTCTCTACAGTTATTTATGATAACCTAGTTCCGTTTTTCATTTGGAAGAAAAATCAATTTTTAACTTGATGACGATGTGATGAAATTCCATAATAGGATTATTTAATGGATTAATTGAGATAAAAATTAGGATAGTTAGAGGAATGCTTTTTATCTTTATCTAAAATAAAAGGAATTATCAATAAAAAAATAATGAAATATGATAATAATTTATTGAGAAACGATAATATGCATGTTAATATCAAATTGAAAATAAAGAGGAGAGGTGCTTTTTATGAAATCTAAACAAGGTTCAACAATTTTCTTAAAAGTCGTTATTTTTCTTATTAGCATTGCAGTACTTAAGGTAGCAAGTAGAGATGCAGCAGCACATCCCGAGACGGATTACTTGCAGTATCCTTTTTTAGTATATGCGTATGTACTGCGTATTCCATTTTATGTTGCCTTGTATCAAGCATTTAAACTTTTAGCCTACATTGATAAAAACATGGCTTTCTCGGAATTATCTGTTAGAGCTTTGAAGTATATAAAGTACTGTGCAATCATAATTAGTATCTTAATTGTAGTAGGAATAATAATATCCATAGCTATATTTTATGGCAGTGAAGATATAACAAGTATTATAATGCTAGCACTAATAAGCATGTTTGCTTCAAGTGTAATTGCAACCTTTGCGGCTGTTCTTCAAAGGCTCTTACAAGAAGCTATTGATATAAAGTCAGAAAATGATTTAACGGTCTGAGGTGAAAAACATGGCAATTATAATCAATATTGATGTAATGCTGGTTAAAAAGAAAATGAGCGTTACAGAACTTTCGGAGAGGGTTGGAATAACGATGGCTAATCTGTCTATATTGAAAAATGGGAAGGCAAAAGCGATTCGATTATCAACTTTAGATGCGATTTGTAAGGCTTTAGAATGTCAACCTGGAGATATTTTAGAATACAAAAGTGACAAATACACTCAAGGGTAATAAAGTATAGAAAACAAATTTATTCAACAATCGAGCATTTTTCTGAAGTAAATAAAGCTTAATTTCTCATTTATAGGAGTACCGTCACATATCCATCAAGTTAAGAAATTGATGGATCTCGCTATTTAATTTTATGTAAACAAAGGATTTTGATTAACTTTCTATTGAATAAGAAAGAATTGAATGAAAAGTGAAGGGAGAGTGTTTTATTGCGAACGAAAGATGAGATTTTAGTCCAATATGCTTCTATTGACAATATATTGCAGTCATTATTAAATCTTAACGATCAAATTTGGTTTATTCCTATTCAATTAGATAAATGGTCGACGTCCGAAATTGTAGCGCATATTTTGTTTTGGGATCGCTTCATCCTTGAACGACTTTTATTACTACAATCACAAAAATGCTTAACAAAGGCAAATATCAATGTAGATGCATTCAATAGAAAATCCGCAAATTATGCTAAATCAGGAGTTGTAAAAGATGAACTCATCCAGCAATTTAAAGAAGCTCGTTTTAACCTTATTCACTTTCTAGAAGCATTTTCGGAAGAGGATTTCAGCAAAATATATATGATTCAAGATAAAAATCAGTCTTTACAAGATTACATGAATGCAATGGTAGATCATGACAATTTCCATTTCAATCAAATCACTACATTTTTGATTGAAAAGGGACATTACTGATGTAATACCTAATTTGCCTCACCATACATGCCTATTTTTAAGGATAAATAGTATTTTAAGAGTTTTTTAGTTTATTTGAACGAGAGTTCATTGTGTTTCCGTTTTTAAGTTGATAGGCATGTATAGTGTTCTATAAGGTGAACTTCGCCAATTGTTCACCCCAAGATGATAATTCAGTTTCAACAAATCCAGCTTTCCTATAAGCAATTTTTGCTGAAAGATTTTTAGGATTATATCCAATCATAATTAGAGGAATATTTTTATTATTAATACTTCTTATTTTTTTAATAATGAGAAATATAGCCTGTATACCTAAACCTTTTCCTTGGTATTCTTTATCAATCATTAGTCTATAAATCCAATAATTATTATCATCAGAGTCTATTCCAAACATTGCAAATCCTATTAGCTTGTTATCAAGATATATACCATTTGCATAGAAATTATCTAAAAATTGAACCTCTGCAATAGAATAAAGATTGGAGGCAATAAATATACGTTGTTCTTCTTTTACTGATAATTTTATAGCCTCCTCCCAGTTACTTTTGTCAATGGGTTTTAAAGATAGTTTGTTCAATAGAGATACTCCTTTCGAATATAGAAGGGAACCACGCAGTTTTTGGGCTATTAAAACGTTATCCCCTCATATTTACAACCTAAAAATACTATTTCCTTTTGCATAGACAACACCTCCTTAGCATCAGGATTTAAACTTCTAAATAATATATTTGACATTTTTAAATACTTTCTAATTTTATCAAAATTTAATTGATTCTGGTGCAAATATAGTCTGTTAGATTCTTGCTAACAAAACGCGAATTTCGTACGTTAAGTGATTATTCTACATAGGGATACGAATCGTTTTCGTACCCAATCGTTATCAAGTTAATGTGAATTTGTATCCATGCTACAGAAAAAGCGTTATTCTTTTTGTAGAAATATACAGAAAGGATGGCGCTTTTTGCGTAACTTAAGATTTTTCCTGTACCGTCTCTATAGCCTACTGAGAGATTATAATTGAGTTGAAAATTATAGAAGAAATATGACCGAAAAGATGGAAATTTAATTATGATAAAAAAATTCTGAAAGATACACTTGAATTGATAATGATAATCAATTAGAATCATATTTGATAATGATAATCATTTTTTTGTTAGTTATTATTAAAAATAAAAATTTCCGATAGCTTTATTGTAAAGAGGAGGACAAGTATGCAGCATGCGAAACAAATCGCGGAACATGCAACAATGCAAAGTTTTTTAAATTGTTATTTACGTGAAACAGGAAGTGGGGAATGGATTACAGAAGATGAGAATATAAGTACCATCTTTAGTGATACAAAGACGATGAGCACTGTTTCAACATATTTATGCTGTCGGTTATCGGCACAAAACATTACTTTGTATGCAGAAGTTATATATAAATCACCAACAGATCGTCATCTGTTTGGAAAACATTTCTATTATCAAATTGGAACAGATTTTCATGTTGTGAAAGCTGATTATGTAACGGTTATTACATTACTAATAAAAGAGATGTCCATGAACTATGGAGAGGGGACAAACCCGGACGAACTTCTACTTCGAGTTATTCAAAGTTGTCAAAATATGAAGGAGTTTATTGGAGAGAGAGAGCAAGATGTTGCAAAATTATATGGGTTCCATACGACTTTTATAGAAGCAGAGCAATCTTTACTTTTTGGTCATTTAAACCATCCTACCCCAAAGAGTAGACAAGGAATATTAAATTGGAAAAGTTCAATGTATTCGCCTGAATTACAGGGTGAGTGTCAACTTCATTATTTTCGAGCGCATAAGGATTTAGTAAAGGAAAAATCCGTTCTTATGGAACAGGCAACAGAAATTATAAAAGGGGAGTTAAGGAAAGACCCGTCTGTCAGTACGGAATTTATTGAACGTTATTGTGAAGAAGATGAATATTCTTTAATTCCAATTCATCCACTTCAAGCAGAATGGTTATTGCATCAGCCACATGTGAAAAATTGGATGGATAATGGTGTTCTTACGTATTTCGGACCAGTTGGAAAACCATATATGGCAACATCTTCACTTAGAACAATGTATCATCCAGAATCAAACTATATGTTTAAATTTTCTTTTCCTGTGAAAGTTACAAATTCAATGCGTGTGAATAAATTGAAAGAGCTTGAAAGTGGAATCGAAGGAAAAGAAATATTGAATACAAAAATTGGAGAAGTACGAGATAAATTCCCAGGATTTGATTTTATATGTGATCCAGCCTATATTACGCTAGGACTTGAAGGGCAAGAATCAGGATTTGAAGTAATTATTCGTGAAAATGCTTTCTATGGTGAGAATGCAAACAATGCAACCCTTATTGCAGGACTTACCCAAGATGCGCTTCCAGGTGAAAAAACGAGATTAGCAAATATTATTCATCATCTTGCAGAAGAAGAAGGAAGAAGTTGTGAAGAGGTAAGTTTAGAATGGTTCAGGCGGTATCTGAATATTTCCTTAAAACCAATGGTATGGATGTATTTAAAATATGGAGTTGCATTAGAGGCACATCAACAAAACAGTGTTATTCATCTGCAAGATGGTTATCCAGTAAAGTTTTATTTTCGTGATAATCAAGGATTTTATTTTTGTAGCTCAATGAAACATATTTTGGATACTGAATTGCCTGGTATTGGTGAAGAGAGTGGTAATTTATATGATGATAGTATTGCAGATGAACGATTCCGTTATTACTTAATATTTAACCATATGTTTGGGTTAATAAATGGATTTGGTACATCGAGGTTAATAGATGAGGAAGTTCTCCTTTCCGAATTAAGGACGGTATTGGAGTCATTCCTTCCATATAATCGTGAACCATCTACATTTTTAGAGGAATTATTGAAACATAAAGAATTACCGTGTAAAGCAAATTTATTAACAAGGTTTTTTGATGTTGATGAATTAACAAGCCCTCTTGAGCAAGCTATTTATGTCCGAGTTGACAATCCCCTCTTTCAAGAAGTGGCAGAAGAGTGTAATCAAAAAGAAAATGTTGTTCGTTCATAAATAGTTTTAAAATTTCACGTAATACAAAAAATGGTATTTTTAATACTTTCTATCATGGAGGAAACGATGAAGGAAGAGATTTATCATACGAAAGTAATGAAAGCGGTTCAATCGGATCGTTATATTGTTGTTAGACGAAGAGTTTTTCGTCAATTAATAGAGTCGTTAATATACGAGGAAATTATTTCTCCAATTCGCATACAAGAGGAAAAAAATATAATTTTTATAATTTCAGGGCTTGATGAAAGTGGAAATAGCGTCACATACAGATGCTGTGGTCAAGAGCGAATGACATTTGGCCGTATTCGCTTAACTGAAGAACCACTCGTAAGAATTCAAAATGATAGGGAAGAAGAAGGAACATCAATCGCACAATTTTTAAATGAAGTTTTTAAAATGATTCAGATAGATGAAACGAAAGTACGTTCCTTTATTCAAGAGTTAGAACAAACGATCTTTAAAGATACAATTGCTCAATATGAAAGATACGAAACAAAAGAGAAGCTTATAGAGAGAACATACGATGAACTGGAAAATCGTTTAATGGATGGACATCCATATCATCCAAGCTATAAGGCACGAATTGGCTTTCATTATCGTGATAATTACCAATATGGTTTTGAATTTAAACAGTCGATGAAACTTATTTGGATTGCCATTCATGATAAACATACTCATATAGGATCTCTGTCCAAGGAAGATTTCAATCATGTTGTGAGAGAAGAAGTAGGAGAGAAGAAACGAATTGAATTTTATTCTACTGTTCGAAATATAGGGTGTAATCCAAATGATTATACATTCATGCCCGTTCATCCGTGGCAATGGGAGAATTATATTATTCCGAACTATGCTGAGCATATACACAATAAGGACATTATTTTTATCGAACAATCAGAAGATGAATATTTTGCACAGCAATCGATGCGTACTTTACAAAATGCTACCAATTGTATGAAACCGTATGTGAAGCTTTCTATGAACTTATTAAATACATCAACTGTTCGGACATTAAAGCCACACTCAGTTGTTAGTGCACCTATTATTTCAAAATGGTTAACAGATTTGGTAAGCGATGACTCATATTTACGGGATGAGGTACGTGTTATTTTATTACAAGAATTTGCTGGTGTAACGTACGACCCACCAGGTCAATCTACGTACGGTTCATTAGGATGTATTTGGCGTGAAAGTATTCATACGTATTTAGAAGAAGCGGAAGAGGCCGTGCCATTTAATGCATTATATGCAAAAGATCAAGACGGAAAGCCTATTATTGAGCCGTGGCTAAAGAAAAGTGGCATTGAAATTTGGCTTCGGGAGCTTATACAAAAAGCGGTGTTACCAGTTGTACACTTATTAGTGGAACATGGCATTGCGTTAGAATCACATGGACAAAATATGATTTTGATTCATAAACAAGGAGTGCCAGTCCGGATTGCGCTAAAAGATTTTCATGAAGGGGTTGAATTTTATCGTCCATATTTAAAAGTTCCAGAAAAGTGTCCCGATTTTACAAAAGTACACAACATGTATGCAAAGGGACAGCTTAATGACTTTTTTGAAATGGATAGTATGCGTTGTTTACAAGAAATGGTCTTAGATGCGCTTTTCTTATTTAATTTAGGTGAACTAGCTTTACTGCTTGCTGATGAATATCAATTTAATGAAGAGAGATTTTGGATACTTGTTGTAGAAGAATTGGAGAGTCACTTTACAGGTTCTCAGTATTTATATGGACGTTTTGAAGAGTTGCAGTTATATACCCCTACATTTCGAGCGGAGCAATTAACAAAACGTCGCTTATATAAAGATGTAGAATCACTTGTACATGAAGTGCCGAATCCATTATATCATGCACTGCAACTTATAAAGAGTAAGATTTTTGTTAGGGAGGTAAATCATGCTAATCGTTAACAAACAAGAATATAGCAAGAATGATTTTGAATTAAGACTACAAATGTATGAAAATATGGAACATTTTCAAGAGGTGGATGGAAAGAGATTTGCTCTTTGTATAACAGATCCTTTTGATATTACTACGCTTATCCTTTTCTTAAAACAAAAAAGGGCATCTGTACTACTTATTCATGGAGAGACACCAAAAGCTACAGCTATTGAAATGGCAAAACGTGCCGAATGTTTTGGACTTTTGTATGGAGATTTTAAACAATTCATAATACTGAATAGTGAGTACCAAATAAAAAAAGAACCATCCTTACTGCAATATAGTTCAGGAACAACTGGTGAACCGAAACTCATTGAAAGGCCATGGAAAGAAATTGAAAGAGAAATTGATGCTTATAATCAAGCTTTGCAGTGTGAAGTTGATGAAGTCCCAATTGTATTGGCTCCTGTTTCCCATTCATATGGGTTAATTTGTGGGACGTTATCTGCGATAATGCGAGGCAGTAAGCCGATTGTTATTACAAATAAAAATCCGAAATTTGCGTTAAATATCATTCGTAATACACCAAAACATATCGTATATGCGGTACCACTTATGCTGCATATTATGGGAAGTTTTCCACAAGGAATTTTTCAGTTTCATAAAGTGATGACGTCAGGTTCACCGTTACCAGAATCATTATTTTATAAACTTAAAGGGATGACAAAGTATATGATGCAGCAGTACGGATGCTCGGAAGCGGGTTGCATTAGTATTTGTCACAATATGAACACACATTTAGATTTAGGAGAACCACTTCCTCATGCGTCTGTTCGTATTAGTGGTAATCAAAACCAGCCTGAAGAAATAGTAGTAACAATTGGAGAGAAAGTGATTTATACAAAAGATTTAGGATATAGATCAGAACGTGGGCTACATTTTGTAGGGCGTATGGATGATGTAATTAACGTGTCTGGTTTGAAAGTGTTCCCAATAGAAGTCGAGGAGACAATGCTCCGTTTAGATGGTATTCAGGAGGCAATTGTGTATCGCGGAAAACATCCTGTAATGGGTGAGATTGTAAAAGCAAAAGTAATTTCTAGTATTGAGCCTGTTCAAATACGAGAATGGTGTATACAACATTTACCGTCCTATAAAGTCCCTCATGAAATTGAAAATGTAACGGAAATTCCTAAAAATGCAACTGGGAAGGTAAGTCGTAAACTATTAGAAATGGAGGAAATGACAACGTGAATCGTAAAATGTTAAAGGCAGCTTTATTAGAAATTATGATAGAAAAAATGGAATTAAAAAATGTTACTTATTTAGAAGATACAATGCGTTTAAATCAAGATTTATATATTGACTCTGTCATGATGCTTCAGCTTATTGTTTACATCGAAATGGATTTACAATTATGTGTTCCTGAGGATGAAGTGGATCCGAAAGCTTTTTCTACTATAGGTTCTTTACTGGACTTTATGGAAGAACTACAACCGTTACAGGTGGATGTGAATAACTAATATTTTAGAAAAAGGGTGAGAAAATGACTTCAATTAAAGTGCACTGTTTAGTGAGTTGTTTTTGTGAAATTATTAAAAGACGTAGTGATATAGATTTTCGACCTTTTTACTTTGGTTTATGGGATGGGGATTTTGATATAACAGAGGAAGGGGTCATTTCTTATCATTCTGAAAATATTAGCCATGACAGTTACTTACATTGGTATGAAAAACTATACGGAATAAAAGTAAACGAATGGTACGATCATTCAAAAGAGAAGCAAACGAATGTAGAGACCTTTTTAGAGTTAGTAGAAACAAAGCCAGAAAATCGATATGTCATTGTAATGGTAGATATGTCATTATTGCCAGAGAGGGAAAATAAATTCCATCAAAAACCATTCCCACACTATTTAATGATATCAAAAACAAATCAAGAAGATGAATGGTTTATGCTGGATCCGGATTTTCGCTGGGAAGGAAATATGGCAAAGGATAAAGTGATTCATTCTATTGAAAATAATCCGTTCGGTGGCGGATATTTCATTGATGTACAGGCTGTTCGCGAGCCCTCTCAGGAAGCGATAGAAAGTTATTTTGTTGAGACATTCAAAAGGGATTACAATGAATTAACGATGAAATTAAAAGACTTGGTCATAAGAATGGTAAATGGTGAAGGTGGAACGGAGCTTTCTAAACTAATACCAGCAGTGAAGCAAATACCTGTATTGGCCATCCGTAAATATAGTTATGAACATGCATTTGCATATTTTCGTGAAACATTACAATACTCTGAAACAGAATTTGATTATTGGTGTGATCGAGTAGAAGATATCGTGCAAGGATTTACAAATGTACAGTATAAAGTAATAAAATTGGCAATGACAAAAAATAAAGAGATGTTATCATCAATTGTTGAAAAATTAAATGAGATGAATGAGATTGAATTTGCAATTAAACAGGAGTTAGAGAGACAGTTTGTAGCATGGAAAAAGATAAAAATAAATCAGGCTGTCACTTTATAAACAATTATCATTGAATTTGAGATAAAGGGGTGTGAATTTATGAAGTATTCATTATGTACGATTTCGTTTCGCCATCAGCTAATTTCATTTACTGATATTGTTCAATTTGCATATGAGAACGGATTTGAAGGGATTGAATTATGGGGAATCCATGCACAAAATCTATATGGGCAAGAGCGTAAAGTGACAGAAGAACAACTAGATTTTTTGAAAAATAAAAATCTAGAAATTACAATGATAAGTGATTATTTAGATATTTCATTGTCAGCAGATTTTGAGAAAACAATGGGAAAATCAGAGCGATTAGCATCGCTAGCGAATTGGTGTAATACAAATAAGATTCGTACATTTGCTGGACAAAAACGAAGCAACAGTTTTACAAAAGAAGAACGTCAGGAATATGTGAAACGAATTCGTATGATTTGTGACTTATTTGCACATCACAATATGTATGTGCTATTGGAAACACATCCGAATACATTAACAGATTGTTTAGATTCAACTCTAAAATTATTAGAAGAAGTAAATCATCCATATTTAAAAATTAATCTCGATTTTCTCCATATGTGGGAATCTGGTGCAGATCCAGTAGAAAGTTATCGCCAGCTAAAACCGTGGGTACAGCACTACCATATGAAAAATATAGCTTCGGCTGCTCATTTAGATGTCTTTGAGCCGAATAATGTATACGCTTCAGCTGGTAATCGAAAAGGAATGGTTCCGTTGTTTGAAGGGGTTGTAAACTACGAAGAAATCATAAGAGAAATTCAAGATACGGAACACTTTGCTTCACTAGAATGGTTTGGATATGATGCAAAAGAGGTATTACGAGAAGAAATCATTCAGTTGAGAAGAAAACAATTGACAGTACTGACTCCATAAAGTGAAACATTTTCTATCGCTGGCGTGATGAAATACAATGCTTTCGTTTTTGAACAAAGATAATAGTAGAATGGATATAAAAAAGAGTCTCGTTTTTCGAGGCTCTTTTTTCAGGAGTTCAAAATGTAAGTTTGCTAAAAAATAGTCTGAAATAACAAAAACCATAATTTACCATGTATTTTTTTTTGAAATCTATACATTTTAATATGTAAAGGAGGTGAACGGAAATGGCTAGAAATCGTAATTCTAATCAGTTAGTATCACAAGGAGCACAAGCAGCTCTTGATCAAATGAAGTATGAAATTGCTCAAGAATTTGGTGTGCAACTTGGTGCTGACACTTCTTCTCGTGCAAATGGTTCTGTAGGCGGTGAAATCACAAAACGCCTTGTAGCTATGGCAGAACAACAGCTTGGTGGCGGGTATACTCGTTAATGTAAGCTGTATGAAAGAAGGGAAGACTTCTTCCTTTCTTTTTTATTGCTTTCCTAAAGTGAAAATGAATTTTTCCATTTAATAGCATGGATATACTGTTGTAAGGATTGAAAGAATAGAAGTAATGCTATGTTATACTCCAATTTCTTTTGTTATATAAGTTAAAAAGCAGATGAAATATAGTAGCCCTGATGAAATTTATAATTGAATTTCATCAGGGCTACTACATGAAAAGAAATAAATGATGAAAGGTTTCGAAATCAACATGTTAAAAAAAGAGAACTGTTGTTTAATTGCACTTACATCTGTTCCACTTGTTATGACATTAGGAAATTCAATGCTCATTCCAATCCTTCCAACAATCGAAAAGAAACTACATATTTCTTCTTTTCAAGTATCTATGATAATTACCATATATTCTATTTTAGCAATTTTATTAATTCCTATTGCTGGTTATTTATCAGACCGATGGGGACGTAAAATGGTCATGGTCCCAAGTTTATTAATTGCAGCTATCGGTGGCGCAATAACAGGGTGGGTATCATGGAAAGTTGAAAATCCCTATGTATGGATTTTGATTGGAAGAGCAATTCAAGGAATAGGTGCTGCTGGAGCAATGCCAGTCGTTATTCCATGTGTTGGTGATTTGTATAAAGATGAAAAACAAGTAAGTACTGGTTTAGGGATTATTGAAACGTCAAACACGTTTGGGAAAGTTCTTAGTCCAATATTAGGGTCTGCCCTTGCAGCAGTTGTATGGTTTTTGCCGTTTTGGGCCATCCCAATTCTATGTGCTGTGGCTATCGCCTTATTATTACTATTAGTAAAAGCAAAAAAACAAGAAAAACAAGCGCCGCCTTTCAAAGAATTCATCCAATCAATTGGTTTGACTTTCCGAGAAAAGGGAAGGTGGTTAGTCGCAATCTTTATATTAGGTGCCATTATAATGCTTATTTTATTTGGGATTCTTTTTTATTTGTCCACCATATTAGAATCAAAATACAACATTCATGGAATATGGAAAGGATGTATAATCGCGATTCCATTACTTGTATTATCAATAAGTTCATACATGGCAGGGAAGAAAATTGGTGATGATCAAGGTGTTATGAAGAAATGTATATATGTCGGATTTATACTAGCAGCTGCGTCTGTTATATTTCCGTTATTTTTAAAAGGAATTTATTTGTTAATTCTTTGTCTTGTTGTTATGGGAATGGGAATTGGTATTTCTTTACCGTGTTTAGATGCACTTATTACACAAGGGATTGAAAAGGAACAGAGAGGGACGGTTACTTCTTTCTATAGTTCGATGCGTTTTATCGGTGTGGCAGCAGGACCGCCTCTCTATTCTTACTTTATGAAGGGAACAGATCATGAAGTGTTTTACTTAACCTGCATATTTGCAATTGCTGGGGCTATGATTACAATTATATGGATTAAGCCTAAAAAGAATAATGAATCTTTACATTCAGTTCCGGAACCTACATCTTAACTTGAAATTTTATAAGAGATACTAAAAAATCCATTTGTAAATCATTACAAATGGATTTTTTAGTATCTCATTTTAACTAGTTAGTTCTCTTCCTTATTATCAACATACCGACCATAATCGGGTATTGCCAGCTGATCAAAATTTTCAGCAAGTTCATTTAGCCCTGTTGTTAATGACTCACCAGATACCGGAGTTCCATGACCTGTAATTGCAATAGAAGGTTGTAAATTCGCTAATTGTTTAACTGAATGCCAAGCTTTTTGCCAGTCGGTTGTAAAGTAGCGTGGAGGGCCATTTATTTCTTGCTGTTGCGTGAAAACCTTATAGAGTGAATCCTGTCTTACGGTAATAAAAGCATCACCGGCAATTAGTACACGATCTTTTTGTCGGAATAAAGAAATATGCCCAGGTGAATGGCCTGGTGTATGTATCCATTTCCAATCTGGTAGCTCCGGAATAATACCATCAGCAGGTAATAATTTGACATGATGGTCTAGGTTTATTGGCTCATTTGGAAAAAAAGAAGATATTTTCGCGATTAAACCGCCTTCAACCCTAGAGTCAGGTTCTGGATAACTCATTTTACCAGTTAGATAAGGAAGCTCTAGTTCGTGGGCATAAACAGTGACATCCCATTTTTTTATGAGTTCAATGACAGCACCGATATGATCAAAATGTCCGTGTGTTAAAATAATTGCCTTTACTTGAATATCTGGACCAAATCGATTGGTTAATGCAGAAATAATTTGATCCGCAGATTTAGGCATACCTGTATCGATGAGTACACATTCGTTTGTTTCTTGTGGGTTTCCAATGAAACAAACATTAACTATTTGAATAGGTAAACAGTGAATATCAGGAGTAACATCTATTCCTAATCCACTTTTGATGGATGTCATAGGGATAAATTTGTAATCTTTACTATATTCCATATAAGTAACGGCTCCTTTTGTGAACAGTATAAATCAAATACAACTTCAATTATTGTTTAACAATTACCCATAAATATACTGAAACGTTATACTTTTTTCTAAAAAATAACTTGTTTCAACATATAAAGAGCAACTCCCCAAATAATAACTCCTGAAATTTTATTTAGAATTGTAATTGCTTTTCCTGATGAATCAACTTTTCCAAGTATTCGGCCTGCAAAGGCTAAGCCAATAAACCAAATCCAAGAAACCGTAATTGTTGTGAAAGTAAAAGCCCATTTTTCGCTGCCTACATATTGAATAGAGTTTGTGCCAATGACGCCAATTGTATCTAGAATTGCATGTGGATTCAATAAAGAAACGGAGGCGGCAAAGGTAATTTGCTTTTTGATGGTCATTGCTTTTGCTTCAATCGTCTCTTTGGTAGCATCACTTCTCCAAATCATCCATCCCATATAAATTAGAAAGAAAAATCCAATTCCATAAAGTGTGGTTGTTAGCCATGAAAAGGTCAAAAGCATCAGTGATACACCTTGTACTGCAAGCAAGATTAGAATTGTATCACAAATAGATGCTGTTAGAATAACGGGGGCAGCTCGCAAAATATTTGGTTGACTAGCACCTTGATTAAAGACAAAGACATTTTGCACACCTAATGGAATAATGAGTCCGAATGCAAGAATCATTCCGTGAAGAATCGCTTCAATCATATTATTTCCTCCTATATAAATTACTGAAATATGATAGTGTATATTGTATAAAAGAAAATCGAAATTGTATCCATCCATATGGTTGGATAACAAACCAACCAAAACGAAGTGTGGTGATAGCATGGAACGATTTGACTGGAAGCCAAATGAATCATCTTCAGTTCCCTTATATAAACAAATTGAGGGATATATAAAAGAGAAGATTATAAATGGAGAATGGACCATTGGTACAAAGTTACCGTCACAGCGAGCTTTCTCTCATGCATTCGAAGTGAATCGAAGTACAGTTGTAATGGCTTTAGATGAATTAGCAGCGCAAGGATTAATTGAGGGAAACGGTAGAAGAGGAACGATTGTGAGAAACGACACATGGAGTGTATCAACTTTGGTGTCACCTCCTAACTGGAATGCTTATGTAGAAACAGGTATTTATTATCCGAATCTCCCGACCATTCAAGAAATTAATCAAGCCGAATTTTATCCCAATATCATCCGACTAGGTACTGGGGAACTTTCACCAGATCTTTTACCTGAGAAGAAAATGAAGCAAATCATGAAGGAACTTTCTCATAGGGAAATCCCTTTAGGATACGAGGAACCAAGAGGAGACTTCAAATTAAGGGAGCAAATAGCGAAGTATTTACAAAAATATGATATTCTTACCTCACCAGCATCTATATTAATTGTTTCGGGAGCAATTCAAGCGCTACAGCTTATTTCGATGGGCCTTCTATGCAAAGGGTCGTCCATTTTACTTGAAAAGCCATCATATTTGTACTCTCTCAATGTTTTTCAGTCTGCAGGGATGCGTTTGTTTGGTATTCCAATGGATGAACATGGGATTCAGCCATCACTTATATCAAAATATAAAAGACAATTCAATGGTTCCATTTTATATACCATCCCATCTTTTCATAACCCAACAAGTCTTGTCATGAATGAACAAAGAAGGCAAGAAGTTATGAAAGTATGTAATGAAATTGGATTACCTATCATTGAAGATGCTGTGTATCAAGATTTATGGCTTGATTCGCCTTCACCTAAACCATTGAAGGCATATGATACAAATGGGATCGTATTACATATTGGAAGTATGTCAAAAGTGATTAGTCCTGGTTTGAGAATCGGCTGGGTTGTTGGACCAGAACCTGTTATTAAAAGATTAGCAGATATAAAGATGCAAATGGATTACGGCTCGAGTTCGTTATCACAACGAGCTGCTGCAGAATGGTTTGCAAGTGAGTTATATGAGAAACATATACAGCAAACACGAATTGAGTTAAAAAAACGGAGAGACTTTATGCTAGAAATGCTAGAGAAATACTGTAATGATGTGGCAAATTGGCAAATACCAACAGGTGGATTTTATATTTGGCTGTATATTAAACCGAATATTTCTATGCGGGAGTTGTTTGAAAAAGCATTGGAAGAAAAAATTTTACTCAATCCTGGAAATGTGTATGATAGAAATGCAAGCCAATATTTACGCCTTTCTTATTCATATGCCTCAATGCATGATATAGAGAAAGGGATTCAAGTGATTGCCAGATTGATAAAGAATCTTTCGGTGTAATAAACATGTTTTTTAGAAAAGAAAGATACTATCATAAATACGAGTAATAAAAAAAGGGGAAAGAAAAATGAAACAATATGTCATTTGTCAGGTTATTGATGGAATTAAGTATTTAGCTGCCTATGCGGAAACGAGACAAGAAGCGATTGAAAAAGCTGAATTATTAGGATTAAGAACAGGAGGACGCTACGTTGTTATTACTGCTGAAGAAGCGGTGGGGTTACAGTATCCTTAAAAAAGCTACCATTTTGGTAGCTTTTTTAAGAGGTTTAAAGTTAGTCCTAATATCTTAAGTTTTATTTATAATTAAAACTTATTATTTAAATATATGGTTGTTGATACTTTCTTAATGACCGAGAAATAAAAATATAAAAAAGGAAAAATAATGCAACTTTTTAGCACCTTCACTCGTGTTATATATGAAAGGAGGAGGGGGATGGAAATTGAGGAAATATATAAGGTTTATATAAACGATGTGTACCGGTATTTATTTTCCCTTTCTCGTAGCCATCATGTAGCAGAGGACTTGGTGCAGGAGACTTTTTATCGGGCGTATCTTTATCTAGAAGATTATGAAAATCAACAGGTAAAATCCTGGCTTTTTAAAGTGGCATATCATACGTTTATTGATTTTATGAGGAAGGAGAAAAAAATAGCTTTTGTAGAAACGAAGGAGTTAGAAACAATACAAGCAAGTGAATCTACAGAAGAATATGTAGTTGCAAAAAATAGCTATGAAAAATTAATTCAGATTATTCATACATTACCCATAATGGAGGCACAAGCTATTTTATTATGCGACGTACATCAATTAACGTACGAAGAGGGTGCCTCTGTATTAGATTTAAAGTTAAACACATATAAAAGTCACATATTTCGCGGAAGAAAGAGATTACAACAATTGTTAAAGGAGGAAAAGAGTCAAGATGACAAATGATAAACCTCATTTTGAAAAAGAAGGTTATAAAGATTTGTTACAAGAAGCTCTTCAGCAAAAACCAGCTTCTCTTCCTGATGGGAAACAGGAACAAGTATTGAAAAAAGGAAGAAATCGAGCTCGCCTTACAAACGTTCTTATTGTGCTTACTTTTTTATTAATTATTCAGCCTATTTTATACGTATCCACATTAGCATATTATGCATTGGCGCCAACAAACGCAATGGAGCTACGAAATGTAGTAAAACAAACGTTAAGTGTAACGGAGCCCAATGTATTTATGAAAGAAAGAGATATGAAACAAACATTGTTACCACTTAGTTTGCAATTGCATTTTGATTTGTATAAAAGGATAGGGAAGAACGATATTCGGATTGGGGAAGAGAAAACAAGTTATTTATTAAGTAATGCAACGAAAGTAAGCCGTGAATATACAATAGATGAAAAAATTCCGGAAATCCCATATATAGATAATGAAGTATTGTCTCATCCAAATAATTATAATGTGTCTTATAATAGCAGCGAAGAAGTGCAGATATTAAAAGGTCTTCCACAAGAATCTGTTGTAGAAGTGTATGTATCTTTTAGAGAATTATTAAGTATACAAGAGGCAGAGCGAATGTTCCCTAATATAGACATTGTTTGGTATGCCGTGAATACAGGGCTAGAGGAGAAACAAAAGAATGACGAGGGTATGTATGTTGCGCCAATTGGTTTTCCGGCAGACACGATTTCAAGCCTAGGTGGTCCATTTTTAAGTGAAACACCTCATGAGAAACAATTTATTGATGTGTTAAAGTCATTACGGAAGCATGAAAATTTAGCGACGAAACTATCTAGAGCAAAAACATTAGAGTTGTCAAAGCGTATTTCTTTCCTTGAAAAAAACGGGATTAAAACATATGGGGCAGTCGTAACTGGACCTAAAGTAGAAGTTGAAAAGTTGATGACTCATGAAAAAGTTAGAAGAGTGAAAGTAGGTGAAGCAAGACTATGGAATTGGCATTCTTAAAGAAAAGAAAGAGTCATATTTTTAAACAAGAAACGTGGATGGGGATTATATCATTAGTAATAGCCTTTCTAGCATTATTGTACTTGAACATTACATTGCTTATCCAGGAAACATTTTTAGGTGAAGCTTTTCTTCAAATAGTTGGAATTGGATTGCTGTTTTCGGTCATAGGCATGTTTACAAAGAACAAAAGTCGAAAATATGCATTGTGGGCATTTAGTTTATTTGTTTTTATGTTATTGTTTTCTGGACTAGGATTTATACTAGGGTGGATGATAAGCTTTGCACCGTAAACATGGAGAAAAGAGCGAATCTAAAATTCGCTCTTTTTATTTCGCAATAATACAAAAAGTAAAGGGAAAAGGTAAGGGAAGAATCTATCCCGCTTTAACGGGCTGTAATACTCCCACCTCAAAATTCGGCGAGAGCAACGTCCTGCGATTCTGAGCGAGCCGCTTCCGCTTTTCTAAAGAAGTTAGGTGGGAGATAAACAGCCCATAAAAGCCTGATTGGTGAGGGCTAACAATCAGTGAGGGATGGAGAAAACCCCCACTGATTGAAGTTTCACTTTATGAAATTTGGATGGGTAGCATTAGGAATCTAGATGGTGGTTTTGTTGAATTGTTTTTCGAACCTGATTTTTACTCCGATATTGATTCACATATCTTTTGAAATTCCAAGACTGTAAAAACTTTTCAGCGGCATGAAAACCAGACTCATAAAGCCATTCTTTTTCAGCGACAGTTAATTGGAATTTTGTGCTTGTGATTGTTCCGGTTGGAATTGTAATGGTTCGTGCTTTTGTTTCTTTGTCTAGATGACGTAAGTCGTGTGCTTGCATCATTGTTTTAAATAAACCTTTGAACATAGAAATAGGTTCTTCATAAGGGACAGGTTCAGCTTGAATTTTATCTTTTACAAAATGAAATCCAAAAGTAGGCCAACGCGGGATGGGAGTGCAATCAAAGATCCATATTGGATAATTGCTCAAAATACCTCCATCAACCATATAGCAAGGTTTTTTCCATTTAGGTGTTTTCCATTTTACTGGTTCAAAATAAAACGGAATGGTACTGCTCATTTTGACTGCTTTTGCAATAGAGAAATTTTGATTGGTAAATCCGTATTTAGGTAAATCATCTGGGAAAATAACCATTCTTCCATTGCTAATATCTGAGGCGATGATTTTTAAGTTTTGTGGATGAGATAAATCACTAAAATGATGAATACCTTTTTTCTGTAGAAGGTGTTCTAACCATTCTTCTAAAAAATCATTCGAATAAATCCCGAGTTTTGTCCATGCGCTTAAGCCTTTTCCTATAAAAGGGATTTTATCAAGTAAAGTTGTTTTTCTGAATTGATGGTAATCGATGTTACTTATAATGTCCTTTAGTTCTGCACATGAGTAACCAGCTGCTAGAAGAGATGCGATAATGGCACCAGCTGATGTGCCGGCTACACGTTCCCATTTATAGCCTTGTTTTTCTAAGGCACAAATCGCCCCAACATGTGCAATTCCACGAACACCGCCGCCTTCAAAAACTCCATCAATTTTCATAAGAAAATTCCTTTCAAGGATTAGATTTGTTATGTAGGAAAAAAGCACGTCATTCACGTGCTTTTTTACAATAGTTGTTCAAGTTTACTTAGCAACCGATGAAGCCGCCCCAGCAGCTAGCACCAATGATGATTAGAAGGATAAATAAAACGATTAATAAAGCGAAGCCACCGTAACCGCAACCACCGCCGCCATAACCACCACAACCGTACCCGTAACCCATGTGGAATGCCTCCTTATAATAAAAGTTGGAATGAAGCAGAATGAACAATGTGAGGATCTACTAGAAGAAATGATGAAATATCTTGTTTGTAGGAACACTGTATACTATGCTGTTTTAAACTTATTCGCGTCCTAGGGATAAGCCCATTTTTGATTTATTTGTTTTCATTTTACATGATGAATGTTGTACAATGTTTGTGCGAAGATACGAATAAGTACATGATGTAAGGAGAATTTATGAAAAAACAAATTGAGTCGTTAATTGATAAATATGAGTTGACACATTTAAAACAGGAACTAATAGATACTATATTTCCTTGTATAAAAGTGGTTCCTAAGCAGATGGATACACTTCCAATTGGTAGCTCTAAAATGGGTGGAGTTCCTGATGTGCCGGTTTCATTCGAATATCCAACCTATGAAGGGAATCCATTAGATTTTATTGCACAATTTAATTTAACTGATTTACAAGATATAGGTATGAATCACAATTTTCCTGACAAGGGGATGTTATATTTCTTTTATTGTGGCAATCATTTTGAAGAAGAGATAAATCACCATGAGGCTGGATGTGTTCTTTATTGTGATGTTTCAATTGAACAATTACAAAGAATGGATGAAAATCTAGCGAAATTTACCCAATGTGAAATTTCATTTGAACTCACATATAAGTTGCCAGAGCTCTTTATTGAAGACGAAGAAGATTCGGATCGTTTTCTGCAGTTACTTGAGGAATTAATCCCAGATCATTATGATAACCATCAGTTATTGGGTGAACCTTTCTCCGTTCAAGAAGAAGTGTTTCAAGAAGCTGGAGAATGCATGGGTACGAATGTTAACGATATAACACTCTTATTCCAAATAGATTCTGATTATCAAAACTGTAATATGATGTGGGGAGATTTAGGGATGTTATATTTCTGTATTGATAATGATGATTTGAAACATCATCGGTTTGAAAATACATACGTTTTATTACAGACTTGTTAGAATAAAATCAGTAGTTACTTCTAATGGAAGAACTACTGGTTTTTTTATATTTTCTGAAATATTATCGGGATTTCCTTTGATAATAGTAAAATAGCAATAAATAAATATGTAGGATTTCATATTTTCTTTTTGAAAAAGTATTGTATACTTTAAAGATATATGGACATTTCTTTCATATGATTTTAAATAGAAGGATGTGACTAGATGGGATGAAAAAACAAAACAAATATATAACAACTGTTGCACTATGTTCAACGATTCTGGTTGGTGGTTTACAAGTTCCAGCGGTATCTTATGCGGCTACAAACTCAAAAGTTGCTGTTGCGCAAACAGATGTTAAACTGTTAGAAGGCTTCCGCAAAGAATTAAAAAAGCATGTGGATAATCGCGAAGAAAATATTACAATTACGTATAAAGCAAAAACTAAAAATGGTAGGGAAGTACTGGATACGCTCTATAAAGAGTATACGAAGATAGTAGATAAAGATGAATACTTAAAATATAATGTAGCGGGCACAAAGTATTCCATACGAGGGATACCAGGAAATTATACATTTACATTAAAAATTACATATCGTGAATCAAAGGAACAAACTCAATATGTGAAAAAACAAGTTAAGTCAATTATAAATTCTGCCTTGAAGCCTGGTATGGATGAGCATGAAAAGGTGAAAGCCATACATGATTACGTTGTGAAACATGTTTCATATGATACGTCTTATAAGGCTTATACGGCATATGAAGCGTTAGTAAATCGTTCAGCTGTTTGTCAAGGGTATACATTATTAACCTATCAATTATTACAAGAAGCGGGTATTCAATCGCATATTGTAACAGGGAAAGGGAATGGGCAGGCACATGCATGGAACTTAGTGAAGATTGAGAATAAGTGGTATCATATGGATACCACATTCGATGATCCAGTTCCAGATAAAGCAGGGCGTGTTACGTATTCGTATTATAATATGTCTGACGAGCAGTTAGGCAAGGATCATGAATGGGATCGAAGTAAGTATCCAAAAGCATCAACTAATTACTATAACGAATTAACAAATAAAATAAAAACAGGCACTCCTAAAGCAGTAGTATACAAAAAAATGCTAAAGGATACGAACTTAATTTATTTGTCCTCGCAATACGGAGCTGAAAATTATAATGAATTTAAAGTGAAATTGCAGAAGCAATTTACCGCAAAGCCTACAAAAGTAGAAATGCGCTATAAACAGTCGATGGATGGAACGATGCAAGATATTAAAAAAATATTAAATGAAGTTTCTTGGCCAATAGGGGCGAAGCGAGTTTCATATCAAGTTGCGCCGTACAGCGCGATGGCAGGTTATTCATTAGCAACAATCACATTTACGTATTAATGAAAAAGAGCATCTATAACAGGTGCTCTTTTTGTATTTGTGTGTGGATTGTTCGTGATGATTAGAAAGGAATCAGTTATAGTTAAAATATGGTGAAATTATCAAAAACAAAAGGTGGGAGTGTTGAATGTCTTTGTTTGAAAATGATATATTTGCAATCGCTTACCTATGTGTGATAATTGGACTCATTGTTTTGTTTTGTATCTCATTGACTTTGTTTATAAAAAGGTTATTTTTAAACACGTCTATAAACAAAGATTGTTCTAGAAATATAGAAGAAAAGCTTGATAAAATTATTGAATTACTTGAAAGAGACAAAGAACAACCATAACTAAGTTGGGGAGGGAGAAGATGGCTAATTATATTAAAGAAATACGAAAAAAGGTAGGACATGACTATATCATTTTAAATTTTGCAGGGGGATGCGTCTTTAATGAGGAGGGGAAAGTACTTTTGCAAAAAAGAGGAGATAATGAAGCTTGGGGATTTCCAGGCGGGGCAATGGAAATCGGTGAATCAGCAGAAGAAACGGCAATTCGAGAAATAAATGAAGAGACAGGATATATTGTGGAAGTAGATGGGCTTATTGGTGTATATACAAAGTACTTTCAAACGTATCCAAATGGAGATCAAGCACAGACAATTTGTATCTTCTTTAAATGCTCTATAATTGGTGGAAGTAAAAAGATAGATGGAGAAGAGACTTTGGATTTGAAGTTCTTTGCGTTAGATCAAATGCCAACTCTATTCAATGAACAACATCGGAATTGTTTAGATGATATTTTAAAGGGAAGAGTGGCTGTATATCGTTAACGAAGTGTAAAAGGATATCGTACATTTTTTATTTCGTTTATAGTTAACTGGCTTCATGTGATAATAGATTTTAAAGATAAGAGGAAAATATATATAAATGTTTCAAGTATGTATGATTACAATGTTATTGTTCATAATACGTTAGACCTGCCATTTGTAGTGTGGGTGGCAATTTTTAAAGGGGTAGTTTTATTAATGAGACATTAAGGTTTTAGGGAGATTCGATAAAAAAGAAGCTAACTGATATTAGCTTCTTTTTTATCGGACTCTTATTTCCACCAATCATCAAACATCGATGCTGGAACATGTCTTTTATGTTCGCTTACTGTATAACGTTTTTCAATTTTTTCTGCAACGTCTCCAGGAACTGTTTTTCCTTCTAAGTAATCATCTAGTTGATCGTATGTAATACCTAATTCTGTTTCGTCAGCTTGACCTGGTTTTTCATCTAATAAATCAGCTGTGGGCATTTTTAAGTAGAGACGTTCTTCAGCACCTAATTCTTGTAATAAAGCTCTTCCTTGACGTTTTGTTAAGCCTGTAAGCGGTAGAAGATCGGCACCGCCATCTCCGAATTTTGTAAAGAATCCTGTTACAGCTTCGGCAGCGTGATCTGTTCCGATAACAAGTAAGCCTTGTTGACCTCCAATTGCATATTGTGTGACCATACGAATGCGAGCTTTTACGTTTCCTTTATTAAAGTCTGTCAAAGATTCTCCTAATAAGTCTGTATATTGATTTGAAAAAGCATCGACTGTTGATGCGATATCAAAAGCGACAGATTGATCTGGTTTAATAAATTGCAGTGCTAATTGTGCATCCTCTTCATCTTTTTGTACTTTATATGGAAGACGTACAGCAATAAATGTTGCGTTGCCCCCTTCATTACGAACTTCTTCCACTGCAAGTTGTGCTAAGCGACCTGCTAGTGTAGAATCTTGCCCACCACTAATTCCGAGTACAAATCCTTTTGCACCTGTTTTTCTTAAATAGTCTTTTAAGAAATCAATTCGTTTACGAATTTCTGTCTTCGGATCAATTACAGGTTGAACATGTAGTGCTTTCATAATTTGTTCTTGTAATGTCATTATGTTTTCCTCCTATTCATATAGAACGAACGATAAGTATATATGTACTGATTCATACATCTCCACTCTTATTATTTCGCAAAATTAACGAATATACAATAGGTTGAAGGTATGAATATGAATGTAGTTATTATAATGAAACTGTTTCGTTTAATCAATTTTTCTGTAACCTTTCAAAAATGTAAGGTTTTTGTCATTTGAATCGATGGCATATATTTCCGTGCTTGATTATGATGGCGATATAGTGATTGAAGGAGCGGAGGGTACAACATGAATATTAGAGAATTAGCATTTCGTAATGTCACGCGAAATAGACGAACTTATTCGGCCTATTTTTTAAGTAGTGCATTTGCCATTATGGCGTTTTTTGTTTATTCATTTTTTGCGTTTCATCCAGCATTAAGTGCTAGTCAGCTAGGTCAATATGTATTTGTCAGTATGTCGTTTGCACAAGTTATTATTTACCTCTTTACTTTTTTCTTCATCTTATATTCAATGGGAATGTTTTTGAAAACAAGAAAGCGTGAATTAGGAATTTTAATGATGCTAGGCATGACGAAATTTCAATTAAAACGTCTTATCTTTTTTGAAAATGTCATGATTGGAATTGCGGCCATTATTACGGGTATTATTTGTGGAATGATATTTTCAGGGATATTGATTGTGGTGGCACCATTATTGTTAAAGTTAGATTTACCTTTATCATACTATGTACCAACGACAGCAATGGCTGTAACGAGCGTTATGTTTTTTATCTTATTTATTATCATATCTTTCTTTAGTGCAGGAATGATTCGTAAAAATCAAATTATGAAACTATTTAGAGGTTCAGTCAAAGCAAAGCCTGAACCCAAGGCGTCTATTATTTCCTCAGTTTTAGCTGTATTGTTGCTTAGTGCAGGATATGTAGGTGCTTTAACTTCACATGGTGTAATGGTTTTTATCATGTTGATTCCTGTAACGACTGTTGTCATTATTGGCACATATTTATTGTATAAGCAGCTCAGCGTATTTATTGTTCGAGCATGCAAGAAGAGTAAACGTTTCTATTGGACAAGAACAAATATTATTACTCTCTCAGATTTAGCGTACCGTATGAGAGATAATGCGCGAATGTTCTTTATTGTGACGATTATTTCGACTGTAGCCTTCGCAGCTATTGGTACATTAGTTGGCTTTGCTTCTATGACAAAGGGAATCATGAATCAACCAATTTCCTTTCAATATCACTCTAAACAAGGGAATGAAAATGAATTACAGCATGTACAATCTATTGAGCAAACATTGAAGAAACATCATATATCTACTGAAAAAATAGATATGGTATCAAAGCAAACTGAAAATAAACCACTAAGAGATGCTACGTTTATAAGAGAATCGGATTATAAAAAGTATGCAAAGTTAACGGGAGAGCCAGTTGATGTATTAACTGAAAATGCAGTACTATTTTTATCAATAGAAATACCCGGTCCACCGAAAAAAGAGAGAACAACAATTGAATTACCGAATGATAACAAATCGTTGCAAGTGAAAAAAGTAGATACATCTTCTCTAGGTAAAGTACTTACTGGGAATATATATGTAGTTTCAGAAGCTCAATATAATGTATTGCAAGATGGATTTAAAGAAGTAAAAAATTACATGTATAAAACAAAGGAAACAAAAAATGAAATAGAAGCCGGAAAAGAACTTACAAATCAAATAAAACCTGAGCAAGAACATTCAAGATTTAGTGCGGCAGAATATGATGAAAATCAGGCTTTACAATTTGCTGGACCTATCTTTTTTGTAGGATTCTTTATTGGTATTGTATTCTTTGTTTGTGCAGGTAGTTTTCTATACTTCCGTCTATTCTCTGATTTAGAAGATGATCATCGTTTATTTGATTCCGTTCGAAAAGTAGGTTTAACAAGTGGGGAGTTATCAAAAGTAGTAACAGTTCGATTGGCGTTATTATTCTTTGTTCCAATCGGTGTTGCGACATTACATGGTGCAGTTGCGTTAACAGCCTTAGGACAAATGTTTGAGTATTCGCTTGTGAAAGAAAATGCCATCGTATTAAGTATCTTTGTAGGGATTCAAATTGTGTACTTCATCTTGATTCGGTCCCGTTATTTAAAGCAATTGAAAGAAAGATTACGAATGAATTAATATGTAGTAGCTCATAAAAAATCTCCTAATACATGATGTTAGGAGATTTTTGTTTTTGTGAGAACACGTGAAAGGCGGTTTTTATATTGAGAAAAAATTATGAAGCAGGAAAATAGGAGCGGGAAAACGAATGTTATCAAAATGTTATCAATAAGTGTAAGCGTATTCAAAAGGAGAGATTAATATATTTTTAGGAGGGATTAAGATGAATAGTAGTACGGCCAATAAACAAAAAGGTATTCAATTAATTCCGTTTACGGTAGATAAAGTAGTTGAGCAAGTAAACGAAATTCCACCAGGTGTACAACTGATTCATGCTCCTGAGGTTTGGGAAAAGAGTGTAAAAGGACAAGATATTGTCGTGGCAGTATTAGATACAGGCTGTGATATAAATCATGTAGATATAAAAAATCGAATTATTGGTGGGAGAAACTTCACTGAGGATTATGAAGGCAACCCCAATATTTATCTTGATAATAATGGGCATGGTACTCACGTTGCAGGAACAATTGCAGCAACAGAAAATGGGGTTGGTGTTCTAGGTGTTGCACCGCTTGCTAAATTACTAGTATTAAAAGTGTTGTCTGGGGACGGTTCTGGGAACTATCAGCATATTATTGAGGCGATTGATTATGCAGTGCGCTGGAGAGGACCTAACCAAGAACGAGTACGAATTATTTCGATGTCACTTGGAGGACCACAAGATGTTCCAGAGTTACATGAAGTCATCCAACATGCAGTGAAACAAGATGTGCTTGTTGTATGCGCTGCAGGAAACAATGGGGATTGCAGTGATAAAACGGAAGAATTAGACTTTCCAGGTGCTTATTCAGAAGTAATTGAAGTAGGAGCTGTAAATTTAGAAAGAAAACTCGCTTGCTTTAGTAATTCAAATCAAGAAATTGATTTAGTAGCACCGGGGGAAGGGATCCTCTCTACTTATCCAAAAGGAAAATATGCGGTATTAAGCGGAACATCAATGGCTACGCCACACATTGCCGGAGCATTAGCACTTCTTATTAAGCAATGTGAGAGAGAGTATGGTAGAAAGTTAACAGAGCCAGAAATTTATGCACAGCTTATTAAACGCACTGTACCTTTAGGGTATGAGCGAACATCAGAAGGAAATGGATTAATAGATTTGTTAAAAGAATAGTTGTTACTAAAAAACATCTCATATTGATATGAGATGTTTTTTAATACGGTTCTGTTGCCTGCAAGACAGTATCTAATAATCCGGGAAATCTAGTATTTAAATCTTCTGTTCGAATAGAAACAAAGCGTTGCGTACCTTCTAGACGAGTGTACATAACACCAGATTCACGTAAAACTTTAAAATGATGGGATAAGGTTGATTTTGCTACAGGAATATTTAGTGAACCACATGATTGTTCATTACTAGTGTTTAGAAAAAGTGAACGATATATAAAGAAAGGAGTAGGAGAAAGGCAGGGGGCTTTTTCTTAAAGATATAAAATTTGAAATAAACAAAAAAGCACTGTTTTAGACACATTACTAAAACAGTGCTTTCCGTTTAGCTTGAACAGTTGCAGCATTTTCATCCTTTATTCCTGCTTCTTCAATAATTCGTTTCTTCGCTTTATCTAATAGGTGATTCACAGATTCACCAAAATGGTTAGCTTCACGTTTTGTGCGGGCTGCTCGTAAACATTTATAGTTTTCTATCAGTTCCTCTTTTTCAGAGTCGGTTAAGAAATCTTCTATTTTCTTTTTTGGCATACGAAACACCCTTTCCTCTGACAAACGACGCAATTCAGAAATATTTTTATACATTATAACAATATTTTTAAAGGGAAGTACATATTAACGTCGTAATAATTTGTCAATTTCTTGAATTTTCTCATCCGCTTTTCCAATTTGAGCATTCTTTGCTTGTTCACCACCAAGAGCTTGGTGTAGTAAAAAGGTTTGACCAGAGATGGCAGTCACAATAGAAACTTTTATAATCTCTTTTACTGTTGTTGCATCGAATAAAACAAGTCCAAGAAGTGCAGCAAGACTACCAGTCAAAATATCAGTGAAAAAACCAAGGTGAAAAAATGTTTTTAAACGGCGTGGAAGCAATAACTTGCCTTGGTTATTGATAAGATGGGAAACGAAACCAGTAACGCCACCAATGAGAACAGCAGTTAGCCATTGATACATCTCCATCAAATCCACTCCTTTTAGTATATAAAATTCGGACTACGTTGTAAGTAATCCTTTTTCAATTTCATATACAAATATTGAGAAAATTTGGTTTGACTACATGCATGTTCAATTTCATTATAACAGAAAATTCTGGTATATTTCAGTCTATTATATGACGTTTTTTTTCATTATTATAAATTTAGAGAAGGAGGATGAGAAAATGCAAATAGATTACCGAATAAGAAGCGTAGAGGATTATACGCCCAATATCGGGCAACTTGTTAGTATGCTTGAACATACGAGAGCGGTTACATTACAAGAAATAAAAGATTTAACAGTAGAACAGTTAGATTTTTTCTTGGTCGATGGTGGCAATTCTATTGGTGCCTTATTAAAACATATTGCTGCAATAGAAAAAGTTCATCAGCTTATTTCTTTTCAAAATCGAGATTTTACAAAAGAGGAGTTGGAGGACTGGAATGACGCTCTTTTCTTAGGAGAAGAGGGAAGAAAAATTTATAAGAATGAAGTGCAATACTACATACAAATTTTAAATAAAGTAAGAGAAGACTCTTTGCAATATTTAAGAGAAAAAGATGATGCATGGTTAATGTCAGAAGGAAGATGGGAAAACGGAGTCGTATTTAATCAGTACTATTTATGGTTCCATGTATTAGAGGATGAGATTAGCCATCGTGGACAAATAAGAATGATAAAAAAACGTATATCTGAAAATTCCGTTAAATAAAGTGGCTTTTCAAAATAATATTACATATAATGAGATTAACTAAAAGAAGAACGGAGTGATGTATTATGGCGATGATTATTGATATGAATGTTAAAACGAATACAAAGGTGGACGGAAAGAGCGGGAATTTGTAAAGAACCGCGCTATCCTTCCACTGGGCTCAAAATAGGGAGGATATAAAATTTGAATCAAAATCGTTTAGAATCATTTGGATGGGATTCTTTTTTTGAAGAGGAATCTTTAGAGCAATTTGAAGTAGGGCGTATTTTATTAGAACATAAACATATGTATCGTATTATGTGTGAAGATGGTGAATATATCGCTGAGTTATCTGGAAAGTTTCGTCATGAAGCGCTAGCTAAAGGTGATTATCCAGCAGTTGGTGATTGGGTGCATATAAGGAAAATAGAAGAGGAAAGTAAAGCGATTATTCATGGTGTTTTTTCAAGAAGAAGCTCTTTTTCAAGACAAGCAGCCGGTGAAAGAACGGCTGAACAAATTATAGCAGCGAATGTTGATTATTTATTTTTAGTAAATGCGCTTAATCATGATTTTAATGTAAGAAGAATTGAACGTTATTTATTATTAGCTTATGAAAGTGGATCAATGCCTGTTATTGTTTTGACGAAAAGTGATCTGTGTGAAGATGTGGAGCAAAAAATATTGGAAACAGAAGCAGTAGCCATTGGCGTTCCAATATTTGCAGTTGATAGCTTGCAACAAGCAGGAATTGAATTATTGCAACAATTTGTTGCTCCTGGCAAAACGATTGCCCTTGTTGGTTCATCTGGTGTAGGTAAATCTACTTTGTTAAACGCGTTAATGGGAAGCGAAGTTGCAAAAATAGGCGGTATTCGTGAAGAGGATAGTAAAGGGCGACATACTACGACTCATCGTGAGTTGTTCCAATTACCGAGTGGTGGTTTAGTGATCGATACGCCAGGGATGAGAGAGCTCCAACTATGGGAAGGAAGCGAAGCGATCCATGCTACGTTTTCTGATATTGAAGAATTAGCAAAGGGTTGCCGTTTTCGGAATTGTGAACATGAGAATGAGCCGGGGTGTGCGATTCGCAATGCTATTGAGAATGGTGTTTTAGTGGCAAAACGTTTGCAGAATTATAAAAAGCTGCAAAAAGAGATTGCATATGCAATGAGAAAACAAGATCCGGTGCTTGCGCGTGCTGAACGGGGGAAGTGGAAAAAAATAGCGAAGCAGAATCGGAAAAAGTAGGAATAGAATGAGAAACCAAAAGCTAATAAAATGCTTTTGGTTTTTTGTTATTTATTTTATCCCACTATTTTAGAACAGTAAGACTCCTATCTCAAAATTAAGCGAAAGCAAAGAAGTTAGATGGGTCTTACTGCCCGTAAAAGTTATAAGTTGAAAAATAGAAAATTATCGTCGAAAAATAAAGGAATTTGTTGTATACGTGTATAATTGTTGTAAAGTAGACTATGTATAAAGGAGAAGATTATGGGAGTGTACTGGGGAACAAAAAGACATTCTTGGCTTAGCTATGTCTCATTTTGGGTAAGTATTTCATTTTTTCTTATCTTTTTGATTGAAGTGTTTGTGTTTAAAACACTTTTAAATAGTTCAAATGGTATCGCGCAATTTATTAAATATTTTTATTTTATATTTGTGCCATTAAATATCGTGATTAGTTTAAGACTATTGTTTAAAAAGAATGAAAAGAAAATATTGCCGATTTTTAGTTTTATTGTATCATTACTCTTTGCAAGCTTAATAGCGGTATTAGCTTTAGCTGCGACAGGAAAAGTATTTTAATGGAAAACAAACAGGGATGATAAATATCATTCCTGTTTTGTTTTTGTGGATTCCTATTATAGCAGGAAAGTTATTAGGCAGATGAATAAGGAAAGAGAAGTGATGTATGGTACAATAACCTTGATAGTGATAGAGAAAAAGGGTATATAAAATACTCATTGTTTTTTAGTAAGAGAGGGGTTATCTTATGCTATACGAGGATTTGATGTTATTATTTCAAGCTGCTCCAATGGAAGATGGGAAAAATGGCTGGAGATATGTAATCCAAGAAGAAGATGGTAAGTATTCAATTGTTAATAGTGTATCAACAGAACATATGAATGTAGAGTTATTTTTTAATGAATATGACGAGTTACGAATTACTTTATATAAAGAGGGTCAGCCAATTACAACCATACAACGAATAGCAATCTTAAAAACCGAGTTAGAAGAGGATGAAGACGGAGTTCAATTTGTTTTAGAGCGTATGCCAAGCCGAATGATTCGATTACAATTCAAACCATTTCTCGCAGTGGAAATGGGGCTATATTGGGAAATCTGTGAAGATTGTGAGTGAAAAAGCATCCGTACATAACGGATGCTTTTTACTATGTTTTTTCTAGTTGTTTATATGCGATTATTGGAAGCAGAATAATGCTCACCCATCCGATGATTGGATACAAGATGTGAAGAAGTTCACTGTAACCAATATAGCTAAAGGCATAACTAATTAATAAAATAAAATAAACAATATTGTTGCTCTTCCAACCAGTGATAGATTGCATTTGTTTTGTCATCCCAAATACATTTCCAACTAATGTGGTAAACACTTCTCCGAAAATAATAAGGACGAAGAAAAAATGAAAAGTAGCATTAAACCTTCTTACTACTTCAGCCATGGGAATGTTATATTGATAAAATTGATCAACAGATAAAATGGCTAAATGACTACATAATAAAATAAAGCATAGTCCCGCTCCTCCTAAAATTCCACCCCATAGAATCGCCTTTCGATCTTTTACTTCACTTGCTAAGGGTACGAGAACACTTTGGGCGAGAGAAAGATTTAAGGCGACATATGTAAGTGGACTTGTTACCCACTTCATATTCCAGTCTTCTGTAGGAACAGTGTTAAGAATAGGTGTTGTACCATGAATAAAAGTTGTAATAGCAAGTCCGATAATGAAAATCATCATAATGGGTACGACAAGTGTATTTACTTCAAATACACCTTGCAATCCTCGGCTACCAATGATGATACATGCGATAACTGTAATGAAAATACCGAGTTGTCGTGGAAGACGAAGTTGTTCTTCGAATACAGCGCCAGCACCTGATAGCATAACACTTGTTACACCAAAAAGCACGAGTAATAACAAAGTGTTTATCACGTTTCCAAATACATCACCAAACAAATATCTGTTAAATTCCTGAGCAGAAAATGCACCGATTTGTGAAGAAAGTAACATCATTTTTGTACCTAGCCAAATGAAAAAAATTCCACTTATGCATATTCCAATTGTTCCATACAATCCGTTAATCGTAAAAAATTCAACAATTTCTCGCCCAGTTGCAAATCCAGCCCCGACGACAGTTCCAATATAAGTAGCAGCAACTTTTTTAGCTACTTGCCATTGCTGATTATCCATGTAATCCCTCTTTCTACTATGATGAGCTTGACCTATTATTATGCATATGTGTGAGCTTGGACAATTAGACATATGAAGTAAAAGAAAGGAGGCATGGATTTTCAACATTAGGGAATGATTAAAGTTGTTGCAACTTTGTTACATATAAGCGGATAATTTGGACGAGTAGGGAATTTATGGTACAATAAGAATGTATTATTAAAAGAGAATGATTATAAAATAATAAGAGGAGTGGATTGAATGAGTACGAAAACAAATGTTGTTGAAGTATTAAACAAGCAGGTAGCAAACTGGAATGTGTTATATGTAAAACTCCATAACTATCACTGGTATGTAACAGGCCCACACTTCTTTACATTACATGAAAAATTTGAAGAGTTTTATACAGAAGCAGCAACGTATATTGATGAACTAGCAGAACGTATTTTGGCGCTAGAAGGAAAACCATTAGCAACAATGAAAGAGTACTTAGAAACATCGACAGTACATGAAGGTTCAAGTAAGGAATCAGCTGAAGAAATGGTACAAGCATTAGTAAATGATTTTTCAGCAATTATTCAAGAATTAAAAGAAGGTATGGAAGTAGCGGGTGAAGCTGGAGATGAAACATCAGCAGATATGCTATTAGCGATTCATACAACATTAGAACAACATGTTTGGATGTTAAGTGCATTTTTAAAATAAGCTATAAAAAACCTATTGAAAATTCTTTCAATAGGTTTTTTTATGATTTTTCAGCTTTCCTTTTATGGTATAATATAGTAAAAGGAGGCGATGCAATGTTTCGCTTTTTCAAAAGTGGAAAAGAGGAGAGGCAAATTACGAAAGATGAATTAGAGCAAGCCATGGCTCAGTTTCTAGAAAAAAACGCAAATATTGTTTATACAGTATTAGTCAATGAAGATTATACAGTGAATTATGATTTGTTAAAGCCGTATTTACCAGCATTTCCTACAAATACGTTCATTATAACGAAGGAAACGCTTGAGGTATTTGAACATACAGAGGATAATTTAGAACTAGTAAAAGAGATTGATATTGTGCAAAGAGCAGTAGACCAATATGTTACAGAAAAAGAAATGTTTCCTATTGTAGAAAATGATCAAGATCGTCTCATATGTGGAATGAAACTAGCACCATATTTAGATCGCATATTAAAGCGGAAATTATATATTTCAGAGAAACATTATTTAGTTTCAAGTAAACCAGATAAGAGCAAAAAGAATATTGTTTAACAAAAAACAACAATTTATAAATTGTTGTTTTTTGTTTTTAAGAAATTTGAATGAGGTTATATATCGATTAATAGATTGATTATTCTGTCAAATTATGATTAAATGATAAAAGAGTAGCAGAAAGGAGTGATGTATAATGAAAAATTATAATTTAATTCATGAACGGTGCCCTAAGGATAGCGGTAGCTACTGTTAATAGATGGCGAGACTATCATAGTGCTCATCTGCTGAAGCCTTAAGATGATATAAAAGTTTTTAGAGAAAAAGGTTACGGGAGGTAATGATCGATGAGTAGCATCACTTATATTGGTTTGTTAAATGGAACATTAGAATGTTATGTAAAGAACGGTAGTTTGGAAGCGTATCAATATATTGCAAAAAACGCTGATAAAGTAACTGATGGTAATAAGGCTCAAATATATAATTTTAAATATGCATTAGCAAGCGCATCTGGGCTTGAGAAAGAAGCTTTACATATAATGAAAGAAGCGATTATAGAAAATAAGTTTTGGTATGGCCATGAGTATTTAATGACAGACGATGATTTGAAACCTCTTCATAGATATGAAGAATTTCATCAGATGATTCAGCTCTGTAAAGAGAGAGAAGAGCTAGCAAAGAAGTCTGAACAATTTCATTTGAAAATGCTACAAGGAAATAGCAAGATTCATAACAATTTATTCATTGCATTGCATGGGGATCAAGAAAATATAAAGATAGCAGAGCCATATTGGCAATCAGCTGTGTCTCAAGGTTATTTATTAGCATTGCCGCAGTCGTCTCAAATTCAATTTTCAGAAGGATATGTTTGGGGTAATGTGGAAAAAGGGTCCCAGGAGTTAAAGGTACATTATGAAAGTATTATAGCGAACAATTATGGTGAGCCAGGTCATACAATTATCGGGGGATTTTCTGCTGGTGCAAGGGTAGCGCTACATACAATATTAACAGAAAATATAGAAGTAAAAGGATTTATTTTCGTAGCACCATGGCTCCCTGAAGTTGAAGAGTGGGAAAAATTGTTGAACACATTAAAAGATAGAAATATCAAAGGATATATTGTTTGTGGAGATCAGGATGAAGATTGCTTTGAATGTACACAGAAGTTTGTGGCATTATTAAAAAAGAAAAATGTAGAGTATAAATATAAAGTTATAGAAGGCTTAAAACATGATTATCCAGAAAATTTTGAAGAAACCTTACAAGAAGCAGTTAGATATATTAAGGGGACAGATTTATAATATACAAAAAAGGGGTCCATCTAGTGTGATGGACCTTTTTTGTATATTATAAATTAAAAGCTTCTGCTAATAAACGATACGATTTTAATTTATCCTCAAATTGATGAGTGATGGTTACAATCATGAATTCTTCTGTATTATATGCTTTACTCAATTCCATGATTTGCTTTTTTACTTGTGTCTGATCTCCAACGATTATACGTTGACGATTTTCTTTGATGCGGAAAAAGTCATAGGCATTGTAAGGATAGTTTTGTGCTGTTTCAATGGAAGGCGTACCAGTTGTACGTTTTCCTTGTTCTAATAATAAAATTGATAAATCTAGACTAGACGCGATTTTCTCGGCATCTTCATTTGTTTCTCCGCAAACAACAAAAATGGAAACAATTGATTTTGGCTTGTCTCCTAAGAAAGATGGCTGGAATTGTTCTTGATAAGCTTTCATCACTTCAGGGCCACCATAGCCGTTAATAAACTGAGCAAAGGCAAAAGCAGCTCCTTGTTTTGCTGCTATCATAGCGCTTTCTCCACTTGATCCGAGCATCCATATTTCAGGTGCAGTAGGAATACTAGGTGAAACTTTTAGATTTGCATATTGGTGGTTTTCAGGAATTTTATCATGTAGGTACATTGCTACATCTTGTATTTGCTCAGGATATTGATCAAGAGAAATCATTTTTCCTTCTTGTAACGCACGTGTTGCGATGGGCATACCACCTGGTGCTCTACCTACTCCAAGGTCAATTCGATTCGGATAAAGTGCCTCTAATACCCGGAAGTTCTCAGCTACTTTGTATGAGCTGTAGTGAGGAAGCATAACGCCGCCGGATCCCACACGGATACGATTTGTTTTCGCTGCAATATGAGATATGAGCACTTCAGGACTTGAACCAGCTAAACTGACAGAATTATGATGTTCAGATACCCAAAAGCGAGTAAATCCTAGTTTTTCAACTTCCTGTGCAAGTGTTACGGTATTGGAAAAAGCTTCAGTTGCTGTACTGCCATCAGAAATAGGTGATTGATCTAATACGCTTAATTTTATCATAGAATATACCTCTCTATCTTAATGTACATTCTATTATATATTTACTTACGAAAAATGCGTAAAGAAATGCTCAAAGAAACAAGCGAATGTTTTCACATCCGCTTGTTATGAGAAATTCCTCGTTCATAATGATTCATGTCCACTAAAGTTAAAATATAGTCGTAGTTATCGATCTCCATCTTAATTTGATTTCGATCCTCTTCAGTTAAATTTACATTTAATAATTTTTTACATAATAATTGTTTTTTCAATTCTAAATGTTTTTTTGTTTCAAGATAGTCGTAAGTACGTTTCATTTGAATCAATCCTTTCCTTACATTTCCTATCTATATTTTCATTATATGATAAGAAAGATGGAATGAGAGCAAATCTCTGTGAATTATTAGTGAATATTCAGAAATATAATGTGTTGTTCTACTATGCTTGTGAATACAATTCAGAGAATCACTGTTTTGTATTTTTAAAGTAAGGGGTGGAATGATGCGAGTGCATACACAATCCCATGTTGTAACTGATGAAATGCTGAAAATTATTGATAAAGGACTACCGAAAACAGTAGAGCCAAAACAAATCATTATAATTGGTGCTGGAATGGCTGGTTTAGTATCAGCATCGTTACTTAAGAGTGCAGGACATCATGTAAAAATCTTAGAAGCGAATAATCGTATAGGAGGCCGAATTGAGACGATTAGAATGGAGGATAATGGATTATATTTAGATGTTGGAGCAATGCGTATTCCTTATATACATACACTAACGATGGCTTATATAAGAAAATTCGGGCTACAAGTAACTCCTTTTATTAATCGAAATGAGACAGATATTATTTATGTGAATGGTAGAAAAACAACATTAAGACAGTATGAAAAGACCCCTAGTGTATTACGTTATCCGGTAGCAATGAATGAGGAAGGAAAAACATCTGAGGAATTATTATTACTAGCAGTGCAGCCAATTATTGACTTCATTAAAAGAAATCCAGATAAAAATTGGAGAATTGTTGAAAAAGACTTTGGGAAGTATTCAACAGCACAGTTTTTAAAGTATCATCCTTATCAGTATAATACTTACTTTTCACCAGTAACAATTGAGATGATTGGTGTACTTTTAGATTTAGAAGGATTTTTAGAAAGATCATTTGTTGAAACATTACGTTTTATATATATACTGCAGGAAGAAAGTGGTTTTTGTGAAATTACAGGGGGCAATGATCAGCTTCCAAAAGCTTTTTTACCTCAGTTACAGGATGATATTATATATAATCAAAAATTGATGAAGCTTCATCAACATGAAAAAGGAGTAACAGCATATTGTAGGCATGAAGAAACGTTTGAATATAGTAGCATAACAGGTGATTTAGTTATTACGACAATTCCGTTTTCCACAATGCGTTTTGTTGAAATTGATCCTTTCGATTCTGTATCACATGAAAAGTGGAAAGCAATTCGTGAACTACATTATATGGCGGCTACGAAAATAGGAATTCAATTTAAAAGCCGTTTTTGGGAAGAGCAGGGCCAACTAGGGGGGAGGATTATTACAGATTTACCAATACGCTATGCGTATTATCCGAGCTATGGTATTGGGACTAAGGGACCTGCTATGATGCTCGGAAGCTATACATGGTCATACGATGCATTATTATGGGACGGATTATCAAAAGGTGATCGTATTTATTATACATTACAAAACTTAGCGACTATATTAGGTGGTCAAGTGTATGATGAATTTATGTCAGGAGTAGCAAAAAACTGGACATTGGACCCGTATGCATTAGGGGGATTTGCGATTTTTCAAGCGGGTCAAGAAACAGAACTGCAACCAGCTATTGTAAAGCCTGAAGGGAAAATATATTTTGCAGGAGATCATACGACGCTTTATCATGGATGGATACAAGGAGCCATTGAGTCTGGAATACGTACAGCGGTAGAGGTGAATCAATTGAGGTAGCGGAGCTTATAGTGTTTATTTCTTTGAAGGGAATGACTTAGCAACGAAAAATGATGGGAGAGGTATGTTATCTTAACGATTTTTGATGCGGGAAAATATGGGTAATTTGAAAAATCAGAAAAAATAATTTACTATATGTTTAAGATTAAATATTATTATGTATAAAAAAACAAGGGGTGCTTGTAATGAATCCGTTATTACTTGATTTTCCTTCTGAATTTTACACAGACAGGCTTTTTGTTCGAATGCCGAAACCAGGGGATGGAAAAGCAGTCTATGAAGCTATCAATGCATCGATAGAAGAACTAAAACCGTGGATGGTGTTCGCTCAAAAGGAGCAAACAGAAGAAGAAATCGAAGCGAGTATAAGAAGGTCGCATATTCAATTTTTACAACGTGAAGATTTGAGATTACTAGTATTTTTAAAAGAAACAGGTGAATTTGTAGCTTCTGCTGGATTGCATCGTATTGATTGGGAAATACCCAAATTTGAAATTGGATATTGGATAGATGCTCGCTTTGGTGGAAAAGGTTATATGACAGAAGCGGCGCAAGGGATTATGAACTATGCTTTTACTGAGTTAAAGGCAAACCGGATAGAGATTCGTTGTGATTCACGAAATGTAAAAAGTAGAGCGATACCTGAGAGGTTGGGTTTCAACTTAGAAGGAATTTTAGAAAGTAATAGTGTAGCAGTAGATGGTAAGGGACTCAGAGATACGTGTGTGTTTGCGATGACAAGAAACAAATATGAGAAAGCAGAGCTATAATGTATTAGCTCTGCTTTTTTAATGGTATCCTTGATAAGGAAAAGACTCATGAAGCAGTAATTCTATTTGTTCCTCAAATGTAGGATTTTGTTTATAATACAAATCTTTTATTTGCAAATCATGGTACAGGGTGTCCATTCGAACTTTCAAAAATGGTAAACCACTGTTGGCGATCTAGTGTAAGTTTTGTAGCTTCGACCGCTGTTTTCACACGGTCTAGCTTACCCGAACCGACGATTGGCATCATGTTTGCTGGATGGGCAAGTAGCCATGCATACATGACAATATCGATGCTCTCAACATGTAGTTCATTTGCAATCTTTTGTAAAGTTTCTCGTAAGCGTACAGCACGTTCGTTTTGTCCTGTAAAGATTTCTCCACCAGCAAGAGGAGACCAAATCATAGGTGCGATTCTTTTTTCTTGACATAGATCAATCGTCCCTTTTTCAAAATGTTCAAGTTGCATCGCAGATACTTCAATTTGGTTGGTAACAAGCGGGAAATCTAAATATGAGCTAAGCATATTAAATTGAGAAGGTAAAAAATTAGATACACCAAAATGACGTACTTTTCCCTCTTGTTTTAAATGTGTGAAACCTTCTGCAACTTCACTTGGGTCCATAAATGGATCGGGACGATGAATCAGTAACAAATCAATATAATCAGTATGTAAGTTTTGAAGTGATTGCTCTGCACTTTTCACGATATGTTCAGCATTAGTATTATAGTGAGCAACATATCGTTCTGGAAATTTCGGTGATGGGGGAGCGATTCCACATTTAGTGACAATCTGCATGTTATCACGTAAAGAAGGTTGTAATTGTAATGCTTCCCCAAATAATGATTCACACGTATATCCCCCGTAAATATCAGCGTGGTCAAAAGTTGTAATCCCCATATCCATACAATTTTGGATAAAAGAAAGTACTTCTTGTTTTGATATATTCCATTCTGCTAAACGCCAAAACCCTTGAATGATACGAGAAAATTCAAGGTTACTAGCCATTTGAATTCGTTCCATTTTGAGTAGACCCCCTTGATGAATGATAATGTTTTTGAAAAGGCTTTCTTGTTCGGTACTATTATATAGTTATTAGACTGTACTTACAATGGATATGTCTTTGGTGTAAAAAATGATCTTATTGTATGAATGGGCAGTAAACCTACGCCTAAAGGGTAAGAGAGAAACTAGGAAGGTGGATGAGGATTACTACCTTAAAAATTAAAATTTCATCGTATCTATATGGTATAATGTACGAAGATATAGTTATAAGAAGATGTCTTTTAGTTAATTAAAATGTATGCAAACGTAGTCATAAGCGATATAACATAATCACAAGGAGCTGATTATGTGGGAAAACATTATAAACCGAAAGTATTCTCTGAATCATTAAATGTCTTTGTGTTGACTTTACAACGTTGAGATAATCAAGGGAAATGAAAGCCTTTCTCCGCAAGAAGAACTTGTTCAAGATATGATTTCTATTCTTCATATTTTTAGTTGTAGAATTTACGGTTTAAGAAAATATAAAAAGAAAATCAAAGAGGATGAGGATGTTGAAAAAAGCATACAAAACAGAAATCAAACTCACTGATATTCAAAAAGACAAAGTTATTCAAACGATTGGAGTAAGTCGATATATTTACAGCTTCTATATCGCCCATAATAAAGAAATATACGAAAAAGAAATTCATCAGTGGAATGGAATTTTCTAAGTGGTTGAATAACGAATATATTCCGAATCATAGAGATAAAATGTGGATCAAAGAAGTATCTTCTAAAGCAACGAAACAAGCTATTATGAATGGAGAAAAAGCATTTAAAAATTTTTTCAAAGGAAAAACAAAATTTCCCCGTTTCAAAAAGAAGCGAGACCAAGATGTGAAATGTTATTTTCCGAAAAATAACAAAACAGATTGGATCGTCGAACGACATCGCATTAAAATACCTACCATTGGATGGGTACGATTAAAAGAATTTGGTTACATCCCCACGAATGCTACGGTAAGTAGTGGAATTGTTTCTCAAAAAACAGGTACATTCTTTGTATCTGTACTTTGTGAAGTGGATACAAAGAATACGCAAATAAACACACAAGATGGTATAGGTGTAGATATTAGAATTAAAGATTTTGCAATTTGTAGTCATGACATTACTTTTAAAAATATCAATACAACACAGAAAATAAAAAGATTAGAAAAATCTTTAAAACGACAACAAAAATCTTTAAGTCGTAAATATGAACATATAAAAAAGAGAGGTGAAAACTCTGCCACTAAAAAGAATATCAATAGACAAATCCTAGTGATACAAAAACTTCATAATCACCTTGCGAACATCCGCGAGGAATATATTAGATATGTTGTAAATACTTTAGTGAAAGCCAAACCGAAGTATATAACAATTGAAGATTTGCATGTTAAAGGGATGATGAAAAATCGTCATTTGTCTCGTGCAGTATTTGTACAGAAATTCTATCGCTTTAGAGAATGGTTGACGTATAGATGCAATGAATATGGTATCGAATTAAGAATAGTACATCGTTTTTATCCTAGTTCGAAAACATGTTCTTGTTGTGGATATAAAAAAGTTGACCTACGTTTATCTGATAGAATTTTTAAATGTGATAACTGCGATGTTGAAATGGATAGAGACTTTAACGCAAGTCTAAATTTGAAATATGCAATAGAATATACGATCATCACATCTCGATAACGTATATATGTAGGGTGGGCTACATCCGAATTTACGCTTGTGGAGTGCTATATCAAATTGTGGTAGCGAGTAAGTGGCGAAGCGAGGCACATAGAAGCAAGAATGATCTAACGTAGATGATTATGTTTGTCTATGTTTTTAGTAGCAGATGTACGAAATGATTCCAGTAACAATTTTAACTGGTTTTCTTGGATCTGGGAAAACAACATTATTAAATCGTATCTTGTCGGAAGAACATGGTAAGAAACTAGCGGTCATTGTAAATGAAATAGGTCAAATTGGTATCGATAACCAACTGATTATGAATGTAGAAGAAGAAATTATGGAAATGACAAATGGTTGTTTATGCTGTACAGTGCGTGAAGACCTACTTGTTGCTTTAAAACAATTATTGGATGTAAAAGCAGAGGGGAAAATGGATTTTGATGGCCTAGTGATTGAAACGACAGGTCTTGCGAATCCAGGACCGATTATCCAAACGTTCTTTTTAGATCCGGTTATTCAATCAGCATACAAAATTAATGGCGTTGTGACTGTGGTAGATAGTTATCATATACATAAACATTTTGAAAAAGGATTAGAAGCAAAAGAGCAGATTGCCTTTGCTGATATGATTTTAGTAAATAAAGTAGATTTAATTGAAGAAGCGAAAAAGGAAGAACTTCTTACTGAGTTACAAGGGATTAATCCGACGGCAAAATTAATTCCGACGACAAATTGTGAAGTAGATATCCCTGCTTTATTAGAAATTCAAACGTTTAAAACGCGTGATACATTAGAAATTTATCCGCATAAAGAGCACCATCATTTAGAAGGTGTGAAATCATTTGTATTACGTGAAGAGCGTCCACTTGATTTGCAAAAGTTAAACGAATGGATGTCAGCTGTTGTTCAAGAGTTAGGAGAGTATTTATATCGATATAAAGGAATTCTTTTGATTGATGGAGTAGATCGCCGCATTGTTTTCCAAGGTGTTCATACATTATTTGCTGCTTCTTATGATAGAGAGTGGAAAGAGGGAGAAAAGCGAGTGAGTGAAGTGGTCTTTATTGGGAAAGACATTAATAAAGAATGGTTCCAAGAACATTTTAAAGAATGTGTAAAATAAGCCTGCTAATTTAGCAGGCTTGTTTTTTATCTATAAGCAATTCCATCACAACACCAACAACGGGCCCATCATCATCAATATCACCAGTTAAGTGAAAGCCGAAAGACTCATATAGTTTCATTGCTAGTTTGTTTTCTGGATGTAAGCTTAAATAAATCTTTTTACATTGAAATTTTTGTTGTAAATACTGAATTAGCAGGCGGAGAAACTGTTTCGCATAGCCATTTCCTTGAAAATGGTGATCAATCATAAAACGATCTAGCCATACGCTATCATCTTTTGCTGAATGCCAACCATACATTGCGTATCCAATAAGTGTCTCTGCATCATACAAGCCTACTGACGTTCCATTTCCTTCATATAGAGATTCTGCTAAAGAAAATGCATTACTTTCGATAAAGTGTTGCTGCTCCTTTGCTACGTCTAAAGCAGCGACTGAACGCCAATTATTTGCTGTTACTTCACAAATGTGAAGATTCATAGTTCCAACTCGCTTTCATAAAATGTTATATCTTTAAAGCTAATATGGATAATTTTACTTGTTATTCCGTTTAAGTCAAGCAGTAGCCTATGAAAAAGACAGTTGAAAAAATTCCAACTGTCTGAAAGGTAAAGATATTTAGTTTGTAGCTTCTTTTAAAGCATTCATGTTTTCTTCCATTAATGTGAAGTAATCTTTATTTTGCTTTGCATCATCTTCAGAGATAGTAGCAAGATGATTTAAGCGTAAAATTTTCGTTCCCGTTTCTTTTTGAATTACTTCTGCTACTTTTGGAGTAGAGAATGTTTCAAAAAGAATATACTTCAAACCATGCTCTTTTGCTGTTTTTGTAATATTAGCAAGTTCTTTTTGTGACGGTTCATCGGAAGCTGAGATTCCAGCAACTGGAATTTGTTTTAAGCCATAGCGTTTTTCCCAGTATCCATATGCAGCGTGAGAAACTAGAATATCTTTCGTTTTTGCATCTGAAACAACAGATTTAAAATGATCATCTAAATCAGTGAACTTTGTTTGCAGGGCAGCGAAGTTTTTTTCAAACTCTTTTTTATGATCCGGTTGCAATTCTATGAGTGCATCTTTAATTTTTTCAGCTTGCTTCATCGCAAGTGTCGGGTCTAGCCATACGTGTGGATCTTTGTCATGATGGTGATGTTCTTCCTCTTTATGACCTTCTTCGTGCTCATGATGTTCTTCTTCTGATGAAGCGATAAGATCAAAGCCTTTAGATGCATTAACAACTTTTACATTCTCTTTTGTTAATGTTTTTTCCATTTTTTCTGCAAACGGTTCTAATTCTGCACCGTTATATACGAAAAGGTCTGCTTTCGCAACTTGAACCGTTTGTTTTTGCGTTGGCTCATATGTATGAGAGTCAGCGCCAGGTGGATAAATTGTTTCAACATTTACATAGTCGCCACCGATTTTTTTAGTGAAATCAGCAAGTGGAAAAATGGTTGTATACACAGAAAGTTTTCCGTCTTTTTTGGCCACTCCGTCTTTTTGGTTGGAACATCCAGCAAAAATTAATGTGAAAATAAGTATAAAAGAAAACACTATTAACTTTTTCTTCATGTCATTCTCCTCTTTTCTTTCTTTTCCAATTTTATTTTCTCCAAAAGTAAGAGAAAAAACATCTTTTTGTTACAAAACGTAATAATTCCGTTTTAAGTTGCGAACTTAGTATAATACATCTCTGCGAAAGTTGCAATAAATAATAATCATTCCGATTTGATTTTGTTATAAATTTGTCAAAAAGAACAGTATTATTTTTCTGTTTATTGCATATGTGACAATACTACTTTCATATATTGGGGTAGAGGGTATAAAAAGGAGATGAGAGATTGGATTACTTGATGGAAGCAATTTTATTAGTGCTAGCAATAGTCTTGCCATTGACATGTGTTTTGATTTTTTTAAAAACATTAATAGGTAATCTCGGCGATTCTACAAATATAACGAAACTACCACAAGAGAAAGAAAACGAAAAAGAGTAAGCAAAGCACTTGCATCATGCAGAGTGCTTTGCTTATGATAAAATAAGATAAAGGAAAACTCTCACAAGTGGGAGTTATGCTACCCGTTCAGACGGGATAAAAGTAGATAAAGAGGTATAAAAGTAGATGAACAAACGAACAGCCTTAGTACTGGGAGCAAGTGGTTTAGTTGGACAAGAAGTGACGCAGCTATTACTTGATTCAGATTACTATGACTCGGTTATGATTTTTGTCAGAAAACCACTGCGATGGGAACATGAAAAGTTGCAGCAGAAACAAGTCGATTTTTCTATATTAGAAGAGTATAAAGAATTTTTTGCTGTTGATGATGTCTTTAGCTGTCTTGGGACAACAATTAAGAAAGCAAAAACGAAAGCGAATTTTAAAAAAGTAGACTATGAATATACATTACGAGCAGCTTGTTTAGCAGAAAAGCAAGGTGTGCAAAATTTTCTTGTTATTTCTTCTATGGGGGCCAATCCAAAATCACTTTTCTTTTATTCACAAGTAAAAGGAAAGATGGAGGAAGAACTTCAAAAGTTGGTGATTGGTGGGATTCATATATTTAGACCATCACTACTACTTGGAGATCGAGAAGAATTTCGTTTTGGAGAAAGAATGGCTGAGAAGATATTTGGCGTCGTACCATTTGTATTTAATGGTACTTTAAAAAAGTATAAGCCAATTACAGCTGAGCAGGTTGCAAAAGGGATGTATTTAGCAGCATTACGTGAAGAATCTGGTGTTCATATTTATAATTCCACAAAGATTACAATGATGAAATAATGAGAACGAGAAGGGGAATCCCTTCTCGTTTTTATGTCGTATTAGCGGCGAGTTGGGGCTATTTTACCATGAGCACGTTGATATTGGCGTGGCTCTTGTAATTCAAATCCAAGTTCATTGGCTGCTGTTCTTGGAAAATATGGATTACGAAGTAACTCGCGACCAATAAAGATTAAGTCTGCCTCATTATTTGCTAAAATTTCTTCTGCTTGTATACCACTTGTAATGAGTCCTACTGCACCTGTCGCGATGTCCACTTGTTCTTTTATATGACTTGCATATTTTACTTGATAGCTAGGGTAAACGTCGATGTGAGCAGGGACAACTGCACCAGAGCTACAATCAATTACATCTACGCCTTGTTCTTTCATCCATTTTGCAAACTGAACATAGTCATGTACTGTTAATCCTTCAGGATGATAGTCATTTGCAGAAATACGGACGAATAAAGGGCCATTCCAAACTTCATTTACAGCATCAATGATTTCTCTTAAGAAACGGTAACGGTTTTCAGGAGATCCACCATATTCATCAGTTCGTTTGTTTGATAATGGAGAAAGAAATTCATTAATGAGATAGCCATGAGCCGCGTGGAGTTCAATAATATCGAACCCGGCTTGTTTGGAACGGTATGCAGCATCTTGAAAAGCGGAAATTGTCTTTTGGATTAGCTGTTTATTCATTTCTACTGGAATTTTCATTGTATCATTAAACGCAATAGCTGAGGGTGCTACAGCATCTGTATGTAAATCAGCTTTTCGTCCAGCATGTGCTAACTGAATAGCTGATTTTGCGCCATTTTCATGGATGAGTGACACCGTTTTTTGTAACTCTGGAATATGATTAAGATTCCATATACCTAAATCTTTATTAGAAATACGTCCCTCAGGTAAAACGGCTGTAGCTTCAAGCATAACAAGGCCTACTTGACCAGCTGCTCGAGATGCATAATGAATATGATGGAAATTTGTAACCTTTCCATCCTCGTTTTCTGAAGAGTACATACACATCGGTGACATAACAATACGATTTTTTAATGTAATATTTTTAATCGTATAAGGTGAAAAAAGATGATAGTCCATAGTTATTCCCCCTTTTGCAGTTTCCTCTATTGTAGCATTATCATTTTTGTTTCCATAATGAAACGCTTATTCTCGAAATTTTGTACATATATGTTACAATGATTGAAATGAATTAAATTGGAGGATAGGGGCATGTACCGAGCGTATTATGATAGCGAAATAGGTTTGCTTGAAATCACTGCAAATGATGAAGGAATTACGTCTGTTATTTTTGTAGAGGAACGAAAAGAAGAGACTAAAAATCAAATTGTAGAACAGTGTCTTACTGAATTAGATGAATATTTTCATCAAAAGCGAACGGAATTTACAGTACCATTGTCAGCGATTGGAACACAATTTCAAAAGAGTGTTTGGGATGCACTTTATACGATTCCATATGGAGTGAGTGCTTCTTATCTAGATATTGCGAAAAAGGTTGGTAACACAAAGGCAGTGCGAGCGATTGGAGGAGCGAATAGTCGCAATCCGATTTCTATTATCGTTCCGTGTCATCGAGTAATTGGAAAAAGTGGAAAGTTAGTTGGCTATGCAGGTGGCCTATGGCGAAAAGAATGGTTATTAAAACATGAGGGGATTTTGAAATAATGATGAAACTTTTTGCTTTAAAATGAATGGTTTCATCTATTATTTATGGGAATGTATCATCGTATGAAAGGCTCTTTCTTCAATTAACTAAGTCTTTAAGTAGGTTGAACAACAGAAATATAAGTAGGGGATAAATCACGGAAAGAGGGATTATTTTGCGTTGTATAAATTGTGGGAATCCTTGTCCTGACGGTCAGTTCAATTGTGAAGATTGTCAGCAAGTTTTACATAATAGAACAAAAGAGGAAATCTCACCAATTGAAAAAGATATGGAACAATATGTGGGAGCACACTATCCGTATTATAAAAGAAAATGGGACAAAGAAAAGAAACGAATAGCAGGATGGAGCTGGAATGGATGGGCTGCTATTTTTAATGTTGGATGGCTTGGATATCGAAAGTATTACTTACCTGCTTGTTTATTTGTAATCTTATTAGTAGCTTGTGATGCATTCTCATATTATATGGGATTCAATGTGGCACTTCCAATTATTAATATGGTTCCGCTTACTTTTTTATTACTCATTTTAATGATGATAGGAATCGGAATTTTTGCTAATGGGTTATATTATCGATTTGCTGAGCGGAAAATATATCGGATAAAAGCAAGAGGAATAAAGAATGAAGATGTTGAAGATTATCTTATTCGTGATAGTGGTGGAACAAGTAAGATGGGAGCGGCTATTGTTACAATTTTGACAGCTGCAAGTATATTTATGAGTCACTTTTTCTTTCCGACAGATCAAGATGTTATTCAAAAAGTACGAACAAGTTCTCTTTATGAGTATCCTTTCTTTTCTATTGGGGAATCGTTTGAACAGTACTTTCAGCAACCCAACTGGGTGTATTATCGTGGGGAGGATGGACTAGAATTAGTAGAATTTCATGGATACAATGGTGGAATGACAAGACAGAAAATTGTTATTCAATTTGTTGTCGATTACAGGTTACATGAAATTGAACCATATTCTCTTACAGTTAACGGTGAGCCACAAGATGAAAATGAATTCTTAAAAATGCTGGAAGATGTGTTTCGTACGCAAAATCTGTTTGAGTTGGATGATGGACTACACAAAGATGAAAAAAAAGAAATGTTATAAGAAATGAATGTAAAAGCAGATGGAGTAGCTTTTACATTCATTTCTTTTTTGTTTTATACTAGAAAAACATTTGAAATAATCAGAATTTTTTGTATAATACTATCATACATGCTTTATTGTATACATACAGATTGGGGGAAGGAAGAATGAAGAAAAAAGTTTCAACGCTTGCGGCACTTGCATTATCAACAAGTATGTTCGTTGCAGGTTGCGGGGATGGGGAGAAAGCATCGACAACGAAGAAAGAAACGAACAAGGGAATGGCCGACAAACAAGTGCTAAATTTACTAGAAGCAGCAGAAATTCCTTCGATGGATACGTCAAAATCAACAGATTCCGTATCATTCCGAGTATTTGTTAATGCAATGGAGGGTTTATATCGGTTAGATAAAGACAATAAACCAACTCCAGGTATGGCAAAAGATGTGAAAATTAGTGAGGATAAGAAAACATACACGTTTGAATTACGAGATGCAAAATGGTCGAATGGTGAACCCGTTCGTGCACAAGATTTTGTATATGGCTGGCAACGTGCGCTTGATAAAGCAACAGCGGCTGAATATGCATTTATTTTATTTGATGTGAAAAACGCACAAAAAGTAAATAAAGGAGAATTACCATTAGATCAATTAGGTGTTAAAGCAAAAGACGATAAAACATTAGTAGTTGAACTAGAGCAACCAGCACCGTACTTTCTTGAACTTACATCTTTCCCAACATTTTTCCCTTTAAATGAGAAGTTCGTTAAAGAGCATGGGGCAAATTATGCATTAGAAGCTGATAAAATTTTATATAATGGACCATTTACGTTAAGTGAGTGGAAACATGAACAAAGTTATCAATTAAAGAAAAATCCAAACTATTGGGATAAAGACACTGTAAAACTAGAAGAGATTAACGTTAGTATTGTCAAGGAAACGAGCACAGGTGTGAACCTGTATGATAGTGATCAAGCAGATCGTGTCATTTTAACTTCTGAGTTTGTAGATAAATATAAAAAGAGCAAAGCAGATGAGTTTAAAACGAAATTAGACCCACGTATGTATTTCTTACGCTTTAATCAGCAAAATCCAACTTTTAAAAACCAAAAGGTGAGAGAAGCAATTGATTTAGCTTATGACAAAAAAGGGATTGCGAATGTCATTTTAAATAATGGTTCATTACCAGCATATTTCTTAGTACCAGAAAAATTTACAACGGGTCCAGATGGGAAGGATTTCCGTACAGTTAATAAAAATTTCCGTGACAGCAAAGATAATGTAGAAAAAGCGAAAAAGTTATGGGAAGAAGCGAAAAAAGAATTGGGACAAGATACAATTACAGTTGAATTACTAAACGATGATGATGGTAGTCGGAAAAAAGTTGGCGACTTTATTAAAGAAGAGCTTGAGAAAAATTTACCTGGAATTAAAGTGAATTTAAAACAACAACCATATAAACAAAAATTAGATTTAGAGAAAAAATTACAGTATGAGTTTTCTTTATCGGCATGGAGTCCGGATTATCCAGATCCAATGACGTATATTGACATGTTTGTGACAGGAAGTTCATTTAATGAAATGGCGTACTCAAATCCAAAATATGATGACTTAGTTGCTAAGTCAAAAGGTGAGTTGTTAAAAGACGATGCTGCACGCTGGAAAGCACTGGCTGAAGCAGAAAAAATCTTAATTGGAGAAGATGTTGCAATTTCACCTACTTATCAGCAAAGTACCGCATATTTGGAAAAACCATATGTAAAAGGAATTGCAAACCATACATTCGGTGGAGATTTTAGTTATAAATGGGCATATGTTACAAAAAAATAGTACAATAAGAGGTGAGCGAATATTCGCTCATCTCTTATTTTGTAAGGAGGATTTATGTTGATAAATGGCCTTAATCATCTTTGTTTTTCAGTTTCAGATTTAGAAGAGTCTATTCAATTTTATGAAACAGTATTAGAGGGGAAGTTATTAGTAAAAGGAAAAAAACTTGCATATTTTGATGTATGTGGAGTTTGGATCGCGCTCAATGAAGAAGTAGATATTCCGAGAAGCGAAATTCATCAATCATATACACATCTTGCGTTTTCTGTTGAACAAGCGGACTTTGATAAGCTACTACAGCGATTAAAAGAAAATGAAATTCATATTTTAGAAGGCAGAGAACGTGATGTAAGAGATTGTCAGTCTATTTATTTTATTGATCCAGATGGACATAAATTTGAATTCCATTCAGGTACATTGCAGGACCGCTTAAAGTATTATAAGGAAGCAAAACCACATATGAAATTTTATTGTTGAAATAAAGGGGGCAGGGAAGAATATGCATGCGCTTGTTGTTGGAGGGACAGGGATGCTAAAAAAAGTGTCCGTTTGGCTTTGTAATCAAGGTTTTTACATTTCTGTTATGGGACGAGATAGAGATAGGTTAGAAGGTGTGAAAGATACATGTAATGCCCCAGACAATGTTACATGTATTTCTCTTGATTACCATGACAGTAACACTTTAAAACAATCTATTAAAGATACTATTAAACAAAATGGTCCTATCACATTAGTAGTAGCTTGGATACATTCAACTGCTAAAAAGGCGCTGAAAGTAATTTGTGAAGAAATTGAATTACATTCTAAATCATATAGTCTGTTTCATATATTAGGGAGTAGTGCTTCTCGATTGGAACGCCGAAAAATAGAGAGTCCTTTATGTAATTATCATAGAGTTATATTAGGATTTATTTTACAAGGTGAATATTCAAGATGGTTGACTCATGAAGAAATTGCTGAAGGGGTTATAGCAGGAATTCAGAGTAAAGAAGATGAGTGTATTGTAGGGACAATAGAGCCATGGGGATTACGACCAATTTAATGAGGAGGAAGGAAACGAATGAAAACGACTTTATATGTAACACGTCATGGAGAGACAGAATGGAATATAGCAAAGCGTATGCAAGGAAGAAAGAACTCGAATTTAACTGAGAAAGGAATGCTACAAGCAAAACAGTTAGGGGAACGTATAAAAGATATACCACTTCATGCGATATATAGCAGTCCAAGTGGAAGAACCATGCATACCGCAGAGTTAATCAAGGGTGAGCGAAGTATCCCGATTATAGCTGATGAACATTTTTACGAGATTAATATGGGGAGCTGGGAAGGACAAATGTTAGCGGATTTGGAAGCGCAGTATCCGGAGGAAGTACATACATTTTGGAATGAACCACATCGTTTTTGTTCGACATCCGGTGAGAATTTTTATGATGTGTATAATCGAGTGATAGAAGGAGTAAACTTTCTTTTAGAAAAACATAAAGAGCAAAATATTTTAATTGTATCACATGCAGCAGCGGCAAAATTGCTGGTAGGGCACTTCGCTGGTCTTTCTGTTGAAAAAGTGTGGGATGATCCATTTATGCATAGTGCAAGCCTAAGTATTATTGAATTTGAAGAGAAAAAGTCTAGTGTGAAACAGTTTGCCGATATCAGTCATTTCCAGCAAGTATAAAAAGACCGCGAGAGCGGTCTTTTTACATTTATTTTTAACAGGAAGGCATAAAGGATTAGCAATTACGCTTTTTATACCAGAAGTGATCGAATTTTTTTCTTTTGCGGGATGAATGTTTACTGTCATCGCATTCATGGCATCTTGTATGACAGTCGTCATCACAAGATGAATGTTTACGATGATCACAATCATGATCACGATAAAATACAGTTTTTTTACAGAATGATCGTTTAGTCCAGAAAAATTTCTTTTCAAAACGAACACATTTCGTAATGAGTTTACATTTTTTCACACGTGTAATTTTTGTAACAAATGTACATTTTTTTACACGTGTAACTTTTGTAACAAATGTCCATTTTTTTATATGAGTACATTTTGTTCTTGGACATCCGCAATCTTCTTTTGAATGACAATCATCGTCACAATCAAAAGTACTTGGATCCTGATGTAAAAACTCCTCCATCCCTGCACTTTTGATTTCTTCAACGGCTTTTCGAATATCACGTTTCATAGAAATCCTCCCTATCACTAATTAAAATGAAAAAGTGGCCTTTTGTGGCCTTTTACATTAATCATGATATGAAAGTGTTTATCATCCTGTATGTGACAAGAGTTTAATTTTCATAGAAAATAGATATATAGCGGATGTATGGACAAAATTATGAGCATACATTGAATGAAGAGAAAGAGAAAAAGAAAAAGAAGGGATGGGAGAACATGTTGCCTTCTTATGACTTTTTTATTCATCCAATGTATCTTGTTGAACTAAAAAAGGACATTTGGTCTGATAATCCAGTGCCTGCTAAGTTAACGTACGGAAAAAGAAAGTATGATATTGACATTGTATACCGTGGAGCGCATATTCGAGAATTTGATAAAAAATCATATCAAGTTATGTTCTATAAACCGAAACAATTTCAAGGGGTAAAAGAGTTTCATTTGAATTCAGAGTTCAAGGATCCGTCACTTATAAGAAATAAATTATCACTTGACTTCTTTAGTGATATTGGTGTGCTCTCGCCAAAATCTCAGCATGTTTTTATCAAAATGAATGGTCAAATTCAAGGCGTATATTTACAATTAGAATCTGTTGATGAAAACTTCTTGAAAAGTCGTAAATTACCGAGTGGATCAATTTATTATGCAATTGATGATGATGCGAATTTTTCATTAATAAGTGAGCGTGAAAAGGATGTTAAAACAAATCTATCTGCAGGTTACGAGTTTAAATGTGCAAATGAACATAGTGAAGAGCAACTTAGTGAATTTGTTTATCAGGCCAATGTGCTATCACGAGAAAAATATGAAAAAGGAATTGTAAATTATCTTGATGTTGAAAAGTATTTGCGGTGGTTAGCAGGTGTTATTTTGACTCAAAACTTTGATGGTTTTGTTCATAACTATGCATTGTATCATAATGATGAAACGAGTTTATTTGAAATAATCCCATGGGACTATGACGCTACATGGGGACGTGATGTAGAGGGAAGGCCACTTAACCATGAATACATTCGAATCCAAGGATATAATACGTTGAGTGCCAGAATTCTTGATATACCGGTATTTCGAAAACAATACCGCAATATTCTTGAAGAAATTTTGGAAGAAAAATTCACAATTTCTTTTATAAAGCCGAAAGTAGATGGGATGTGTGAAGCGATTCGTCCATATCTTATACAAGATCCCTATATGAAAGATAAAATAGATATTTTTGATCAAGAAGCAGAGTTTATTTTTCAATATATAAACAAGCGGCGTGAATATATACATGAACATTTAGATGAGTTGTCATAAAGTGAAAGTTTAATCAGTGGGGGGCTTACTGCTCGCAAATATATAAATGTGGATTGAAAGACCTACATAAACCCCTTCCTTTTATGTAGGAGAGAGGATCCGCTCATGGGTAGTCGCCCATGTCATGTGAAAACAGAAGGAGAAAACGAGTGAAGACCTTCTTTTCTTTTCATAACCGTGGCTTATATGTCGGAAAATTAAAATGGATATATATAGCAAGATAAAACAAGAAAGAGGTTGATATATTGTCAATCTCTTTCTTGTTTTATAGAAATTCAAATTAAAAAATCGATATTAAACTCTTTCTTTTTAGGCGAAGAGCATCCGGTTATGCATAGAAACAATCGTATCCTCTTCCGTCCCATGTCAAGTCAAAATAGGGAGAGAACATGAGTGCAAGTTACAAGTTGCCTTTTCTTCTTCGTAGCAGCAACCTGTATGTCGGGAAATCAAAATAGATTAATATATTTCATAAAAAACACTAGACTTTTATAAAATTATTTGATTTCTTTTAAATTTTTCGTGAATAGGATACTATTTGTGTAGGTGAGGTAAATAAATGCAAATATTATATTATTTATAGGATGGTGAGAATATGGAAGCGAAATGGATCGATTGGGTAAAACAAATACAAGCCATTGCTCAGGCGGGTTTAACGTATTCAAAAGATGTGTATGATATTGAACGTTTCGGGCAATTACGTGATCTTTCAGTTACGATGATGTCTCATTATACGAAGACTGATTGGGAAGTGGTAGAAAAATTATTTGCTAATGAAACAGGTTATCAAACACCGAAAGTAGATATTCGGGCTGTCGTATATAAGGATGATAAATTATTATTTGTGAAAGAAACAAGTGATGGAAAATGGGCTCTTCCAGGTGGATGGGCGGATGTTGGTTATACGCCAACAGAAGTGGCAGCAAAAGAGGTTTGGGAAGAAACGGGCTATAAAGTTGACCATTTTCGATTATTAGCAGTATTTGACAAAGAAAAGCATTTTCCATCGCCAGCAGCAACACATGTATATAAAATATTCATTGGTTGTGAAATCGTTGGAGGAGAAAAACAAACAGGTATTGAAACAGAGGAAATAAACTTTTTTGGTGAAAACGAAATCCCAGAGTTATCAACCGCTAGAAATACAGAGTGGCAAATTAAAGAAATGTTTGCTTGTATGAAAGATAGAAATAAAAATGCCATACTTGATTAAGAAAAAGGTGTACAGGTAATATTTAGTATCTTTCACCGTGTATAAATCTCTTTTTTCCTCTACTTGTGCCTGGTATATTTGTAAAGAAGTGTACATATTTTGGTAGAGAATGAGGAATATATTGGCATACATAAATCTTTGTGAGATAATAGGAGGGTATGTGAACAGAAAAGGAGATAGGAAAGCAAATGTTAGCGAATTTAATAGAGCAGTTGTTGCAATTTTTTGCAAGTTTAGGATACTTTGGTGTTGCCTTAGGTTTAATGATTGAAGTTATTCCAAGTGAGATTGTCCTTTCTTATGCTGGCTTTTTAGTCGCGCAAGGTAAAATAAGTTTCATTGGTGCAGTAATCGCCGGTACAATTGGTGGTACTTTAGCACAAATCTTTTTATACTGGTTAGGGTATTACGGAGGACGTCCAGTAGTTGAAAAGTATGGTAAATATTTATTGATTAACAAGCATCACTTAGATGTAGCTGAAAGTTGGTTTAAACGTTATGGCGCGGGAGTAATCTTCTCTGCTCGCTTTATCCCAATTGTACGACATGCCATTTCAATACCAGCCGGATTAGCGAAAATGCCATTAAAACTTTTCACAGTATATACGGTAGTTGCGATTATCCCATGGTCAATTCTCTTTATTTATTTAGGAGAAAAACTAGGTGGAAACTGGCGTCATATTAAAGAATATGCAGCTGATTATACGCATTACATAATTATTGGAGCAGTCCTCTTTATAGCACTTTATTTCGGTTTGAAAGTTTTGAAAAAGAGAAAAACTGTTCGTTAAAGTCAATGATTTCATTGGCTTTTTTTCATGTGTTTTAGTTCTAAAATAAAGAAGTTGTCCATAATGTGTAATAATAAAGCGTAGCGGAGGAATGAAATGAAAGGATCACCGTTTTTACGTGGAACATTATTTTTAACGATGGCAACGATGATATCTAAAATGCTCGGATTTATATATGTTATTCCGTTTACGGCAATGGTTGGTACGAGCGGATATGTATTATATACGTACGCATATCGGCCGTATACAATTATGTTAAGTATTGCAACGATGGGATTGCCACTTGCTGTTTCTAAAATGGTTTCAAAATATGATGAGCTAAATGATTATCATACGGTAAAACGGGTGTTGAAAAGTGGAATGTTTTTCATGATTTTTATGGGAACTGTTTCATTTCTAGTTCTTTATATGTTAGCTCCATATCTTGCAAAGCTAGTGATTGATGGAAGTGATCAAACTGGTAATAGTATGACTGCTGTTACGTACAATATTCAAATTGTTAGTTTTGCCTTATTGATTGTACCAGTGATGAGCTTATTACGTGGTTTTTTTCAAGGGTTTCAATCTATGGGACCGTCAGCATCTAGTGTAGTTGTGGAACAGTTTTTTCGTGTGTTAACAATTTTAATAGGAAGCTTTGTTGTGTTGCATGTTTTGAAAGCATCTGTTTCGTTAGCTGTTGGAGTTTCAACTTTTGGAGCATTTATGGGAGCGGCAGCGGGATTGACTGTTTTGATTGGGTTTTATATGAAAAGGCGGAAATACTTAAAACAAAAAGAGGTTGCAAGTATTCCGCAAACAACGAAGTCTTTTTTTGCTTTATATAAAGAGCTATTTACGTATTCAATCCCATTTGTTGCTGTTGGACTAGCGATTCCGTTGTATCAAACAATTGATACGTTTACAATCAATAAACTGTTAATAGAGATAGGGTATGTACAAAGTGAAGCAGAAAAAATAAATGCGATTATTGGGCTTGTCCAAATGGTTGTACTGATTCCTGTATCTGTTGCAACAGCTTTTAGTATGTCTCTTGTTCCTGAGATGACGAAAGCTTATATAGCTGGAAATGAACAATTATTGTATAAACATTTTACGAAAACAAATTTACTTGTTGTAGGGATTACCATTCCGGCAGCAATTGGAATGATGATATTAGCAAAACCTATCTACACTCTTTTATTTGGAATAGGAAATGATCCAAGTGTAGGAAGTGTGGTCTTACAGTACTATGCACCAGCATGTATATTGTTTTCGTTATTTACAGTTACTGCTGCGATGTTGCAAGGGGTTAATCAGCAACAAAAAACAGTTCTAGGTTTAATCTTAGGAATTATAGTAAAGGTCGTACTAAATATTGTATTATTGCCGCATTTTGACTATACCAGTTTTATTATCTCAACATATGCAGGCTACACTGTTTCAGTGACGTTTAACTTGTGGATGCTTTCTAAATATGTTATAAAGGCAACATGAGCTTTCGAAAAGGCAGAGCAATCTCTGTCTTTTTCTATTTTGAAAGAAATTGTGAAGAAAAGCGTTTTCAAAATAATTTTCTATTGAAATTTGAACGTTTGTTTCATATGCTGAAAATAGCGGTTCAAAAACTGTTGTTTAAGTGAGGTAGATTCCCACATGTAAAAAGAATCGGGGTGATAGTATGTTAAATATTTATTTAACAGACCGAAACGGAAAACTACAAGAAATAGAGGAAATTCAAAAAGGTTGTTGGATTAATGTACTCCATCCAACAGAAGAAGAAATTCAATTTCTCGTGCAAACATTGAATGTAGAATTGGATTTTATTAAAGACCCTTTGGATGATGAAGAACGATCAAGGATTGAAAAAGAGGACGATAATGCATTAATTATCGTTGATATTCCCACAGTAAGGCACGATGAAGAAGGAAATTCAATATACGATACAATCCCAATTGGTATGATTGTAATGCCGGAATGTTTCGTTACAATCTGTTTAGAAGAAAATCCGATTTTTGAGCGATTTATTAATCAACGTATTAAAGAATTTTATACTTTTAAAAAGACTCGTTTTGCACTTCAGCTCTTATATACGATTTCTACTTATTATTTACGATATTTAAAACAAATTAACCGAAAAACAATCGACTTAGAGCACGAGTTAAATAAGTCGATGAAAAATAAAGAAATCTTTACATTATTAGGACTTGAAAAGAGTTTAGTATATTTTACAACATCTTTAAAAGCAAACAAAATTGTTATTCAAAAGTTAATGCGTAATAATACGTTTATTAAAATGTATGAAGATGATCAAGATTTATTAGAAGATGTACTAATTGAAAATAAACAGGCCATTGAGATGGCTGAAATATATAGTAATATTTTAAGTGGTATGATGAATACGTTTAGCTCAGTTATTTCAAATAACTTAAACAGTGTCATGAAGCTCTTAACTTCCATTACCATTATCTTGTCACTACCGACGATGGTTTCGAGTTTTTTCGGAATGAACGTAGAAATCCCACTTGGTAATAATCCGCATGGTTTTATAATTGTAATGATTATATGTGCAACATTATCTTGCACTTTAGCGTTTATTTTTTGGAAAAAACGTTATTTTTAACGTTCAAGAAAGCTGCTCTAGCATAGTTGTGAAACTGCGCTAGAGCAGCTTTTTTGCTATAATAAAGTTTTTTTACATAAGAAATATGTATAAAGGGCAGGCGCTGTATTTTTATTATTAAATTTGTATAGGACTTGTTCAAATAATGAATTGAGGTTAAAATTACATATTGTTAATGAAAAGATGGAGGAAATACATCATGGAATTGTTTCAGTTACCGAAAGCATTCCTGCAAATGAATACGATCTTTATCTCAATTTTAATTGAAGCACTACCATTTGTGCTAATTGGTGTATTTATTTCAGGATTCATTCAAATGTTTGTGACAGAAGATATGGTGGCAAAATGGATGCCAAAAAATCGATTTCTGTCTGTATTATTGGCTACTTTTCTTGGCATGATGTTTCCAGGTTGTGAATGTGGAATCGTTCCGATTGTAAGGCGTTTAATTGGGAAAGGTGTCCCGCCATATGCTGGAATTGCATTTATGTTAACAGGGCCAATTATTAACCCGGTTGTATTATTTGCAACGTATGTTGCATTTGGAAGTAGTATGCATATGGTATGGTATCGTTCCATTGTTGCTATCATTGTAGCGATTATTGTTGGACTTATATTATCGTTTATGTTTAAAGATCATCAACTACGTGATGAACATTTCCCAGAAGTGGATCATAAGCGTCCGCTGCGTAAAAAAATGTGGGATGTTTGTACACATGCGGTTGAAGAGTTTTTCTCAATGGGAAAATACTTAGTTATGGGAGCTTTAATTGCTGCTGCAGTTCAAACCTTTGTACAAACTTCAACACTGCTCGCAATTGGACAAGGTCCATTTTCTTCAACAGCGGTTATGATGGGACTTGCATATATTTTATCTCTATGTTCAGAAGCGGATGCTTTTATTGCTTCCTCGTTCCAAAGTACGTTTTCAACAGCGTCACTTGTCGCGTTCCTCGTATATGGACCGATGGTGGATATTAAAAATATGTTTATGATGCTTGCGACATTTAAAACGCGATTTGTAATTGTTGTGACTGTTACCGTCACACTCGTTGTTTATGCAAGCTCACTACTCATTTATGCGATGGGGTGGTAGGTTATGTTTCGAGCATATATTTTACTCGGTTTTACAATTTTAATAGCGCAACTTCATATTTCTGGAAATATAACGAAATATATTAATATGAAGTATTCGTATTTATCAACAACTGCTGCAATCATTTTAGGGTTTTTAACGATTGTTCAAATTATTATTGTGTTCCAAAAAGAACACGGGGAGAAAGCAGAAGAGCATGCTTGTGGCTGTGACCATAATCACTGTGGACATGATCATTCAAAAGATGAAAATACATGGTGGAAACGTACTTTTTCTTATACCTTATTTTGTTTTCCTATTATTACAGGGTTATTCTTTCCAATCGCGACATTAGATTCGGATATTGTGAAAGCAAAAGGGTTTCATTTTCCAGTTTCACAGCCGGATAGTCAAGATCCATTTATGAGAAGACAATTTCTAAGACCGGATACGAGTATTTATTATGCGAAAGAAGGATACAGAGATGTAATGGAGAAAGGGAAAAAGCAATTTGTAAATAAAGATAAAGTTGCTTTAAATGATGAGAACTTCTTAAAAGGAATGGAAACAATCTATAATTATCCTGGAGAATTTACAGGAAAGAAACTTACTTTTAAAGGATTTGTCTTCAGAGATGTTTCTGCAAAGAAAGAGCAATATTTCTTATTCCGCTTTGGCATTATTCATTGCGTAGCCGATTCAGGTGTATATGGTATGCTGGTGAAAAAACCAGAGGAAGTAGAATGGAAAAATGATGATTGGATTGAAGTAGAAGGTGAAATTTCAACTGAATTTTATCAACCATTCCACGCAAATATTCCGGTTTTAGAAGTAACAAAGTGGAATAAAGTGGAACAGCCGAAAGAACAATATGTGTTTAGGGGAGCCGATTGATTATAATCGGTTCTTTTTTTATTGCAACGTTATTAACTTTATAATTGACATGTAATGAAAAGCGGACACCTAAATTTAGGTGTCCGCTCTTATAGTTTTTTCATCTACATATCGCCTTAGAGGAGCTAATTAGCAAAAGCAAGCAGCACCGACGATAATTAAGAGGATAAATAGTACAACAAGTAACGCAAATCCATTTCCATGTGCGAAGCCCATTTTATTTCCTCCTTTTATTGTAAGATACAACATACAATATGCAAATTCACTTTTGTTTGACATGGACATATATCACGAAATTGTGGATTTTTCTTGTATGTTAACGTAAGAAAAAGGAAAGATATAGAAATAACGGCTTTTGAAGAAAGGGTTTTATCCATGAAAAAATATATAGCTATCTTGTTATGTATCATAGGGGTATTCATATGGATGAACATCGATCTAGAAATGGGGAAGAAAATGACTAATGGACTTGAAAAAGCAGAAATTCGACATGGTAATTTTCAATTGTATACAAACGGGGAAGATTTGAATCGAAACTTGTTTGAAGATATAAATCGTGCCCAAAAGTATGTCTATGTTCATTTTTATATTGTAGGTAAGGATGAAGTGAGTCGCAATTTTTTACACCTATTAGAGAGTAAAGCAGCAAGTGGTGTAGATGTGAAATTATCGGTGGACCGAATTGGTGGCTATAAAATTAAGAAAAAGGTGATTCAACGCTTAAAAGAAAAGGGTGTTAAGTTTACTTTTAGTAAAAAACCTAAATTAAAGAATCTTTTTTATTCACTGCATCAACGTAATCATCGCCGGATTGCAGTGATTGATGGGAAAGTTTCTTATATTGGTGGGTTTAACATTGGAGAGGAGTATCTCGGAAAGGATCCTAAATTCGGGAGATGGCGTGATTATCAACTGCGTATTGAAGGAGATGGAGCAGTTGATATGGAGCGGAAATTTGCAGAAGATTGGCATGCGGATACTGGTGAAAAGCTTTCTTTATATAAAGGGGCTTCTATACAAGGAAGTGCAAAATATCAGTATATATTTTCTGATGGAAAAGGATTTTGGAAAGAGTATAGTGCACTATTGAAGCAGGCTAAAAAGTCAATTGTCATTGCAACGCCATACTTTGTACCAGGAAAAGAAATGATAAGTGTTTTGCAAGAGGCATTACAGCGTGGAGTTGCTGTAAAGATTCTTGTCCCTTTTAAAAGTGATGCACTGTTATTAAAACAAGCTGCTTATCCACATTTAAAAAAGATGCTAGATGCTGGAGCGGAAATTTATCAATATCGAGAGGGCTTTTTTCATGGGAAGGTGACAATCATTGATGATATAAGTGCTGATGTAGGGACAGCAAATTTTGATATGCGTAGTTTTTATATAAATACAGAGTCAGACTGTTTTATCTATGATAAAGCAGTTGTTGCGGAAGTATGGGGGAAATTACAAAAGGATTTTCATGATTCTAAACGATTAACAGACAAAGATTTTGACAAAATTAGTAGTTGGGATTGGTTTTTAGCAAAGGCGGCAAATGTTCTGGCTTTCTATTTATAGGCATATATTTAGAAGAAAGGGGGAGCTATAGTATGAGATGTATGGAAGAATTAATGAAGTGTAGTTATGAAGTAATTTATATGATCGGTGAGTGTATGAATAAGGTGAGAGATGAAGAGTTAGGAGATATATTAAAACAACATTTACCGTATATTTTACAAGCTTACAATGAACAGGTGAATTTTCAAGAGGGTGAAAATGTACAGCATATTATTTGTGAACAACTAAAATCTCCCCTTATCCAAAATAATATATCTATGAGAAACACTGGTAAAAGTGATACCGAAATTGCTATTGCCTATATTTCAAATTTAAAAAGATTAGCACTTCGGTTCGCTCAAGTTGCAGTAGAAGTTGCGAATCCAGAGTTTCGATTTTTTCTGGAAAGTTGCTTCGTTAAAATGAATCGTTATGCATATAGCGTATGGCAATATGTTGTGAAAAAAGAATATAAGATAGAGAGTATATTTGAGGATGAAAAACATGCTTAAAGAAAGTATATAATAAAATACGAATTATAAATTGTAATGAAAGAGAAGAGGATCTTCTCTTTTTTTATTTGATTGTAAATCTGGATTTGTAATTAAATGTAAAATTCAAAAAAATAATAGTAAATAGTACATTTGATGCAATATATGAAGAAAGTCGTTTTTTTCAGTAATCAAAAAATAAGGGGTAAGGCGAATAAAATATGAAGAGATATTTATAGTTGAAATTGTTGTAGGTAGTGAAATGGTAGCTAGGCATGAAATCAAAGAACATGATGTTACGAAGGTAATTAAAAAACTTGCGAATCAATATGTGGACAAGTATGAATCAGGTTCACCTCATAACTAGAAAGCTATGTAAAAGAATATAAAGCGAGTTAACAAAGATAGAGATAGTAATCCTACTTATATTAGTATTTTAAAGTATTAAATAAGGAGGAATTAGGTGACTGTCTATAGAGTGATTTGTGTTTTATGAAAGAGAAAATGTAAACAGTAGCTTAAGGTATGGTGAAGTGCTAATTTAAATCTGGATTATGTTTAGTACTTGATTTGTATAGAGAATTTGTTCGATAACAAGATGTGAGGCATCTAAAGCGAAGTAGACATCAACTTGATAGGATCCTGTCAAGTTGATGTCTTAAGTTCGTCTAGATTATATTATTGTTTATATTCTGCGTTATATGAATTTTCACCTGAATGGACAGATAGAAGAGTATTGGCATATCCAACAAGGCGATTCACAATTTCATCTGAAATTGCATAAACGAGGCGATGTAGCTCTTTTTTATGTAAAGATGGATCATCAAAAATAATGGTAGTATTAATAAAAATATGTTGTGTATCATAAAGATTATAATGGATGATTGTTTTTCCTGGTGCCCCTCCTGTTAGAGGGTCTTTAAAATTAGGTAAAAATATATACCATTCTTCTGCGGTAGGAGATCGGAAATTTTTAGTGAATGTCATACCTTTAATTTCATTTTCAATTTGTTTCTTAAGATCCGCATCTAAAACGTCAACTATGTTATTTTTCAAAGTTCATTCCTTCTTTCTAAATTAATTAATAGGCTGAGGCCAGATTTGATATAGTGAAAAACAATGAAAATCGATAGAGGGGATAAAAAGGGTTTGTAGTTAGAATTTACAGTTTCAATCTACATAATGTGTCTTAATGATTTATATTTTATCTGAAGTATAAAGGAACGATTTAGTGAAAGTAAAGGAGTAAGATCAAGATACGTAATAAGCCTCTTACAAAAGTATTTCTGATTATTGGTGCGTTGTTTGATATTGAATAGGCACAATTTAGTATTAGGGATTTGAATGTAAAGAATGGATCGCTTATTTTGAACAAAATTGTGAGGATAAGTTAAAAAATACGACATTCGCATAAAGAATGTCGTATTTTTATTGTTTTTAAAGTATGATTGTTACGGGATGATGCTAAAAATTATAAGCTTTTTACCATTCCACCGTCAACAAGGAAAGATTGTCCGGTCATGTATGTATTTGCATCGGATACAAGGAAGGTAGCAAATGCTGCAAATTCACTAGGGTGGCCGTATCTTCCAAGAGGTATAATCGCTTCATATTGTTTTTGAATCTCTTCTGCCGTAATTCCACGTTTTTCGGCAGCTGTTTTATCTAAAGAAGCAACACGATCTGTAGCAATACGCCCTGGAGCAATCGTATTAATTAAGATATTATATGGAGCAAGTTCAGATGCTAACGTTTTTGCTAAACCTGTAATTCCCACGCGGAATGTATTTGATAATAGTAGTCCAGGGATAGGCTCTTTAATAGAAGACGAAGCAATGTTAATAATTTTGCCGCCTTGCTGTTTCATATATGGAAGTACTTCACGAATCATACGAACGTAACTTAATAAATTGAGTTCAAATGAATTGTACCAATCGTCGTCTGTTAATTGTTCAAATGTACCAGGCTTAGGACCGCCAGCATTGTTTACTAAAATATCAATTGTACCAAAGGTTTGTACAGTATGTTCTACCGCCTGTTTTATGCTTTCTTTATTTGTAACATCACAAACTGTATACATGGCAGTACCTTTATTAAGAGTAATTAATTCTGTTTGTAAAGATGCTAACTTTTCTTCATTACGACTCAGCAGCATAACGTTTGTTCCTTCTTTTATGAGCTCCGTAGCAATTGCTTTTCCTAACCCTTGACTAGAAGCGACAACGAGAGCAGTTTTTCCAGCTAATCCAAGTTCCATATGTATCAACCTTTCTGTTTTATAGTACTTTTATTATATGTTAAAACACTACGAAATTAAAAAAATAAGGTTTGTGTTATCAGAAAATTTACAAACATTTACCGTATCTTTACTCTTTTCTCATATTTCCTTCAAAAAAGAGAAGTAATATGAGATTGTACATATTCTATCAAAAGGGGGATGAGCAAATGAATAAATGGGTTAAATCTTTAACTGTAATGGCACTTGCGAGCTCTTTATTTCTGGTAGGTTGTAATAATAATGGTGATGAAAAGAAAAAAGATGAAGAAACAACACAGCAAGATGAAAAGAAAGATCAGGAAACGAGTAAAGATAGCAATTCTTCAGATTCAAAGGAAAAAAATAATAGCATAGTATTGTATAGTGGAGCTTCCTCAAGTGATGAGGAAGCTTTTTTAGTTGTATATTTTTCATTTTTGAGAAAAAATAGAGAGAAATAGAGAATAAGGAGCAGAGAGATGAAAATATGCATATTTGGAGCAACTGGAAGAGTTGGGTCACAATTAATGAAACTAGCATTAAAAGATTCACATGATGTCACAGTATTAGTTCGTAATCAAAATAAGCTTGTAGTAAAACATAACAATCTACATATAGTAGAAGGGGATGTATTACAGGAAAATGATGTGAAGAAAGCGTTAAAGGGGGCTGATATCGTTTTAAGTGCTCTTGGAACTGATGGGAATGGAACCTTATCGGACAGTATGCCTAGTATTATAAAACATATGAAAGAAGATAAGATAATAAGGATTATTACAATAGGAACTGCTGGCATTTTACAAGCACGAACAAATCCGAAGATATATCGGTTTCAATCGGATGAATCAAAAAGAAGAAGTACAATAGCTGCTGAGGATCATTTATCAGCTTATGTAGCATTAAAAAATAGTGGACTATGCTGGACAGTTGTTTGTCCTACACATTTAGTTGATGGTGAAGAAACAGGGACATACCGGACAGAGATAAATATGTTACCACTGGATGGATCGAAAATTACGGTAGGAGATACGGCGCGTTTTGCGTGGTCTTTAATCAAAGAACAAGTATATGAAAATAGCCGCGTAGGTATTGCATATTAAAAAACCATCCCTGAAAAGGGATGGTTAAAAAAGAATGTAACATACAAAAATGATAATCATAATAATTTGTAAAATCGCTTTTGCCACTGTACTGCTTAAAAAGCCGACGACTGTAGCAATTCCAACCATAAACGCTTCTTGCGGTGTTTTTTTATGCATTATTTCTGTCACGAAAACTGATAGAAATGGAATGATAATGAGACCAAATGGTGGGAAGAAAAAGGAACCGACAATAATAGAAATCATTCCCACACGTTCGCTCCATTTGGTACTTCCGTATTTTTTTAAGAAGTATCCATTTGCAATAAAATCAGCAACGAAAATAATAATGGTAAAAACGATTTGAAGGACCCAAAAACTTGTTGTTAGCTCCCCGTCATTTATACCAAAATGATAAATAAGATATCCAGCCCACAGTGCAAGTATGCCAGGGATAATCGGATAGATAAACGCAATAAACGATATGATAAAACAAGCAATTATACAAAGTGTTAATAAAACAGTCACTTTATATCTCCTTTTTACTATCTAGTTTATGTACAGCAACTTTCTTAATTTGATGCCCATCAAGCTCTAATGCTTTAAATTGGAAACCAGCATATTCAATTGAATAGCCAACTTCGATATTTAAATCGATGGACTGAGATAGAAGCCAGCCACCAATTGTATCTAAATCACTATCATCAATATGTAAACCAAACATATCATTTACTTCTGAAATGAGTACTTTTCCATCTAGTACAGTGAGTTTTGGTGTGCGTTTTTCAATCATTGGTGATTCATCTGTATCAAATTCATCTTGAATTTCACCAATAATTTCTTCAATAATATCCTCCATCGTCAATAGCCCAGCTGTCCCGCCATATTCATCCATTACAATTGCCATTTGCACACGGTTCTTCTGAAGATGAATTAATGTTTTACGGATAGGCACTGTTTCAAATACAGTTAAGACTGGATGTATATAAGCTTCTAAAGGTTTATGAATCCCCTTCGTTTGATCGTGAAAAATTTCTTTTGTATTTAGCATCCCGATAATATCATCTTTATCTTTTTCAATAATCGGATAACGTGTATATTTCTCAGATGCCACGATGTCCATATTTTCTTCTAATGTATTTTCGATAGATAGACAAACCATTTCTGTACGAGGTACCATAATCTCTTTGGCAACACGATCATCAAATTCGAAAATATTATTTACATATTTATATTCAGTTTGATTAATTTCACCACTTTTAAAGCTTTCACCTAAAATCAATCGTAATTCTTCTTCTGAGTGAGCAAGTTCATTTTCTTTTGCTGGTTCTAAGCCGAATAGTTTTGTAAAGAATACGGCTGTACTATTAAGCAACCAAATGAAAGGATACATGATTCGATCAAACCAAATGAGTGGCTTAGCAAATTTCAATGCAATTACTTCAGCTTTTTGAATCGCGAAAGATTTTGGAACAAGTTCCCCTAATACGACATGGAAAAAAGTAATGATACTAAATGCAATGATGAACGATAGTGTATTAGCCATTGCACCAGTAATGTTTACTTTTTCAAATAAGGGGCGTAGTAAGTGTTCTACAGTTGGTTCGCCAAGCCAACCGAGTCCTAAAGAAGTGATGGTAATACCAAGCTGACATGCTGATAAGTATACATCTAAGTTAGAAACAACACTTCTGGCAGCTAATGCTTGCTTATTTCCTTCATTTGCAAGCTGATCAATTCGACTTTTTCGTACTTTTACCACCGCAAATTCAGATGCCACGAAAAAGCCAGAAATGAGAATAAGTACAAAAATGAGAAAAATATTTAATATGTCCAAGTGTGTTCTCTACTCCGAAGTGGGAATAAAGATGTCACCTCCTGCAAGTATGTTATACTTTTATAATAAATCGAAATGAAAATAATAGTCAAAGGAAATGAGTAAATATTGGAATGTTTTTCTAAACATTCATAAATTTGTTGGTATTTTACCCTGAATAAAAGGGGAATAACCCTCCATTTTGAAAAGGAGGGAGATTGTTTAAAGTTAATTTATTTAATCATTGTTTTTGAGATAGTGTAAGTTTGATGTTTAGACTGGTTTGTTGTCCATGCGGATTGAAGAAAGGAAAGAATGATATACGGAATATAAATGAGTAGCAGTCCAATTGTAACAACAGTTGGTGAATTCCCTCCAAATTGAATAATAAATTGCAGTAATCCTTTCGTATGAAAAATACATTCCATATAAAAGAATGACAGAATAATGGAGCTTAAAATAGATTTATGATTTGAAGCTATTGCCATAAATAACGTATTAATGAGGAACGATGAATCACGTATATTATGTTCTTCAGTGTTATTTAAAAACGGAATCCATTTTTTGATTGCTTGTATAACGATAATCATTGATGTACTACATATGATGATGAGGGAAGAAAGAAATGGAATGGTTATGTACCTTGCAATGTATAAAGAAATTAAAACAATAGAACATTGTAATAGAGCCGTACTGAATGAGTATGGAATCCAGCGCAATATTGAAATGTATTTTTTAAATTGTTTTGGTGCCTTTAAGAATAAACGCCCAATCGCTAAGCTGATAAAAAAACCAATTGCCAGTGTGAGTGTAAAGCGAATGATTGATAAAAAGTATACTTCCCACACATAAGGGAATAGCAGGGGAGAGTGTCCTGGAACATGGAGCGTTGTGGTAATAGGTTGAGATGAAAAAAGAATGGATTCATGCACCCAATCAATCATTGGAATAGAAATGGACGGGAAATGAGCAAAATTATAAAAAATCCCAAGTAAACCTTTTAAATAAGAAGATTCATGGGTTAATAATACAGCGGGAAGAGGGCTTATGATAAGAATGATTAGGAATCCAGCTAAAAAGCGATATGTGTAAGAACGAAATAATGAAGACATAATTGTTCACCTACTCTTAGAATATTCAGAAAATTCTTATTCTTATTCTAACGTTTTTTTGGATAAGTTACAATATCTTTTTCTTTATATATGGGTATGAGTTGCGATGCCAAGTAATTCATTTACAGGAAGTCTATAATTATTTGTAAAATTAAACGCAGTGATAAAAAGTAAAAGTCCATTTATAAAGGGAAACTTCCATCAGTGGAGGATTCATCCTTCAATGATGGAAAGCTTCATGAATGAGGATATTACTTCCAGTTCATGCGAGATAATTTTTTTCAGTCAGCAATTAGGTACAGAATGATTAACTATTAACTTTATCAAAAAATGAATCATTCATGAACAAATCATGACAACAATACGAAAAGTTTTCAGAAAAGTGAAATAAAATATTTATTTTTTTCTGAAAATATAATATAGTTATGGCACAGAAAGTATTTTAACATAAGGAGGCTTTTTATGAGGATTAAAGGAAACTATGTGCCTAAAAAAGAAGTACTATTTTGTTCAAATTCATTTACAGTTGGAGAAGCGCTGGACCATTTAAATAAAACTGGTTATCGTTGTGTACCAGTTTTAGATGCAAAACAAGAGAAATTTCTAGGAAATGTGTACAAAGTAGATATTTTAGAATATAAAGGATCGTTAGAAGATAATTTATCAGAATTGTTAAATGATAAAGAAGGGTATGTGAGGGAAGATTCTTCTTTCTTCAAAGTATTCTTTACTATTAAGAAGTTACCATACTTATCAGTAGTAGATGAAAAAGGGATATTCTTGGGGATTTTAACTCATAAAAAGGTGTTTGAACTATTAGAAGATGCATGGGGAGTTCATTCTAGTGTATACTCTGTCATGGTTGGAACGCAAGATTATAATGGAGCCATTCAAAAGTTATCCACCGTTTTAAAAAAATATAGTGGTATTCAAAGTTTAATGACATTTGACAATAATGCTTTATTAGTGCGTAGAATTATGTTCACACTAGGTGAAGAATTTAAGGCAGAAGAGTTAGAGATTTTATTAAAGGATTTAGAAGATCATGGATTTCGTGTTGTATACGTAGAAGAAATGAATAATCCACGTCAAGTAGAAACAATAGAGTAGGGGATGAAAGGCCATCTGTATGATTTAGATGGCTTTTCATTATATGTAGGAAAAGAAAGTTTATCTTTATTTTAAAATAATAAAATGAAAAGTTGCTTATTTGTTTATAAAATATTTTTCTAAAAGAATAATGCAAGGTTTGCATACTATTTAGTTTTTCGAAAAATTTCATATAAAAAATATGTTTCTATTTTTCAACTAAATGTGTTACTATATGTGTGACAAAAGCAAAGAGGTCTGACCTATTAACTCTGTGATATAACACTATAATGTTTTGAATATTCAAAAAAATCAAAATTATTAATCGGAGTAAGAAAAGGGGAAATGGAGAAATTATGGGGAAAGACATTGCTTTTTAAGGGGCATAAATAATCACTATGGATAGAGAGGAGGATGCATAGCATATTGTGAAAGAGATAAAAACAATAAAGACATGCTATGCAAAAGAGAGATGAAGGGACGATTAAGGCCAGGAGATACAATAGCAATCGGTTTAATGTTATTTGCATTATTTTTAGGAGCAGGAAATTTAATTTTCCCGCCGGTATTAGGACAACAGGCAGGAGAAAATGTTTGGATTGCTACAATTGGATTCCTTGTGACAGGAGTCGGACTTCCTCTATTAGCTGTAACGGCTGTCGCTTTTGTAGAAGGGGACTTGAAAGCGCTATCTTCTAGAGTTCACCCTATATTTGCATTTATTTTTCCACTGATTAGTTATTTAGCAATTGGACCATTCTTTGCCATCCCACGTACAGGAGCGGTTTCTTTTGAAATGGGGATGAAACCATTTTTAACGGAAGCGTTTGTGTCAGAATGGTACATGTTGTTTCTCTACACAGCAGTTTTCTTCGGTATTACTTGGTATTTATCACTAAATCCATCGAAATTAATTGATTGGTTTGGAAAGTTTCTTACTCCACTATTAGTATTAATTGTCGCTGTAATTGTAGGTAAAGCTATAATTGATCCAATTGGAACTCCTGCTGCACCGATAGAAGCATATAAAGATACTGCATTTTTCGGTGGATTTATTCAAGGATACTTAACGATGGATGCGATTAGTGCACTTGTATTTGGTATAGTTGTTGTACAAGTTATTCGTTCGAAAGGGATAAAAGAAAGCGAACAAATCGCAAAAGTAACAATTATATCTGGGGTTATTGCTGTATTAGGTTTAACGTTAATCTATTTATCACTTGCTTATCTTGGTTCGACAAGTACGTCACTTGGCGTTTCTGATAATGGAGGTCTTATTTTAACGAAAGTTGTAAATGAGTTATATGGAACGAGTGGAAAAATATTATTAGGCCTTGTTATTACACTTGCTTGTTTAACAACTTCAGTTGGACTTACATCAGCGTGTGCAGGATTCTTTACAAAGTTATTCCCTAAATTATCACATAAAACGATTGTAACATTAGTATGTGTGTTTAGTTTAGTTGTATCAAACCTAGGATTAACACAGCTTATTGCTGTAACATTACCAGTATTGATGATTATTTATCCTGTTGCGATTGTATTAATTGCACTGTCTTATTTCCATAAATGGATTGGACAGCGAAATACAATATATATTGGTGCAATTTTAGGGGCACTCGTTATTAGTCTATTTAACGGTTTAGAAAGTGCAAATATTAAGTTTGATGCCATAACAAATGTGTTGCAAATGCTTCCTTTATATAAGGAAGGAATTGGTTGGTTACTGCCATCATGTATTGGTGGAGTAATTGGTTACTTCTTATATAGACCAAACGAATTAAGTGAGTTACAAAAGAAAGGTGCTTAGGCATCTTTTTTTTTAGAGGAAATTCATATGTTTTGTCTAAATATTAGCTTGGAAGGATTGATAAAATGGCTAATTTTGAAAACTTTTTACAGTTAGATGTACGTGTGGGAACGATAAAAAAGCAGAAGAGTTTAAAGAAGCTCGTGTACCTGCGATTACATTAGAAATTGACTTTGGTGAGCTTGGTATGAAGCAGTCCAGTGCTGAAATAGACTGTAAGGTCGTTAAGGTGGGGAGTTCATATCGGAAGTGCTTGTGCTAGGAGGAGTGCCAGAACAAGGAGATGTAATCTTGCTTCAGCCAGATATAGAAATCCCTAATGGAACACCAATTAGTTAATAGGGGAGAGGATTAAGTATGGATGTTGGAAATGTCTATTTAGAATGTGCGATTTCAAACTTCAAGGCGATGCAAAAGCAAGGAGAAAGGACGCTTTCACAGTTATCATATGAACAAATAAGTTGGACACCTCATGAAGAAGCAAACAGTATTGCAATTATAATCAAACATTTACATGGAAATATGCGTTCGAGATGGACGGATTTTTTAACGACAGATGGTGAAAAGCTAGATCGAAATCGTGATGGTGAATTTGAAGGGGGCTATGCTTCAAAAGCAGAAGCGCTAATAGCATGGAAAGTAGGGTGGGAATATGTTTTTCAAGCGCTGCAATCATTAACACCACAAGACCTTTTAAAGATCGTGCATATTCGGGGTGAAGCGCATAGTGTTATGCAAGCGATTGAGAGACAAATCGCTCATTATGCATCACATATCGGACAAATTATTTACGTTGGAAAATTGCTGAAAGAAAAAGAGTGGGAGTGTTTAAGTATTCCAAAGGGGCAGTCTAATCGTTATTTTCAAAAGTGACGTTCAATATAATAGTAAGAAATAAAACGATATAGAACAGGCACTAAAAAAATAATCCAAATGATCGATAGTTCTGTTATTGTTAGAATAGCCCCTATAGCGAGAGTATACCAAATGAAATATACTCCAAATAGCGTATTAATAGGAATAAAACTAGAAAAGAAAAATTGTTGGCTAAAGCAAGTATTGTGAAATAAGTAGATGCGTACGTAGAACATTGTGGTAATAAGATCTTGCTTTCTGACAATTTTTTTCTGGTATTTATGACATATAAAAGTTGGTCGCATTTTTACACTCCATTTAGAATAAGTATTATGTCCTTCTTAAACTTGTTACTAGTTTATAAATAAGGAGATATAAAGAATACACTCCAATATAAGCTCCAGTGATGAGAAATAATGGGTTCAACAAGATACCGTGAATGGTTGTCATAAATACTAAGCCGTGCAGCACAACATCATATATGTTAAAAGCGATTAGTATACCAAGTATATATAATGAAAGGTACGCGCAAATATCTAAGAAAACACGGATTTTAGGGTGTGCTGCAAATAATAAAAAAATACCTGATAAAACAATAGGAACTATACTAATAATTAGCTTCAATTCATTTCACCTCTATGACAATATAGCCGAAATTTAGGCGGTCTATTCTCTATAGCTTGTACATAAGTTGGAACAGAGAGGGTGATGTTATGAATCGAGGCTTTTTTTATGTCAAATTAACAAGTGTACGTAAGCTTATTTTATTTGTTGTCTTTATGATGTTAGCAACCTTTTTCCTTATTAGTATGATGGTGACTTCATTGAAAGAAACAAAGTCAGCATATTTATATAATTGGTTAAATGAGTTATCAATGAATGGATATATGTATGTGATTGGAAAGGAAAATCATTATTTTACACAAGAATATCGAAATTTAAATCAAGACTTTTCGATTTCATCTTTTCTTTTTTCAACAGCGACAAATATTCGATTTGATGATGTACGTAGTTTCGTTGGGAAGGAACTTCCTGGGTTTGGAAAATACGATACGGAAATTGTCATTGCTGGTGAAGGGACAAATTATTCTAACTTACCTATCGAGTCGAGCGTTCCACTTGAAGAAGTGGTGAAAGAACGAACAGGAGAAACCGGACAAGTTCCGAAAGTGGATCCAAATAAAGAGAAAAAGGAACCTGCACAAACAACCGGAAAAAGACAAGTTGCATTTATCTATCATTCTCATAGTTGGGAGTCTTATTTACCTTTATTAAATTTAACAAATGATCCAGATCCGAATAAGGCAACAAGTTCTGTGACGAATATTTCTATACTTGGAGAACGGTTTCGTGACCAATTAGCAAATGAAGGAATAGGAGCAGTTAATGATAAAACAGATGTTGGGAAAAAGTTGATTAGTAAGGGGTTAAATAGTAATAGCTCTTATAAAATGTCTCGGGAAATTGTACAGGAGGCAATGGCAGGAAATAAAGAGTTACAATACTTTTTTGATTTGCACCGAGATAGTGCCCGTAAAAATGTCACGACAAAAGCAATTGGAGATAAATCGTATGCGAAGCTTGCTTTTGTCATTGGAAAAGGGAATAAAAATTACGCCAAAAACTTACAATTAGCAACTGCACTACATGAAGCGATTAATAAGAAATATCCAGGGGTAAGTCGAGGAGTTATACAAAAGGGGTTTCAAACAGGAAACGGTGTTTATAATCAGGACTTGTCAGGACAAGCAATTTTAATTGAAGTAGGAGGTGTAGATAATACATCTGAAGAATTAAATCATTCCATTGATGTATTGGCGAAAGCATTTAGTGAATATTTTTGGCAAGCAGAGAAGGTGAATGGATGAACGTAAGCGGGGTGCTTACGTTTCTTTTTGTGTTCACAAAGAAGAGAAAAATAGGAATCAAGCTCTTTTTATAAATAAAATTTCACCTTCATTATACTGATATCGAAATTTGTCTATTTCTCCTATGAAAAATAGAAAGGTATTTCATAAAAAAATAGCGAAATGCTCTTTATAGATAAAACTTTTACATTATAAAATCGACAGGGTGATAGAGATGATACGAGACATTCAAGTAGAGGACGCAGCAGCATTTTTACAGTTAGGAAAACAATTGGATGGAGAAACTTCTTTTATGTTATTTGAACCAGGGGAACGGAATATGACAGTGAAGCAGCAAGAAAATATGATTAAACGCTTTATAGAAAACTATAATTCTACAATATTTGTAGTAGTAGAAGGTGAGCAATTAGTCGGGTTTATTTTAGCTAATGGTGGTAATGCGCAAAGAAACAAACATGCAGCAGCGATTGTAATTGGGATTTTACAAGCGTATAGCGGAAAAGGAATTGGAACCATGCTGTTTAAAGAAATTGAAAAGTGGGCAAGATTACATGATGTATGGCGTTTGGAGTTAACAGTAATGGCCCACAATACAAGAGCACAGGCACTATATAAAAAAGTAGGTTTTGAACAAGAAGGTGTCAAAAAAGCTTCTCTTATCATCGATGGAAAGGATGTCGACGAGTATTATATGGCCAAATTATTAAAATAAGAGGTCGTTTTATGAAAAAAAGATGGACACTGCTGAGTGTCGTAGTAGTTGCAATTATTATTGGAGTAGCAGGCATTAATTATAAGATGTATAAAGATAAGCAAGCACAAGAAGTGAATAGTATTGTTACATTTCCAAAAGAGCAAGAAACCATCGCTAAAGTAGAAGGAGATATTGCAGTTGTGAATAATCCGGATTCTACACTTGTACTTGTAAATAAAAGCAGACGGTTACCGGATCGTTACAAGCCGCAAGATTTAGTCATTCCCAAAGTGCGTTACTCAAGTGAAGGGGATCAAGAGAAGAAAAAAATGAGGAAAGAAGCAGCACAGGCACTTGAAAACATGTTCAAGCAAGGTGATCAAGAGAGAATTTTTCTCTTTGCGGTCTCAGGGTTCAGATCTTTTGACCGGCAAAAAGCATTAAATACAATGTATAAGATTCAAGATGGAGAAGCGAAAACAGCGATGTCCAGTGCGATTCCAGGAACAAGTGAACATCAAACGGGACTTGCGATGGATATTACATCACAATCTGCCAAGTTTCAATTAGAAACCATTTTTGGGGATACAAAAGAAGGAAAATGGCTTGCTGAAAATGCGCATAAATTTGGTTTTGTCATTCGGTATACAAAAGAGAAGGAATCGATTACTGGTTATCGGTATGAACCGTGGCACGTACGTTATGTAGGGAATCCACAAGCTACGTATTTATATGAAAATCAACTTACCTTAGAAGAAGCAATGAAATAATCAATTGCGGGGAGAGGATATAGATGACGATGTTATATAAGAAAAAGGTGTACGCATATATTACAAGGGAAACAGAAGGAGTTATGCAGTTGCTTGTTTTTACACATCGTGATATGCCGGAAGCAGGTATACAAGTTCCAGGTGGTACAGTTGATGAAGGAGAAAAATTAGAAGAAGCAGCATTACGTGAAGTGTTAGAAGAGTCGGGTTTACGGCATGTATATATAGAACGCTTCATTGGTGATTATATCATTCATGTGAAAGAAAAACAGGAATATCAAAAACGCCACTTTTTTCATATTTCGTTGCTAACAGATGTAAAAGATACATGGGAACATATCGTAAGTGCAGGAGAGGAAGATGAGGGTCTAACATTTTGTTATGAGTGGATTGATATAACAAAATGTCCTGTATTGGCAGGGAATCAAGGGGAATTTATTCATTTACTTGAAGAGATGTATGTGAAATAGAAGGGTTGTTTATTAAAAAGCGTTTTAGGCAGAGGTTGTTCGTCTAAGACGCTTTTTTATTTTCCTTGAAATGGATAGCTGAAGGCTTTTTGGAATCACTTTAGCAAGTACTGATTTTAGCGAAGGGACTGCACATGCATTGGAACAAGCTGCAAACAAACCATAGAAGAGCTCCGAATTTATCATAAATACAATGCAAAAAGGATAGGGTGCCCTATCCTTTTCCTATTCTGTAAAATTTCATATGTCAAAAAACAGTGAGATTAAAGAGAAACATCCTTGCCTTGCTGTTTCGTATGTTTTAACAAAATAAAAGATAAACAAGCAGAACATAAAATGAGAAAAGCAGCAATGATATATATTGTCCGGACGCCGAACATATCGGTAATAATACCGACGCTTAGCATAGAAAGTCCGGAAACAGCCGAAGTAAGTGTGCCGTGAGCTGTATATATTTTTGATAATAGAGGTGGTGGCACGCTTGATTGTAAAACGGTTGTTTGAGAAATATCTCTAATTTGATAAGCAGGTCCCATTAGAAGGCAAAGAAGCAGTGCAATAAATCCGTTGCTTGTTATGCCATATAAGAAAGTGAGTACGCTAAATAGAAGTGATCCTAAAGCCATTGAGCGTATTAAGTTATTTTGAATATACGTACTTATTCGCCATGCTAATAATCCTCCAATTAATGTTCCCATATAATAGCTGGTGTTGATATATCCCCACCATTCTTCTCCTTTATGAAGAGCAGTTGTTACATAAGCCATCGTAATACCGCCAATCCAAATCGTTCCGGCAAACGTTTCAATTAAGTCCATATATGTAACTGTGCGTAAGGAAGAGTACTGAAATAACAGTTTCCATCCTTCTAGTAATACAGCTGATTTGGAGGCTGATTTTTCCACTTTTTGTTCAGTTTGTACAGCATGCAATGAAACATATAATGTGATACATCCAAAAATCATTAATATGTTGTTAATCATAAGTGTAGAAGTAGCACCAATAAAAAGGACAACTACACTTGTGAACGAATAAGCAGCTGCCTGAACAATTTGTGTTGAAAAGGAAAAGATACTATTTACTTTTACTAACTTTTCTTGGGGCGCTAGGCGTGGAATAACAGCGTATAATAAAGGAGAGCTCCAGCCTCCGCATAATGAAATGAGAATAATAAAAGTAAGAAGGACAGTAATGTTAGATGATAATAAAGGGAATAGCACGCTTAAAAGAATCAAAAGGAAAGTCTTAATCCCTTGTAATGTAAAAAGTAATGAATAGGATCGGAAACGATTCATTATAAGTGGCGCAGATGTACTAGCAATAAGGCTCGCGATAACTCCCAATAATGGAAAAAGGGCAGTGGTGGTAGCTGATTTTGTTGTCATATAGATATGAGTAGTAACAATCATCACATAAACAACATCAGCGAGAGTGATGCACATTTTAGAAAACCAATAAAGGGATATTGATTGTTGGGGCAATATAGATATCTCCTTTTCATAAATGATTATTTTTTTATATTTATTTTAATTTACAGATTCATTTTTTGAAAGAATTTTATTTTTTGTAACTTTTATATAGGAATTTTCATGTATAATAAAGAATATATTAATATAATATTTTAGTAATACTCATGGTAACAGTGAATATGTATAGCAGCTTCCGTTGAAACGTCCCGTATTCATGAGGAGGACGTGATAAACAATTCTTTTTTTCATATACATATAGAAAATAAAAAAGAAAGTGAGGGTTGCATATGGCTGGATGGGTAATTTGGTTTATTATAGCTGGTATTTTATTTATTGCAGAAATGTTATCGATTACCTTTTACATGTTATGGCTTGGAATTGGAGCGGTTGTCGGAGGTCTAATTGCACTATTTGCCCCAGAAGCACTATTCTTACAAGTTGTTGTAGGGGCAGTTGTGAGTTTAACATTGACTTTCTTTACGAAACGAATCTCTAAAAATTTTCGAGAGGCAAAAGGGTTTACTGATACTGTCGATAAACTGGCTGGTAAAAAGGGAATTATCATGCAAGCGATTACAAGTGAAGAAAATGGAATTGTGAAAGTGGATGGAGATACTTGGACTGCGATTTCAGATGTTCCCATTTCCGCTGGAGAAAAAGTCATTGTTATAAAAAGGAGCAGCACTGTTTTACATGTGAAAAAGGAGAGTGAGTAAAAATGGTAGCATTAACATTAACGATTATTTTTGCATTAATTGTTGTTGTATTTGTAGCGTTAACAATTAAAATCATTTCGCAACAAAAGGTGGCAGTTGTTGAAAGGTTTGGTAAATTCCAACGTATCATGCATCCGGGGTTAAATATTTTAATTCCTATTGTAGATCGCGTTCGTGTTTATCATGATTTACGTATTCAACAAACAAATGTCCCACCGCAAAAAGTGATTACGAAAGATAACGTACAAGTAGAAATTGATACGATTATTTTCTATCAAATCGTGGAACCGGAACTTGCAACATACGGTATTTCAAATTATGAATATGGTGTTCGTAATATTACATCTGCAACAATGCGTCAAATTATCGGTAAGATGGAACTAGATGAAACATTATCAGGACGTGAAAAGATTTCAACAGAAATTCGTTTAGCACTTGATGAAGCAACAGAAAAATGGGGCGTTCGCATTGAGCGTGTGGAAGTAGTGGATATTAATCCGCCAAAAGATGTGCAAGCAGCAATGGAAAAACAAATGAAAGCAGAGCGTAATAAGCGTGCAATTATTTTAGAAGCAGAAGCAGCAAAACAAGATAAAGTCCTTCGAGCTGAAGGGGAAAAACAAAGTAAAATTTTAATGGCTGAAGGGGATAAAGAAGCACGTATTCGCGAAGCCGAAGGTATACGAGAAGCAAAAGAGCTAGAAGCGCAAGGGGAAGCAAGAGCGATTGAAACAATTGCGAAAGCAGAACAAAATCGTATTGAATTAATACGTGCAGCGGATTTAGATGAACGAGTTCTTGCATATAAATCTTTTGAATCATTAGCTGAGGTTGCGAAAGGACCTGCTAATAAAGTCTTCATTCCATCAAATGCAATTGAAACACTGGGTACACTAGGTGCAATTGGAGAGATTTTTAAAGAAAAACAAGCGAAGAAATTGCCTTCTTCTGATACACCGAAAGAACAATAGCAACGAGAAAGAGAAATGGGTCACCATTTCTCTTTTTTTAGGGAGGATGATATGAAACAAGCTTTCAAAGTTTTGTACGGCTGTAGCATTTATTTCAATTTGGTGCTTGATGATGAAAGATATTATTTTCAATACATACTTAAATTATTCTGTTTGGTTACATTGTCTGTATATCGTTTGTTTTTTTGTAAGTTCTATGAACGCGTATAGGTTAGATAAAAAGGTATTTGCATTACTATTCTTTTTAGCAGCTATATTAAATGTAACAAGTCTAGTGAAAATGTATATTATATAAAGCTTGTACATAACCATGTATAAAGAGGGTGATACATTGAAAAAATATGCAACTCGTATACATGGAAAGAAATTTTTATTTTTAATCTTATCATATGTATTTGTAGTGATAGTAGCGGCGTCTATTGTAACTTCATTTTTACATACAATGAAATCTTATTATGCGAGTCAGTGGTTTGGTAAAGTTTCGATGCAAGGTTTTGTGCAAATGTTTGAGAGTGAGAATCGCTATTTCGCATCGGATTATTTTAAAACAAATAAACGAGAATCAATTGGGAATGTATTATTTTCTATTGCAACGGACCTTAAAATACAAGATTTAAGGACGTTTGTTGGGAAAGAAGTACCGGGGATGTCAAAGTACTATTCTCATATTATCGTAGCTGGAGAAGGAACGGATTATACGAATATTCCGAATGAATCGAGTGTCCCGATTGAAGAGGTAACGAAAGAGCGGGAAGTGGCAAAAGATAAAGTCACAGAAGCAGACAAAAAGAATCCCATACAAAAAAATAAAAGTGATGTAAAAGGTGAAAAAGCTGTATATATTTATCACACACATAGCTGGGAATCCTTTTATCCACTGTTACCTGGGGCGAAAAATCCGTCAAGTCCTGATGTGAATGTTTCGCTTTTAGGGGAACGTCTAAAAGAACAGTTGGAGGGACAGGGAATACCGGTTCTTCATGATAAAACAAACATGGGGGATTTATTAGCGAATAAGAAATGGAAATGGTATCAAGCATATACCGCATCTCATGGATATGTGAAAGAAGCGTTGGCACAAAATAAAAATATTATGTTTCCGATTGATATTCATAGAGATGATCAGCGAAAGAATGTGACGACAAAAGTAATTAATGGAAAATCTTATGCGAGACTGTATTTTATTATTGGAATGGAGAATAAAGGACGCTCCCATAATGAAAAGATTGCAAGAGCAATAAATTCATATTTAGATGAAAATTATTACGGATTAAGTAGAGGGATTTTCCCGAAATATAAAAAGGACGGAAATGGGGTTTATAATCAAGATTTATCTCAAAATGCCATGCTTATTGAAGTTGGTGGTGTTGATAATACGTTGGAAGAGCTGTATAACACCATTGATGTTTTAACAGAGGCATTTAGTAAGTATTACTGGGATGCGGAGAAGGTGAATGGATGATGTGAAAGGAGCAGGGAAACTGTTCCTTTTTTATATGTCTCTTAAAAAAATTACTAGAATTTCATAATATGAAATAAGGTAGTAGTTTTGACTTGAGTTTGGTTTATAATAATTTAAAATTCTGTCGATTGAAGAGGGTGACTAGAATTTCTAAATTTATTTGTATAGTAAACTTCAAAATGTATATATTGGAGGGGAAAACATGGCGATTCGAACAGGGGCTCAGTATATCGAAGGATTAAAGGCGAGAAATCCTGAAATTTGGATTGGTGGAAGAAGGGTAACGGATGTTGTAAATGAAGATGTTTTTCGGGAACCAATTTTACAAATTGCAAACCTATATGATATGCAACATGATCCAAAATATCAAGATAAAATTACTCACATATGTGAAGAGACAGGGGAACGGGTTTCGAATGCATTTTTAGTACCAAGAAATTATGAGGATTTAAAATCACGCCGAGAATTATTTGAGGTGTGGGCAAAAGCGACGTTTGGTTTAATGGGAAGAACGCCGGACTTTTTAAATGTTACGGTCACTTCAATGGCAAGTAACTCTTGGTTCTTTGAAAAATTCGATCCTGAATGGGGGAAAAATATAAAAAATTATTATAGACATATACGTGATCAAGATTTGTTTTTAACGCATGCGATTATTAATCCACAAAATGATCGAAGCAAAGCTTCGCACCAGCAAGAAGATGCAACGATGCATTTAGGTGTAGTGAAAGAAACAGCGGAAGGAATGTATGTAAGTGGTGCGAAAATGCTAGCGACACTTGCCCCAATTACAGATGAAGTAATCATTTACTCCTATCCAAGTTTTAAACCAGGTGATGAACGTCATGCGATTTCTTTTGCAGTTCCAATTGATGCACCAGGATTAAGGATTCTTTGTCGCGAGCCAATGCAAGATGGTAAACGTTCTTTATTTGACCATCCACTGGCATCAAGATTCGAGGAAATGGATGCATTACTTGTTTTTCGTAATGTATTCATCCCTTGGGATAAAGTATTCATTTATCAAAGTGTAGAAGCTGGGAATCAACTGTATCCGAAAACAGGAATTGGGCATCAGCCTGCACATCAATCGGGAGTAAGAGGCCTGGTGAAACTTTCTTTTGCAGCTGAAGTAGCTATAAAGCTGGCAGATTCAATTGGAGTGGATGGTTTTTTAAATGTACAAAATCAGCTAGCGGAACTTATGCAAGATGTAGAAACAATTCGTGCGCTCTTACAAGTAGCAGAATATGAGTATGAAACGAATGCATATGGAGAAGCTGTTCCTGCAAGGCTACCTCTTGATACAATACGTAGTTTATTACCAAAAATGTATCCACGGGCTATTGAAATTATCCAAACCATTGGTGCTGGTGGACTGTTAATGTCACCAACAGGTGCTGATTTTATGAATCCGGAGATTCAAGATGATATGCATAAATATTATATCGGGCGTGAAGGGGTATCTTCTGAGGAACGTGTGCGCTTATTTAAATTAGCTTGGGATTTATGTGGCGAAGCTTTTGGACAACGTTTATTGCAATATGAACGTTATTATTCCGGCGACCCAGTTCGAAAAATGGGTATGTTCTATAATGCGTATAAAAAACAACAATCTCTATCGCTTGTGAATAATGCCTTGCAAACAAGTTCGTCTGAAAGTGCATTAAGTTAACTCTTAAATGATTGCGCTTACATTTTTAAATGGAAAAGGAAGGAGCAACAAATAGATAACAAGAATTTTACTGTTAGGGTGTAAATCTTCTTATATGTTTAGCTATATATGAACCTGAAAATATGTAACTGGAATAGGGGAGGTAAGTTGTTTTGATCGCTTCTATCAGTAAAATTTGTAAAATTCTAAATTGTTTCACTGGTGATGATCCAGTATTAGGAAACTCTGAAATTGCAGCGAAATTAAATATGAATCCTAGTACAGTTCACCATCTTGTTCGTACATTATGTGAAGAAGGGATGCTCATTCGAGATGAACAAAGAAAATACCGATTAGGTTGGAAATTGTTAGAGTGGGGCAATCAAGTAATGTTTCAACAAGAAATTTATAGTGGGGCAATTCCAATTGTAGAGGAACTTGTGAAGAAATTTAATGGAACAGTGCATATCGGTATGTTTGACCGTGGGGACGTTGTATTTATTTTGAAAGTTTCATCAAAGGATTCAGTTCAAATTTCAACTCATGTTGGATCTAGAAAGCCCGCATATTGTACAAGTACAGGGAAAGTACTTCTTTCATTTAACCCTTCTTCCTTAGAGTACACTTCAGAACATGGGCTTTTGCCAAGGGCACCAAATACGATTACTTGTATGAAAAAATTTCAAAAGGAGTTACAGACAATTCGTGAGCAGGGATATTCCATAAGTGATAACGAAAATGAGCACGGTTTATATGGTATTGCAGCTCCTATCCGTTCTTATACGGGAAGAACCGTTGCTGCTCTTAATATTGTTGGCCCCATATCGTATATGCAAGGAAGCAATCGCCAAATCATGATTCGAAGTGTAATGAATACGGCAAACTTGATTTCAAAGGAATTCGGTTATTTGGATATTTGATTCCGATTGTAAAAGAGAGGTGAAAATCATTTATATACATGATCATCGCATACCTGAATTAACAAAATCAATTATCTCAATCGGTGCTTTTGATGGTGTTCATAAAGGACATCAGACAGTTATTAGAAATGCGGTAGAGAAATCTAAAGAACTACAGATTACAAATGTCGTGTATACATTTGATCCACCACCACGTGCTTATTTTCAAGGAGCTCAAGTATTAACATCAATCGATGAGAAATTAAATCGATTTGAAGAGCTTGGGGTTGAACATGTAATTGTGATTCGTTTTGATGAATCGTATGTAAAGAGAACGGCTAGTCACTTTATTCAAGAGTTACAAAGATTATGTCTAGCTAAAATTTATGTAGGAGAAGATTTTCGATTTGGAAAAAATCGAGTGGGGAGTATAGAGCTACTGAAAAAATATTTCGATGTTTCTATTGTTGAAGAGATTTGTTGTGAAGATGGGGAACGAATTTCTTCAACGAGGATCCGGAATCATTTATTTCAAGGAGAATTACAGAGGTCTCATTCCTTATTAGGATGGCCTATGAAAACAATATGAATGAATTATAAGGAGGAAAAAATATGTCAAAAACATTACAATCTTTTAATTTACTAAAATGGATTGATGAAAATAAGGAGTTATTGAAACCACCGGTGAATAACAAGGTGATTTGGCAAGATTCAGAGTTTATTGCCATGATTTTAGGGGGACCAAATAAAAGACGTGATTTCCATGTGGATCCTTCAGATGAATTCTTTTATCAAATAAAAGGTGAATGTTATGTGGAATGTATTACGGAAGAAGGAAAACGTGAAGTCGTTACAGTGAAAGAAGGTGACGTGTTTATGTTGCCAGCTATGGTACCGCACTCACCGCATCGCGTTGCAGACACATATGGATTAGTAATTGAAAGAAAGCGTAAGCAAGGAGAACTTGAAGATTTTGTTTGGTTCTGTGATGAATGTAATCATGAAATGCATCGTGTACGCGTTCAATTAAGCGATATTGAAAAACAAGTAAAAGAAGCAATTCATAGCTTTAATTCAAATAAAGAAATTCGAGCGTGTAAAAACTGTGGACATATTATGCCGGAAGAAGTGGAGGAATGGAAGTGCGAATAGATTTTCATACACATATTATTCCTGAGATATTTCCGGATTTTGAAGAGAAGTTTGGTGGTGGTCGGTGGCCGATATTAAATCGAACCTGTACATGTGGTGCGGCGATTATGGTTGGAGGGAAGAATTTTCGTGATGTGACAGACCAAGTATGGTGTCCGGAGAAAAGAATTGAAGATATGAACCGCGAAGGTGTTGATATACAAGTATTATCACCGATCCCTGTTACATTTTCTTATTGGGCAAAACCAGAAGAAGCTGAAGCAATGGCGCGTATTCAAAATGATTTTATTGCGGAAACAGTCGCCGCATATCCAGATCGTTTCGTTGGGTTAGGGACAGTGCCGATGCAAGATGGAGAAACCGCAGTTCGTGAGATGGAGCGATGCATAAAGGAATTACAGTTACATGGAATTGAAATTGGAACGAATGTAAATGGAAAAAATTTGGATGATCCTTCATTTATCGAATTTTTCCGAATGGCTGAAAAATGGCAGGTGCCAATTTTTATTCACCCGTGGGAAACGTTAGGACGAGATAGAATGCCACATCATAATTTTATGTATACCGTTGGGATGCCGAGTGAAACAGCTCTTGCAGCAGCTACACTTATTTGGAGCGGCATGATGGAGAAATTTCCAGGGTTAAAGATTTGTTTTGCTCATGGTGGAGGTTCTTTCCCTTATATTTTGCCGCGATTAGATCAAGGCTGGCAAGTATGGCCACATCTAAGGTTAACTACATATCCGCCTAGCTATTACGCAAAGAAATTTTATTTCGATTCTCTAAACTATGATCCTATGAATCTTAAATATATGATTGAGCGATTTGGGCACGAAAAGATTTTTATGGGATCGGATTATCCATTTTTACTAAGAGAGATTCATCCAGGTAAAGTAATTGATGAGACACTTGAGTTATCAGAGGAGCAAAAGGAAGCGATGCTTGGCGGAAATGCAGCGAACTTCTTAAATATTGATATGAAAAAAAGAGGTGTAGTATATGCAAAAAGTACAAACACCAGAGAGTAAATTAAATGAAATGGGACTCATGCTACCAGCTATTCGTCCAGTGGTGGGGAATTATGTTGGATGTGTAAGAGTAGGGAATTTATTATTTACAGCTGGACAAGGTGTTGACCAGTACCACGGGAAATTAGGTAAGGATGTATCAATAGAAGATGGATATAAGGCAGCAAGACAGTCAATGTTGAACTTATTAAGTGTCGTAAAGAATGAACTAGGTGATTTAAATAAGGTAAAACGAGTTGTGAAGTTACTTGGTTTTATCAATAGTACGGAAGATTTTATTGATCAACCAAAAGTGATGAACGGGGCATCAGATTTATTAGTAGACGTTTTTGGAGAAAAGGGGAAACATGCTCGTTCGGCTGTGGGAATGGCTCAATTACCAAATAATACAACAATTGAAATCGAGATGATTTTAGAAATTGAAGAGTAGGAGGCAAGAATATGAATAAAGAACTATTAGCTGAAAAAATAAAAGTAAAAGATGCAAAGTTATTTATTGATGGTCAATATGTTGATGCGCTGTCCGGCGAAACGTTTGATACATTCAATCCATCAACAAATAGCAAGCTTGCCTCTGTTGCACAAGCAAATGAAGAGGACGCTAAGCGAGCAATAGACGTGGCAGGGCGCACATTTACAAGTGGTATCTGGAGTAAAATGCCTGTGGAAGAACGCTCAGCTATTTTATGCAAAATGTCAGATTTGATTATGGACAAGGTAGATGAATTAGCGTATATAGAGACACTTGATGTCGGAAAACCAATAAAAGAAAGTCGTGGCTTTGATATTCCGCGGTCTGCCCATAATTTTCGTTTCTTTGCTGAGATGGCAAAGTATATGGTGCATGAACATTATGATAAACATAACTTTATGTCGTATGCAAAATATGCACCAGCAGGGGTAACGAGCTTAATTATTCCTTGGAATTTACCATTTATGCAGATGACATGGAAGGCGTCAGCTGCGTTAGCTGCTGGTAATACAGTCGTTGTAAAACCAGCATCATACACGCCACTAAGTGCAATCATGCTTGGCGAAATTGCGAATGAGGCTGGGTTACCTCCAGGTGTATTAAATATCATTACAGGACCAGGAAGTACGGTAGGAACGAAAATGACGACGCACTCCTCTGTAAGACGTATTTCATTTGTTGGAGAGAGTAATACAGGAAAAACGATTATGCGGAATGCTTCGGAAAATTTAATACCAGTTTCATTAGAATTAGGCGGGAAATCAGCAAATATTGTATTCGAAGATGCTGACTTAGATGAAGCGGTACAAGGATCAGTTGAAGCAATTTACCGAAATCAAGGAGAAATTTGCTTAGCTGGTTCTAGGTTGCTTGTGCAAGAAAGCATCTATGAACAATTTCTAGAGAAGTTTATAACAGCGGTGAAAAAGATAAAAGTAGGAGATCCTCTTGATGAAGATACAGATATGGGAGCACTGGTTTCAAAATCACATTTAGAAACAGTTGATCAATACGTACAAATAGGTCTTTCAGAAGGAGCGAAATTAGCTCACGGCGGAAAAAGAATCGAAAGTTTAGCACAAGGGAATTTCTATGAACCAACTGTACTATATGATGTTGATAATTGTATGCGTGTAGCTCAAGAAGAGATTTTTGGTCCAGTTTTAGTTGTTATACCATTTAAAACAGAAGAAGATGCAATTCGTATCGCAAATGATTCTATTTATGGTTTAGCAGGAGTTGTTTGGACAAATGATTTGAGAAGAGCACAGCGAGTTGTTTCGCAAATTGATTCAGGACTATTATGGATTAATTGTTGGTATGTGCGAGATTTGCGTACCCCATTTGGTGGTTCTAAGGCAAGTGGTATTGGCCGCGAAGGTGGACGACACAGCTTTGAATTTTATACAGAAGCAAAGACAGTTACGATGAAATTATAAAGTGAATCTTCCATCAGTGGAATAGTATTTCCACTGATGTGTTATAAATATAGATTTTAAAAATGAGGTGAGATATATGCAAGTGTTAGTAAAGAAATTAGCAGATGAATTATTGCAGGCAGAACAATCATGTAAACCAATTTCTCCTTTTACGGAAAGATATCCAAATCTATCAGTTTCAGATTCGTATAACATTCAGCTCGAAGTAGTGGGACAAAAGTTAAAACAAGGCCGTACGGTGATTGGAAAGAAAGTCGGACTTACGAGTGATGCAATGCAGCGAATGCTTGGAGTAGATGAACCGGATTACGGACATTTGCTAGATGATATGAAAGTAGAAAGTGGAAGTGTAATCTCAGTAGATTCATTTGTATCCCCAAAAGTAGAGGCGGAAATTGGATTTGTTTTAGCAGAGGATTTAAGTGGACCTAATATTACATATGTGGATGTGTTAATGGCAACGAAGTATGTTGTACCTACGCTTGAAATCATTGATAGTCGTATTGCAGATTGGAAGATTAAGCTCGTTGATACAGTAGCAGATAACGGCTCATCAGCGAAAGTTGTGGTTGGTAATCAGTTTTCAAACGTATCAGAAGTAGATTTGCGTACAGCTGGAATGACGCTCTATAAAAATAATAGTTTAATTGCTACTGGTGCAGGAGCAGCGGCATTAGGGCATCCTGCGCAAGCTGTTGCTTGGTTAGCGAATAAACTTAGCGAATTTCAAATTTCATTGAAAGCTGGAGAATTAATTTTACCAGGTGCATTATCAGGAGCTGTTTCGGTTGAATGTAATGATGTTATTCAAGCTGATTTTGGCTCTCTTGGTTCAGTGTCTATTAAATTTGTATAATTCTATGGTTGTTTGAAAAGGAGGGGAATATATGTGGGAAAAGTGAAGGCGGCTATTATAGGCTCTGGAAATATCGGTACGGATTTAATGTATAAAGTAAGAAAAAGTGAAGTCATTGAAATGGCTGCTATGATAGGGATAGATTCTGAATCAGACGGATTAAAGAGAGCGAAGAAAGAAGGGTATGAGATTTTTGATACTGGTATACAAGCAATCATTGAGAACCCTAGCATAGCGGATATTATATTTGATGCTACTTCAGCGAAAGCTCATATGTATCATGCAGAAGTTTTAAAAGAGTTAGGGAAGTTAGTAATAGATTTGACACCAGCGGCATGTGGACCATTTGTTTGTCCAGCTATACAAGAAGGTAATGATGTAGATGCGCGAAACGTCAATATGATTACATGTGGTGGGCAAGCAACAATTCCAATTGTTCATGCTATTAACGAAGTGGCGGATGTTACGTACGCGGAGATAGTTGCTACAATTTCTAGTTTAAGTGCAGGCCCAGGTACACGGGCAAATATCGATGAATTTACAATTACAACAAAGCGGGGAATTGAAGAAATTGGGGGAGCTGATTACGGAAAAGCACTTATTATATTAAATCCTGCAGATCCCCCTATCTTAATGAGAGATACAGTATATTGTGAAGTTAAGCATATGGATGAATTATCAATTAGTCAAGCAATCTACAAGATGATTGAAGTAGTGAAATCGTATGTTCCAGGATATGCTTTAAAACAAGAACCGATGTTTGATGGGAACCGTGTGACTGTATTTTTAGAGGTAGAAGGAGCTGGGGATTACTTTCCTCATTACGCTGGTAATTTAGATATTATGACAGCAGCGGCATTGAAAGTTGGTGAGAGGTTTGCAGCACGAATAATCAGGGAGCAGAAGCGAGGTGTAATGAATGAAACGAAATAGCGATATGCCAATTAAAATAACGGAAGTTTGTTTGCGTGATGGAAGTCATGTGATGAGGCATCAATTTACAGAGGAACAAGTTCGTTCTGTCACTAGAGCGTTGGATGAGGCTGGTATGCATTATATTGAAGTTAGCCATGGAGATGGATTAGGTGGTTCTACGCTGCAATATGGAAAATCGTTAGTAGATGAAATGAAACTCATTGAAGTAGCAGTAGAAGAGTGTAAACAGGCCAAGGTAGCTGTTTTACTTATTCCTGGAATTGGTACAATCCATGAATTAAAACAAGCACGAAGTATTGGAGCAAGCTTTGTTCGTGTAGCAACTCATGTAACGGAAGCGGATGTTTCTGCACAACATATTCATTTTGCACGGGAGTTAGGTATGGAAGTATGCGGATTTTTAATGATGGCACATTCTGCCCCTGTTGAAAAATTAGTAGAACAAGCAAAGCTTATGGAAAGTTACGGGGCACAAGCTGTTTATGTAACGGATTCAGCTGGAGCTTTATTACCACATGAAGTACGGGAACGTATTCAGGCATTACGTCAATCTTTAAATATCGAAATTGGTTTTCATGGTCATAATAATCTTTCTGTTGCAGTAGCAAATACAATTGCTGCAATTGAAGAAGGGGCAACGCGCATTGATGGCAGTGTCCGTTGTCTTGGAGCAGGGGCAGGGAATGCACAAACAGAGGTATTATTAGCTGTGCTAGATCGGATGGGATATAAGTTAGATATAGATTTGTATAAAATGCTGGACTTGGCAGAAGACATTGTTGCTCCTTTGTTACCAGGACCGCAAGAAATCCAAAAAGGCAGTCTAGTTATGGGATATGCTGGTGTATATTCAAGCTTCTTACTACATGCTGAGAGAGCTGCTCATAGATTTAATGTAGATGCTCGTGATATTTTAATAGAACTTGGTAGACGAAAAGTAGTTGGTGGACAAGAAGATATGATTTTGGATGTAGCAGCTGAATTAGCGAAGAGAAAAATGGAGGTGTAAAATATGGCTTTAGTTAAAGGCGCAGATTCAGAGATTATTGAATATTTACTTCAGGCAGAGAGAGAACGAAAAGAAGTGGTAAAGGTAACGGATCAGCATCCTGATTTAACAGTAGAAGATGCTTACATATTACAAAAACGATTAATTGAACAAAAGATAAAAAAGGGATCCAAACGAGTTGGTATAAAGCTTGGATTAACGAGTAAAGCGAAGCAACAAATGATGGGGATCGAGGAAGCGATTTACGGTTATTTATTAGATAATATGTTAGCTTTTGAATGGGTTCCGGTTCAGTATGAATCATTGATTCATCCAAAAGTAGAGCCGGAGATTGCCTTTTTAATGGGAGAGGATTTACAAGGCACTAACGTTACAGCAGCTGATGTATTAAAGGCAACAAAATATGTTACGCCAGCGTTGGAAATTATCGATAGTCGTTATCTGAATTTTAAGTTTACATTACCTGATGTAATTGCAGATAATTGTTCATCTTCAAAATTTTTACTAGGAAGTAAGTGGGTTAACACTCAGGAAGTAGACTTAGCCAATGTTGGAATGGTGATGTCGAAAAACGGTAAAGTGGCTACAACGGGAACAGGAGCAGCTGTACTTGGGCATCCTGCATCGGCAATTGCTTGGGCAGTAAATAAGCTTGGGTTACAAGATGAAGGGTTAAAAAAGGGTGATATTGTGCTAAGTGGAGCGTTGTCTGAAGCAGTTGCTTTCAAAGCTGGTGACGCTATGATTGCGCAGTTTGATGGTTTAGGTAGTGTATCGATGTTTTGTGAATAAACAGTAAAGTGAGAGATGGATATGCCAATTGTACAAATTCAAGTGATTGAGGGTAGAAAACAGGAGCAGATTCACGATCTCATTTCAAATGTTACAGATGCAGTCGCGAAAAGTTTGAATGTGGACGCTGAACGTGTACGTGTACTAGTAAATGAAATCCCGGGTTCGCATTGGGGAGTTGGAGGAAAAGTAAGAGGTAGTGTGGAAGAAAAATAATATTTGTAAGTAAAAGCAATTCTTTATGATAAATGAAGAATTGCTTTTTTGTTTTGATATGACGGAAAATTATATTTACAATTGTATTAGTATAAAGAAATTTGTTAATGGGAGAGAAGAGGTAATATGTATAAAGTTGTCTTTTTTGATGTTGATGGCACTTTATTAAGTGAAATTGATAGAAGTATGCATGCAAGTACGAAAGAAGCCATACGGAGAGTAATTGATAAAGGTATCAAAGTAGTAGTTACAACAGGAAGGCCTTACAGTTTATGTTTAGAATTTAAAGAGTTAGGTGTTGATACGTTTATTTCCGCAAATGGTGCACATATCAAATGTAATGACACAGTTATACATAAATCAGTGCTTTCGAGAGAAACAGTTCATGATATCACAACTTTTGCTGAGATAAATGGTCATAGTGTTTCTTATTTTACAGAGGAGTTCGCAATGAATGGTGTAGCTTCTAATGATGAACGGGTAATGAAAGCGCTAAAAGAGACTTTGCATCTACAACAATATCCTGAAAAGATGAAATCACTTTTAGGAGAGGTGTATTGTGTGTGCTTGTATGCAGATGAAACAGAAGCTCAAAAATTTCTAGAAAAATTTCCGAATCTTAAATTTGAGCGTTTTCATAACTATGTGATGAATGTACTTGAAGATACTGAAGTTTCGAAGTTAACAGCTATTAAAAAGGTATTGGAATATCTAAATGTTTGTAAATCGGAAGCAATTGCTTTTGGAGACGGTGGAAATGATGTTGATATGTTAGAGTATGTAGGGTTAGGAATTGCGATGGGAAATGGAGGAGAAAGGCTAAAGGAAAAGGCAGACTTTGTTACAAAAAAGGCAAGTGAAGGCGGGATAGCCTATGCATTAAAGGAGTTTAGTGTCATTTAAGTTGATGCAATCCAGCTTGAACAAACATTGTAATTCTCCTTATCTCCATATATAATAGTTTCTTGAGAGTATTATATCACATTAAAAATTTTGAAAATTCTAGTAGTTTGACTAGAAAAATGAAAAGTATTATATTGTAAAAGGTCATATGAAACGAGAAATAGAATGGAAAGCAATTATTGAGTTAGGAGTTTAGACCAATGAGTTCGAGATATGGAAGAGATACAATTGTTGAAGTAAATTTAGATGCTATAAAACATAATGTAAGAGAATTTGAAAAACGTGTAAACGATAAAAATATTGAAATGATGGCAGCTGTAAAAGCAAATGCATACGGACACGGGGCGGTTGAAGTCGCAAAAGCAGCAATTGAGGCAGGAGTGAATCAACTTGCTGTTGCTTTTGTAGATGAAGGTATTGAGCTACGCGAGGCAGGAATTTCTGTACCGATATTAATTTTAGGGTATACACCAGTAGAAGCTGCTAAAGATGCTGTTGAATATGATATTATGATGACGGTATATAGAATAGAAGATTTAAAAGAAATTAATGAAAATGCTAAGGAAATTGGAAAAAAAGCGCGTATTCAAGTAAAAATCGATACAGGAATGAGCCGTATCGGTTTGCAAGAAGAAGAAATCGTGCCGTTTTTAGAAGAACTAAAAAACATGAAGTATGTGGAAGTAGAAGGTATATTTACACATTATTCTACAGCTGATGAAATAGATAAAACATATACAAATATGCAAACAAGTTTATTCGAGAAGGCTGTCGATATAGCGAAGAAAATGGGTATTCATCTTCCGTATATCCATAGTTCAAACAGTGCGGGATCAATGGAACTAAGCAATACATTTCAAAATATGGTTCGTGTTGGAATTGGGATTTATGGTATGTATCCTTCAAAAGAAGTAGATCATACCGTTGTGTCATTGCAGCCAGCATTAGCATTAAAGTCAAAAGTAGCACATATTAAACATGCGAAAAAAAATCGTGGTGTAAGTTATGGGAATACGTATGTGACAACGGGTGAAGAATGGATTGCAACTGTTCCGATTGGCTATGCAGACGGTTATAATCGCCAATTGTCTAATAAAGGATATGCATTAATAAATGGTATTCGTGTACCTGTAATTGGCCGTGTTTGTATGGATCAATTGATGCTAGATGTTACGAAAGCGATGCCTGTACATGTAGGGGATGAAGTAGTTTTTTATGGTACACAAGGTGAGGAAGAAATCGCTGTAGAAGAAATTGCAGATATGCTTGGAACGATTAACTATGAAGTAACTTGTATGCTAGATAGAAGAATACCGCGTGTATATAAGGAAAATGGTGAAACTACTGCCGTTGTGAATATATTAAGAAATAAATGAAATAGAAAAGACTGAATCGTTAAGGTTCAGTCTTTTCTATTTCATATTAATTTTTAAAACTGGGCGCACGCCGTAACCAGCCACACTGACATTTGCGTAGCTACGAATACTGCAACTTGTACCGACAAAAAATGCACGCGAAGGCTTATTTCCTTGTGTTCGCAGCCACCACCAGGAACAGCCAACTTCTTCACCGTTTCTGATGATATAGTTATCTTTGTTCGTTTTATCATATACATATAAGCTACATCCATCGTTTTTTTAAATTTTGGCAAAGTCCGTTCCAATGGCGCGCCGCAAATCATTGCCGTGTATATCAGATAAATCCTTTATCTCGGTAACGCTAAGCAAAAAAACTTTGTCCTTGGTATCTGGGGTGCCTTCTCCATTGTCCATGCAATGAGTCGTCTTTATAAACTCCTTTTCGGCGGCAGTGAATGCGGTGTTATAGAATTCACTGTTCAGCCACTTGCGCAAATCACAGTCATGCCATGTAATATCCACGCAATCACGCCACTTAATATCCGCTGACTCGCCATGATATCTTCTGCAGTCCAAAAAATACTCGCTCAAAATAAATAATTCGTTATCTGAACTTTTCAACACCCTCCATTTTATCGGTGTTTTATCTGTTCCCTCCGCTGTATGTGGATAAGTACCAAAAGTAATGACTTCACCCGGCTTTATATTCTCGTCTAGCATAATAGCTTCCTCCTGATTCGTTTCTAATTTAATTATATAACATTGATGCAAGTGCTTTATGCCACCAAGAATTCTGAAGAGTATTTTAGAAAAAGGCGGGATGTTGTAACCATTCCTCTAAATCCACATTTCCTTGAACGGATAATAATCGATATAAATATCGGTATGGTGCTCTGCATCGTTCTAAATAGGGAATGGGCAGTATTGTTTCGTAACCTTTCCGGAAAGCGTTGGCCTCTTTTTCTGTAAATACATATTCTAATCCGATAAAGTCAAGCTCTCTTGGTGCAACCACGTAAGCCTCAGTATCTACTAATCCAGTAATCTCTATACCATCTGTTAAAAATTGAGTTGGGTCCATGTCGGTTAAAATAAGAGTTGTTTCTTTTGGTGTCGGTAGTGCATAAAGTTGTGATTGAAAAACTTCGAATGAGTCATTTATTTTAGAATTATTAGAGTAAAACATAGTTACAAGTTGTTTACTTACGTCTGTTATATGTTGGTGAAATTTATGAAGTGGAATTTGAAAAGTTCCAGACGGATTTCCAATATAATTTGCTTTATACTGATGGATTTGTGCTAAGCCTTTTCCAAGGTTATATAAGATAGAATCGGGTTGTCCTATAAATGATGTGAGTACTTGACCGTTTAACTTTTCAACAACAACATACTCTCGCTCTAATGTATGTTTCTGTAATATTTTCGGAATAGGGAGTGTTGTATGCTTTTGTAACAATGTATGTATTATCTCGAGATCATGTACGTTTCTTGGATCAATTCCAAATAAATTTTTACACCCCCACCAAAAATCATTATTTGGTTCCTCTTTCATTTTAGAAGTGCGGACGATTACTTCTTCCTTCTCTGTTTTTACGAGCCAGACATCGCTTGCATGATTTTCGTATCCTGGATGTAATGTGTCTATTGATAGAATAGGGGAAGTAAAGAGTTGTTGGAACATGAAGATTCTCCTTTTTCTGTAAAGTTAATAAATTCATTATATAACATAATGGAAAAAGAGGGATAATCCACTTAGATTATACATATTTGAACACAACAATAGTGTATTTAATTATTTAAAGAGTGTTACAAGACCATGATGAAGTGGTCTTGTTCGTTTTTGAAGTATTTTACTTTTTGATTTTTGAAAGATAGGGACATAGCTGAGTACTGATGTTATATAAAAAATTGTATTTCTTCATTTTTATATGAATTATCTGAATAATATTTTTCAATCTTTTATTTTTAATATTAGTGATATATGAGTAGGAAATGAACGAAAGAATTTGAATTTATTTTTTAGAGGGAATGATGAAATGAGTTTGATTAGAAATATATTTCTCAATAATGAATGTAAGATAATATATGAAAAATTAAGAAATTTTCATATATAATAGGTATCGATTAATTAATAAAATTAATTATTAGATTAATATTGTTAATTATTAAAAAGGAGAGGTTATTATGGCGAGAGTTCTTGTAATTCATTTTCCTGGAGAAGGGCATATTAATCCGACAATAGCAGTTTTAAGTGAGTTAATACAAAGAGGTGAAGAAGTTGTTGCGTATTGTATTGAGGAATATAGAAATAAAATTGAAGTAACAGGTGCCGAATTTCGAACATATGAAAACTTTCTGTCACAAATCAATATAATGAATCGAATAAATGAAGGGAGTAGCCCTTTGGAAATGCTATCTAAAATGATTGCAGCGACAGATAGCATTGTGAGCGAGATTCTAGAGGAAATAAAGGAAGAACAATATGATTATGTTTTGTATGATAATCACTTCGCAGTAGGACACATTATAGCAAATGTGTTGCAGTTACCGAAAATATCCTCATGTACAACTTTTGCTTTTAATCATTACATTTCTTTTCATGATAACGTTGAAAGTAGAAAAATAGATGAAAGCTCTCCATTGTATCAATCTTGCGTATTAGGGATGCAAAAATGGGAAGAGAAATATGGCATTCAATGCAATAGTTTATATGATATTATGAATCATCCAGGAGATATTACGATTGTGTATACTTCTAAACAATATCAACCCCATTCCCATGTGTTTGATAATTCTTATAAATTTGTCGGTCCATCTATTGCTATACGTAAAGATGTTGGGAGTTTTTCGGTTGCCAGGTTAAAAAAGAAGCCAGTTATTTTCATTTCAATGGGAACCGTCTTTAACGAGCAACCGGAATTATACGAAAAATGCTTTGATGCATTTCAAGATATTGGTGCAACTGTTTTGTTAGTAGTTGGTAAAAAAATAAATATAAGTCAGTTTGAAAAAATTCCAGCAAATTTTCAAGTGTATAACTATGTACCACAGTTACAAGTCCTGCAACATACAGATGTATTTATTACACATGGAGGAATGAATAGTTCTAGTGAGGCTTTATATTACGGTGTTCCATTAGTTGTCATTCCCGTTACGGGAGATCAGCCATTGGTAGCTAAACGAGTAGAGGAGTTAGGAGCAGGAATTCAGTTGGATCGTACTAAGTTGACTGTTGAAATGCTACGTGAAGTAGTAGAGAAAGTGATAAATGATAAGAAATTCAAAGAAAATAGCTGCGAAGTTGGAGAGTCTTTACAGGCGGCAGGTGGCTATAAAAGGGCAGTTGATGAAATATTTAAATTTAAAAAAGAGGCTCTATCTAGTTTCCTTCAAAAATAAATAGGAAATCCATAAAAACACACTTCTACAAAAGTGTGTTTTTTAGATTGAAGTGTAAATAATATTGAAAAAAATACCAAAAAAGTGAAGGGTTTGTGTATATAAAGTAATTCCTTTGTATTTCCAGAAAAAATTCAGTATGATAATACTAAGAAAATATATCTGTTTTGGGGGTAATCAATGAAAAAAATATTTGAATATGTGTTATTAACAATTGGATCGATTATTGTAGCTGGCTCATTGGAGTTGATTTTGGCACCCAATGGACTAGTAGACGGTGGGGTAACAGCTATCTCCATTATGGCAAATAAAGTTGCTGGATTGCCGTTGTACGGTGTGTTCTTAGGACTTAACATTCCTATTTTATTATTTACTGCAAAAGTAATGGGGAAAAAGTTCTTTATTCGTACGTCCTATGCAAATATTGTAACGACCCTTGGTTTAATCTACTTAAAGCCATTTCCAGCTATCACAACATCTGAATTATTAATTGTCTTGTATGGCGGAGTGTTATTTGGGGTTGGTGTTGGAATTGTTGTGAAGATGGGCGGTGCAATTGACGGATCAGAAATGTTAGCGGTCTGGATGAACAAGCATTTTAAAGTGCCGATTAGTACATTTTTACTTGCTGTAAATGCTGTTATTTTTGTGTTTGTTGCTATTTTATTTTCAATCGAGCAAGCAATGTTCTCACTCGCAATTTTCTATATTGTTACGAAGATGATTGACTTCATATTAGATGGTATTAATCAAGGCAAGAGTGTCATGATTATTTCGAGTAAAAATAAAGAAATTGGTGAACTTCTTATGAAGGAGTTACAACTTTCTGTTACGTATCTACATGGAGAAGGTGGTTTTTTAGGGGAACATCAGAGAATTATCTATTGTATTACAAATCGTTTTATTTATCCCAAAATGAAAGATCTCGTTCTCTCTGTAGATTCAAGTGCCATCATTGAAGCTTCTTATTCAACGGAAACAACTGGTGTGAAACGTCCAGGAATTTCATCACGTTCAGGGCAAACATCAAATGATTAGACCAAAAACTGTTCCTTGCAATTATTTGTGCGAGGAACAGTTTTTTTGTCTAAACCAAGCTTTTTTTAATAATGTTACAACAGTTTCAATTGAATCGATTGGTATCCCTCCAAAGCCTAGTAATACATAAGCTTCTTTTTGTAAGTTATTTACTGAATCGTATATGGATAGAGGGTAAAGTTTTACATGTTTTTCAGCAGCTGATTGAATGAGTTCTTGTTCAGTCATGCCGTTATGAACACGGAGCACAATGTGAAGCCCAGATTGATCTCCAAGTATATCGACATTCGTGCCCATTTGGTTCATAAGTGATTTCACTAATCTATGATGTTTTTTCTTATATAATGTACGAACGCGGTTTAAGTGCCGATCCCAATCTCCTTTTTGAATAAAGATAGCAAGAGCAAGCTGTTGCATTTTAGAAACTGTTTGTTTGAAAATACCACCAAGTTCCTTATAAGCCTCTAAAAGGTGATTAGGAAGAACGATATAGCCCATTCGTAAAGATGGTAAAAATGATTTTGAAAAAGTCCCCATGTAAATAACACGTTCATTTGTATCAAGTCCTTGTAATGAAGGGATAGGTTTTCCAACGTAGCGAAACTCTCCGTCGTAATCGTCTTCAATAATATAACCTTGCTTAGCGTTGGCCCACTTTAATAACTCAAGTCGCTTTGATAAAGGCATAATCATGCCGTATGGAAATTGATGAGAAGGGGTAACGTAAGCAACGTTCGCATTGCAATCATTAAGAGATGAAATGTTGATTCCTTTCTCATCTAATGGGACAGGGTAGCTGAGAAGACCGCAGCTTTGAATGATAGCTTTTACACGATGAAACCCAGGGTTTTCTATGGCGTATGATTTTTGCTTGCCAAGTAATTGTAAGAGTAGCCAAAGAAGGGGTTGTGTACCAGCACCAATAATAATTTGCTTAGGTGTGCAATGAACTCCCCGAGCATGATATAAATACTTTGCAATGTGAGCGCGAAGTATTTGTTCTCCTTGTGGATCTTCTTTTGTAAATAAGTCGTTTTCATATTGAAGTAAAGATTCTTGTATTGCTCTTTTCCAATTTGAGAGTGGAAAAGCTGTTTGATCGATATTGCCTTGGCTACAATCAAAATGAATGAGTTCGTTTCCTGTTGTTTCTAATGGATAAGATCGTTTTTGTTGTTTATTAGGGATAACATCTACATCTACTTCAGCCACAAATATACCGCGCTTTGGTTTACTCTCTACATAGCCTTCCGCGGCTAACTGTTGATAAGCGGATTCGATTGTAATACGGCTAATACCAAGTTGTAACGCTAAATTTCGATGAGAAGGGAGACGGGTTTCAGAAGGGAGTGTTCCCTTTAATATTTCTTGTTTCATATACTCGTAAATTTGTATATAGATAGGTGTTTGACTTTCTGATTGTAGAGGGATAATTAAATCCATTGTATACACTCTCCTTTAAAGCTGGCCTTGTAAAAAAGAAATGAACTGCCACTTCAGAACAGGGCAGACTTTAATTAAAATAATGATATAACATTTAGAAAATTTTATAAATAGTTAGGAGAGATTACTGATGAATGTGAAGGAAATACAAACAGAAGAACAACTAGATGAGGTATTACCTGTTTTACAACAATTACGAACTGCACTTACAAAAGAGGAAGCTCAATCTTTATTTCGTCAGATGAAAGAAGAAAATTACCAACTGTTTTCTTTATGTAATGAAGATGGTGAAGCTGTTAGTCTTGCTGGTGTAGCTGTTTGTACGAATTTCTATAATAAGAAACATGTTTTTGTATATGATCTTGTAACAGCAGAGGCGTATCGGTCGAAAGGGTATGGTGAAGAATTGCTATCATATATAGAAAAATGGGGAAAAGAACAAGGCTGTACTTGTATTGCTCTAACATCAGCTTTTTCGCGTATAGATGCTCACCGTTTTTATGAGCGAGAAGGTTATGAAAAGGTAAGTTATTCATTTCATAAAGAGTTATAATAGAGAAGAAAATAGTAGATTCTAGATGCGATAACATATAGAATCTACTATTTTTAGTTATAGCAGAAATAAATTATAAAAAAGGTACGATAAGTTTCTTGTCGAATAGTTTTCATGACATAATAAAGGAATATTTAAATGTGTAGAAAGTTGTAAATGAAAAAAGGAGCGTCTATATTGGATAAAATAAAAAAAATATCAATTCCAAATGAGGGAAGAGTTATTGTTATTTCTGATATTCATGGCGAATTAGAGCTTTTAAAAAAATTATTAAGCAAAGTTAACTTTAGTACAGAGGATTATTTAATCATTAATGGTGATCTTTGTGAAAAAGGAAGAAATAGTATAGGTGTTGTAAACTATGTTAGGGAGCTTGAGGCTCATAATCCAAACGTACATGTGATTGAAGGGAATTGTGAAGCAATAGTTGATGCTCTCTTAAATGAAAATCCAGGGTTAATAAACTATTTATGTACGAGAAAGTACTCTATATTTAATGAATGGCTTGATCAATTAGGTTTTCATATTAACGAAGAGACGGATATTCGTGAGGTAAAAGAGAAATTAACGAGTCACTTTTCAATAGAAATAAAATGGCTTACAGAATTGCCGACTGTAATTGAAACAGATGACTATATTTTTGTGCACGCAGGACTTGAAGATATAGAAGATTGGAAGAAGACTGAACGGAAACATGCGATTGCAATGCCGGAGTTTTATACGAAATCACATCGTGCAAATAAGTATGCAATCGTTGGGCACTGGCCTGTTGTCAATTATTCTGAAGAGGCGCCATCTAATAATCCAGTTATCGATGAACATAAGAAAATAATTGCGATTGATGGGGGAAATGCGATTAAAGAAGCGGGACAATTAAATGCATTTATCATTCATAGATCAATTTCTACAGATGTGTTTTCATATACATATGTAGATCATTTTCCGCGATATGAAATATTAGCAGATTTTGATGCAGAACCAATGATGCAAGGCGGAGTTACGTATCCGCATTATCATATTGTACCAGTTGAAACAAATGTTGATTTTACAATATGTAAACAACTAGAAACAAAGAAATGCTTATATGTTAAAAATGAATATATAAAGCAAAATGAATCAGACGATTATACTGTTAAAACGGATATTTCTTGTGCACAAATCAGTGTAAGGAAAGGTGATATTGTTTCGCTTATTGATGATAGCTGTACGGGATATGATTTAATTAAAAAAGATGGTGTGGAAGGCTGGATAGAGAAGGGACTTCTTCTTAAAGTGAAAGAGAAGGAATTAAAAGTATATAGATAAAAAATAGGAGGAAGAATATCCTCCTATTTTTTATCTTGTAGACTTTGGGAGCGCATTCGTATTTCATCTAATTTGTTGCGAAGTTCATCTTCTAAATTAAAATCAAAAAAGTTAGCTAACTTACATAAATAAGCTAGACAATCAGCAAGCTCTTTACCAAGATTTTCACGAATTTCTTCCTTCGCTTGAGCATATGCTTCATGTTCAGAAACGCCTTCTTTTTTTAGTTGTTCAGTTCTGTAAAAGAGTGCCCGAAATTCCTCGGCGACTTCAGCGACCTCTGTCGTCAATAACATATGAATATATAGGAGAAATTCTTTACTGTGCTGAAATTCATTGCGTCTATCATTGTGACTCCATCCCATTTCTTCTTGAAATTGTTGATATAGTTCTTGAACATGTTTCATAATAAATTCCTCCAAAATGATATAACAGCAGTTTCGTCTAATCACATTTTTACAAATGTAGAGAAGACTGTTTTCGTTCTTCTGAAGAAACAAACGAAAAAGAATCTTTATTTTCTACATATATTTTTTGATCCTGAACAGGTTGTATCATAACTGTTTGGAAATTTCTTGATTTTAGTGCGTCTTGAATTCCAGTTGTCATGAGTTTAATGAAGAGTATTGTAATAAAGAATGTAATGAGTGTATAAAAAATAATCCATAATGAAAGATTCATTTCATAACGATTTAATCCGATAAGACCTGCCCAATCATTTGAGAGTGAAACGGGTTTGAACTCACCTTGGTCCACTTCTTTCAGTTGTACCCCGCCGATCACAATGTTAAGTAATGCCAAGTGAATCGTGAGTATGAGTGTTTGTACAATATGCTCCATAAATAAAACAAATATACGATCGATTAATAAGACACGTAAGTGTTTCTTTATAATATGGAAACGGCTTGCCCCCATTAATTGTGAACTTAATATATAATCTTTTTGCATAAATTCATCAACTTCTGATGAAATATATAACGAAATTGTAGGGAGAGCAATAAAAATGAGTATAATAGCTTGATAAAGTGCAAATGGGATATTTGGGCTTAGTCGATCCGCGTTTGATGTAATTACAATATTGACCGGTGTAATAAGTATAAATGCAATAAATACAGTTGGAATATAATAAAATACCTCTGAACATGCCTGAAAAAATCTTTTACATTTTGCGCCGTATAAACTTAATAGAACGCCTAAACATGTCCCAAATAAAATACGGAAAAAACTAATTACGATAGCGAATACAATTGTAAATTTCGCTCCGTCTAAAATTTGTAAGAAGATAGAATCCCCGAAACGGTCAGAGCCAAAAGGTGGCATTAAAGATGGTGGAAAGGGTGCCTTTCCAAGTAACTCATTCTTGTCATTATAAAGCAACAGAGGTGCTTGGGGTATACTATCTTTAAAGAAAAAACTATAAATAAAGCTAGCAATAACTAATGAGAAAAGATAAATGAATCCGACTAAAAAGCGTTTTGATTTCCAAATAGATTTCATAAAGTTTCTCCTTTCATTTGCTTTTGCCACCTATTCATCATGAAAGAAATGATTTGAAAGAGTATATAAAATGGTAAAATAATCATGATAAGTATGATAAATGTAGCAGCGGGTGAAATGAATGCTTTACTAAATAAAAATTGAATAATGCCTTTCATATTAAAAACAAATTCTAAAACGAACAAGTTAGAAAGCAAGAAAACAAAAATTGTTTTTAAATGATGGAAAAAGTGAATCGATATATTTTTGAATAAATGAATGCATAGTATATAACTTGATGAAAGGCCCTTTCCATATGCAACCTCTACATATTGTTTTTCATGTTCTTCTTTTATGTATAACACCATCATCCGAAACATTTGTAATGTAGGTAAGACTGCTAAAGATAAACTAGGAAGTAAATAAGCTCGATTTTCATTAAAAGAGATAATTGTGACAGGAGATTCTCCAAATTTCTGAAGTACCCAAATGAAAAATATTTGTAAACAAATCATCATCATCATATCAGGGATCGCTTCTAATATAAAAATAAATCTGTTAATCCATTTTTTAATAGAATCTTTCGCCAAAAAATAGAAAAAAGCCATGCTAGATGAAAGAAAAAGTGCAAGAAAAAAAGCTGCAAATAAAACAGTAAATGAATATACGTAAGGTTCTAAAACAGTTGGGAATAATGGTACTTCTTTTACATTACCAAACTTTGCGTCTGACGTTAAAACTACGAGGGATTCAGGGGAGAATACCTGTTTGAACATAGTGAAAATTTGTTTGAAAAATATAATTGGTTGAAAAGTGAAGCCGCCTTGCGTGACAAGTAAATAAGGTAGATTTAGTAATAGTAAAAGTGATAAAACAATGGATGAAAGTTTTATCACAAATTGAGATGTTTTGTTTAACATCAAATCCCTCCGTCGACTTTTTACAATATTATACAATAAATGACTTTATTATTGTTTGATTTTTCCAAAAAATAAATATAATATTATTAATATGTTTAATTCTAATATTCGATTTAATGGCATGGGAGGCAAATATGGAACGTATATATATGCAAGGGGAAAAAGTGATAGTAAGAAAAATAGAAGAGAAAGATATACAGTCGTTATATTCACAAATATATAAGGAAGAAGAACCTGAGTGGAAGAAGTGGGATGCGCCGTACTTTCCGTTTTCAATTCAGGAATATTCCGTGTACAAAGAAAATTTACAAGCACGATTAAAAGATGAACCATTATCTCAGCTTATTGTTGAGAATGAGGGGGAAATAATCGGAACTGTAGGTTTCTATTGGGAGTACAAGCCAACGCGTTGGCTAGAAATCGGGATTACCATTTATGAACCAGCGTATTGGAATGGAGGATATGGTACAGAAGCTTTGCGATTATATAGAGATTTGCTATTTAGGAATATGGAAATTGGTAGAGTTGGATTAACGACGTGGTCTGGAAATGAGCGAATGATAAAAGTTGCAGAAAAAATTGGGATGAAGCTAGAGGGGAGAATGCGGAAATGTCGCTATTACCAAGGGACATATTATGATTCTATTCGAATGGGGATGATACGTGAAGAGTGGGAAGCGTTAAAAAAGTTGAAGGAGTGAAGAGGGATGTATGCTGTTATTGCTACATTTGATGAAATATTTTCAAAGCACGTGAAAGAGATTAGAGAGGAACGAATAGATATTGGACATAACGAAGACATAGAACCTCATATTACATTAGCAGATTATCATACTTTGGATTTAAAACTGTATAGAGAGGAATTAGAAAAATTTACAGAACATATAGGGTGCTTTCCAGTTAGATTTTCTTCTGTTGGTACATTTCCTACAAATGGAACTATTTTTCTCGCACCAACAGTAACGGGAAGATTGTTAGAACTTCATCAATCATTCCATAATCATTTCGCGGATTTTCATGATCAGCCGCAGTCATATTATGTACCTGAGAAATGGGTACCGCATTGTACGATTGCAAACCGTTTAGACAAAGAACAGTTTATCCGTGTAATGGAATTTGTATATAAAGATTTCAGCGCACAAAAGGCAGTTGTAGAAAGTTTAAAATTAATTAAAGTAAACTATGAAAATGGTAATCCAGTTTCCTGTAACATATTAGCAGAATACAATTTGAAAAGAACGGAGACATCAAGATGACGTATGTAGTTAGAGATATGAACGCAAAGGATATTGCCGTTGTACAAAATGTGGCGAAAGTGGCTTGGCATGATACATATAAAGGAATTATTCCACAGGGGATTCAAGATGAATTTTTAGAGCGAGCGTATTCAAATGAAATGATGAAACGACGTATGGAACATTCGCACATATTCGTAGCAGAAATAGATGATCAAATTGTTGGATTTGCCAATTTTTCACCTATTAAATATCAAAATGAAGCGGAATTAGGAGCGATTTATATATTACCGGGACACCAAGGAAAAGGGGTTGGTACAGCTTTATTGCAAAGAGGTATTACCCTTTTAGAAGGTGTTCGAAAGATTTATATCCATGTAGAAGCCGCGAATGAAAAAGGGAAGTGCTTTTATGAAGCAAAGGGCTTTGCAGCTTTAGAGCAATTTGAAGAGAATTTTGAAGGGCATAAGTTGCAAACTATAAAAATGGTTTTATATACATAAAGAATAAAGCTAAAAGGAATTACATAATAAGAAGCAGCTGTGTCCCAGCTGCTTCTTATTGTGTAAGGAGAAGGGGAGTGTAGGTGAAAGTACAATCAGTGCATGTTGTGTTCTGATGGGATGAAGGGAAATTTCATGAAACAAGTATAGAAACAGGGTTTATGGTAATTGTAATGGAGTCAGAGAGTTTGGCTGGCAATATATGAATACCAATTGTAGAAATAGAAGAGGGAGATAATGGCAGAAAAAGTTTGGGATTTTTAATCCGTGATAAACAAGTTTTTATACAAGGAATTAAGGAGTATGTGTAAGGAAAATAGGATAATATATTCAAAAAAATTATATTTAACTATAATTTGGTAAAAAAATAATATATCGTAAAATGTTGATTTTAATATATATTTAGAATGATTGAAAAATTCCTTTTCAATTTATTATTATTATTCTATAATTATCCAGGTAGAGTTAAATTTTAGTTGATTCTACTAAATCATTCATTATTAAGGGGGAAATTTTAATGGCTGGACAAATTCGTATGAGTCCTGAGGAGCTTAAAGCAAAATCTGCTTTATATGGGCAAAGCTCTCAACAAATTGATGACATTCTTCGTAAATTACAAGGGTTACAGAATGAATTGCGAGGGGAATGGGAAGGGCGTGCTTTCGAAGGTTTTGATCGACAATTTAATGAATTAAGACCGAAAGTAGAAAACTTCGCACAATTATTACATGAGATTAATGTTCAACTTTCAAAAACTGCAGAAGCAGTCGCTTCTCATGATGAAGAGTTGTCACGTAATTTCGGCTTGAAATAAGAAACACTGATATTCTCTACATAAAAAGAAGGTTTCAAAGTTAGCCATGCGACTTCTGTTGTATGGCTAACTTACTTTCAAGAAAAGAATAAATTTTAATTTTTATGTGTAATAGGCAGGTTTTAGATTTTTTTATTCGCAGGAGTGATAAGTATTGAAAAAGTTTAAGTGGAGTGTCTTGTTGTTTATCGTGTTAGCTCTTGTATTTGCAACAGGGACGTCCTATTTAGCTTTAAATAAAAAGCTAAAGAAAGAAGATGAAAAAAACACTCCAAAAATGACGGTTGCTTTAGTAAATGAAGACCAAGGAACGGTATTTGAGGGAAACAAAATAGCGTTTGGAGATCAGTTTATAAAAAACATCAATAAAGACAATAATCAAGAGTGGTATGTAGTCAGTCGTGGGGTAGCAGAAAGTGGTTTGAAAAATAATAACTATAATATGATGATTGTAATTCCAAATGACTTTTCTAGAAAGGCTGTGTCAATTCATGCTGAAGCACCAGAGAAATTAACTTTAAGTTATAAAGTAAATGCAACTGGAAATAAAGAGTTAAAAACAGAAGCAGAAAAGACGGCAGCATCGATTTTAGAAGATTTTAATCGACGTATTATAGATGTTTATTTCGCTAGCATTATTGGGAAATTACAAGCTGCACAGGATAACGTTGGGGCAATTGTAGATAAAGAACAAGCACATATGAAAGTATATAAAACAGATGTACATAGTCCTTTGGCAAACTATACACAACAATTTAAAACAGTACAAGATTATACAGGTGTCTCGGTTGATAGTTTTAAAGGGTTTCAAGGGGTATTACAAAGGTTTGGGCAAACAATTGATGAGGGTGCGAAATCTAATGTTTCTTATTTAGATGGTTTCGGTAATCTCCAAAACTTGCAGACAAACAATAATTTGTTAGCAAATAATTTTTCAAATCAGCTCAATCTGTTTACTAGCGATCTCAACACAAATGATGTGTTAAAGCAATTAAGTGCATTAGAATCGGCGAATAAAGTAATAGCAAGCCATTTCAATGACTCAGATAAACAATCTGATGTTTTATCCGACTCAATGGCAATTCAACAATATTTAGCAGATGTCACGAATAAAATGAAAAGTTATGATGCGGAGCTAGCGGATAAGCTAAAGACAAATATCCAGGAAACAATCAATGAGAAATTAAAAGCAAAGCTGTCGGGTAATGATAAAAAAGAGATATATTTAAATACTTTAATGCAACAACCAAACGATCAAATTAAGAAACAAATTGAAAGTTTGATAAATAAGTTAGCAAGTATGAATGTTGAAGAAATTGATGGACTCACATTACCTGATGAGACAAAAACGCAACTGAAAAATGTAGTGAAAGTTTCTGAGAAGTATAGTGAAGAAAATGACTTCCATTATGAAGGCTCTAACGATATTCCATTAGAAAATACAATCAAGAATATTAAGAAGGGCTTAGCTACTGATGGAATTACTTTTGAAGATAAAGAAAAAATTTCAAAAATGGATGCAGAGCAAACGTTTAGTTTACAACTTCCAGAGGGATTTGAACTGTATTCAGGTACTGAATCTTTAATGATTAATGGGCAAGACCATACTGCAGACTATTTAAGTAATGGAAGCGTCAAGCTATCTCCCCAAGAAGCAGGGGACTTATCTGTTAGTGTGCATGTCAAATTATCAGATGAAAACGCAAATATTGATGTTTTTAAACCAGTAACATGGAAATGGGATTTGACTCATACTGCTGAAAAAACAACACCTTATCCAAAACCTGAAGTTACTTCTCCTGTTGATCCAGAAACAAACAATGGGAGTAATAGTGAACAAAATAGTCAAGTCGTTCAGCTAACAAATCGTGTGAAAACACCAGTACAGTCGATTAAACAATTGACTGATAGTACTACTGGCAATGAAACAACAAAGCCTAATAAAGATGGTGACAAGAAGCCAGGTGAAGGCGGCGGTACAACGGATCCAACGAAGCCAGGTGAAGGCGGCGGTACAACGGATCCAACGAAGCCAGGTGAAGGCGGCGGTACAACGGATCCAACGAAGCCAGGTGAAGGTGGCGGCACAACGAACCCAACGAATCCGGGTGAAGGTGGCGGCACAACGGATCCAACGAAGCCAGGTGAAGGCGACGGTACAACGGATCCAACGAAGCCAGGTGAAGGTGGTGGTACAACGGATCCAACGAAGCCAGGTGAAGGCGGCGGCACAACGGACCCAACGAAGCCAGGTGAAGGCGGCGGTACAACGGATCCAACGAAGCCAGGTGAAGGTGGCGGTACAACCGATCCAGGTGATGGAAATAAATACGGTGAAAAAACAGAACGTACAAATGACCATATTGTCCATCAGAAATCGGAAAATCTATCTTCAGCATCAGTAGCGGATGGTTTAATGAAGGATGCTGTAAACACAGTAAAAAATTATGAAGAATTATTAGGCCTATACCAACTATATTATGGGCTCGATATGAAAACAGAAGATTTATCAGGACAGTTAGAAACAGCATCGTTAAAAAATCTTGCTACACCAAATTCTCTTTATTACATGTTAAATAAACAAAATGTAATAGATATGATTACAAATCTTGTTTCATCTGAGATTCATGCAGAAGTTACGTCTGATATGGATCAAGTAAAACAAAAAATTAATGATTTACAAGTAATAGCTAACAATGCTAGCCAAAATTCAGATCGTTTAGCAGAAACATTTAAGCAAACATCAGAACAAGCTAATGTCATGAATACGAACTTAGCTGAGTATTTAAATGGTGCAGCGAAGTGGCGTGAAAATAGCTTGAAGCTGATGGAGGAACAAAAAGTATTAATAAGTAATCGTGAGGGAGAACAGACAGCTATATTAGCATTAGATACTGGGTTGAAATCGTTATTCACGCAGAGTCAATCGCTAGCTGAAAGTTCCAAAGGGACGTTGTTAGCCTCTGATGAGGTATATAAAACATTTGATCAAATTAATAATCAAGCAAAAGAGATTCAAGATAGTGGTGTAACGATTGTGTCAAAAGCTGATACATTATTAAACAATTTAACTGAAAAAGTATCAGATGATAAATCATTCTCGAAAAACTTCAGTAAAGTATTAGCGAATAGCCGCATTGGTGAACGACAAAATGAACAGTTATACCAATTTTTAGCGAATCCAGTTTTAAAACAAAATGATGGTGTTATTACAGCTGGAAATACCTTCACACCATATTTAATTGTATTAGTATGTTTTATTGTTTCTTTATTTACGTCATACGCGATTGCGAATCAAGAAAGAAAGCGGAGTCAAAAAGATGATTTTGAAGAGAAATTATCGATTTTAGATATGAACTTACCAGTTACGGCAATTACATTTGGAATAGCTATTGTTGAAGGAATAATAATTGGTATGATCGCTGGAAAACTATTGGAATTCAGCGGGAACCAAAAGTTAATTTGGATCGCCTTTATAACAATTACAATGATGGCTTTTGTCTTTGTTTCAACATATCTATTACGTCAAATAAAAATGATAGGTATGTTTATCTTATTGACATCCTTAAGTCTGTATTTATTTTTAACAGAAGCTGTTGGAGTCAAAGTAACTAAGACATCCCATCTTGGTAAGTTACGCGAATTTTCACCACTACAGTATATAGAAGACTTCTTCAACAATTTTATAAGTGGTAAAAATGATGGGCATGTCACTTTCGCAGTACTTCTTGTAATCGCAATTGTTGGATTTATTATGAATTTATTTGTATGGCATAAAAGGTGGGAGGAAAATAAGGACGATGATGAAACAGTGCATAAAGCTAGTTAAGTTATCATTTGTCTTTTTTCTTTTCTTGTTTGCCGCGTTACCCATGAGGGGCGCGGCAGACAGTTACCTGAATGACAATGGTAAACTTGAGTTTAAAGTGGATCGTGTACACCAAGAGAATCAAGAAGGAAATGAAAAAGGGCAACAAGAGACAGAACTTGATAAAGCGGCCATTCAACTATTTAACCCAGAAGTTGAAAAGCAAATTCATGAAAAACAAAAGAAAGAAACGAAAGAGATGAAAGAGTTGAATGACTCTTTATTTTTAAATACGAAAAAAATAGATGATATGAAAGACACACAGCAAAGCTTATTTTCAAAAGATTATAATGTGAAGGAAAGTTCTGGTGAAATAGATAGTAGCCAAGCAAAAACGGAAGAACCAATTAGTCCAACATTGATTGGATTAATCATTATTGGGATTATATTCATTTTTATTGGATTTGGAATCATCATTCGGAAAATTTTGATGTAAGGAGAATCACGAATGGCTATACAAACACATATTAACGTCACTGTTGATTTTCATAAATGGAATGGAAATACATACGATTTACGAATTCCAAATCATCAATCTGTTAAATATTTGCTTAAAAATTTAATTGAAACATTGAATATCGAACAATACGATACATCAAATCATGTAATTAAAGTTGTGAATAAATCGTTATTATTAACAGATGATGATAGATTGGTAGATTATCAAATAACAGATGGGGATATATTACAAGTAATATAAATTACATAATTATGAACAAAGCACGTAGCCTATTCAATGGAAATAGGTTTATGGTGAAAAAGGAGAAGAGGTAGAACATGACGGAGAAAATAATTCAGATTGATTCAATGGAGTATCGATTTGAAATAGAAGAAGATACTTGGAAATTAGAACTTGCTAAATCACAAACGCAAGTAAAAGATAACCGTCAATTGGAGTTATTAACAGATGTATCATCTATTTTTCTACCAGTAACTATAGAAGAACAAGATGATACATTTATTTTTACATATACAATAGAAAAGAATTTATTGAAATGGGGAGATTTAAAGGGATTAGGAAGAAATGAAAAATTACGTTTAATTCGAAATGTAGCCCATTTTCAAAAGTATTTACATAGAAGAATAACTTTCTTTTTACACCCTGACAATTTAGTATTTGATGCAAATTTAATGCCATTTATTATACATCGCGGAATTCGAGATATTGTCCCGCCAAAACCACTAACAGAAGATCAATTTTTATTCCAATACAAATGCCTTATTGTAGCGCTGTTTTCTAAAAAACATAGTTATGATGATTTATATGCTGGTTTATTAGAAAATGCAAAAGAAACGACATTTGAACAGAATGTCGTGAACATGGAAAGCTTTGAGGAATTGCTACAGTTTATTGAAGTGAATTTTCTAAAGGAACAAGAAAAGGCAGAAAAAACAATGCAGCTTGTTCCGAAAAAACAGTTTCAATTATTTAAATACTTAGCATTCTCGTTTGCGGCAGCAACAGTTATTCTAGCAGCACCAGTCGTTTACTATACCTTTATGAAAGTACCCTATCAAAATAAGCTTTTAGAAGCGAATAAAAATTTCCTAGCAACGGATTATGACAAAGTAATTAATAATTTGAGCGAAGAAGAGTTTGAAACATTACCATTCGCATCTAAATATGAGTTAGCGTATTCCTACTTGAAAGTAGAAAAACTATCTGATGCGCAAAAAGCAGCAATTATGAAAAATGTTACTTTAAAAAGTGATGAAAAGTATTTATTGTACTGGATTTATAACGGAAAAGGTAATTTTGATAAATCGTTAGATTTAGCGAAAAGTGTCGATGATCCACAATTAATTATGTATGGGTTAATTAAACAAATAGAAGCAGTAAAAAATAATCCGGATTTACCAGGAAAAGAGCGCGATGAAAAGCTAAAAACATTTGAACAACAATTAAATGAATATGAGAAAAAATATAGGGATTCATCCGATGAAAAAGATATATCGAATACAGAAAAGGCAAAGTAAACGGAGGGAGCTTTTGCTGAATACTGGATATATAAGCAACAAGAAAAGATAGGGAGTACGTATACATCCAACCTACGTATGTAAACTCCTTATAGATAGAGCGAACAAAAGGAGAAGTGGAGAAGTATGGAGCAGCTACTTGCACTAAGTTACGGCAATCGGTTACATAAATGCCGCTTGCATCCAACTGAACGGCCTACAGTGACGATTGGGAAAGAATGGTCAAATCATATTACTGATTTTGATTTAGAGGAATCATTAGTACTGAATTGGGATAATGAATTGGCTGCTTGGAAAATAGAAGAGAAAACTCTTTATTTTAATAAAGCAAATACGATTCAATTAAAAAATGGCAAAACAATGCGTATTTGGATTGCAACGGTAGAAGAAATGATTGTATATGATACATCAGGAAAACTTTCCATAGCAGTTAGTACAAATGACTATGATGACATAACAATTCAAGATACTGCTACAGATATTTTGTTTATTCGTGAAACTTTAAGTGAGCCCTTTAAAATAAACGTGTATGAAGGGAATGTGTTTCATAATTATTCTAAGTTAGAAGAGGCAGCTGAATTAGAAACGGGCGATCACTTATATTTTGATGGCATAACAATTCAAATGGGAAATGAAGATGTGCAAATATTCGGAGTGAAGAATCGGGTGAATTCCCAATTACCTAGTCTACTAGAAGCGGATAACTTATATCATGATGAGTATCCAGATTATCATCGTTCACCACGAATTATTTATCGTGAACCAGTTGAAAAAATGAAAATTGCAAGACCTTCCAGCAAACCAACAAAACCGACTGAACAATTAGCGAGAATTATTGCTCCATCTCTCGTAATGATTGCGGTAACTGTATTGTTATCTATATTCCAGTCATACGGCTTATTCATTTTTGCATCGCTAGCAATGACGATTGTGACTGTTGTTGTTTCGATCACATCGTACATAAAAAACTTAAAGCAATACAAAATTGATATTGCCGAGCGAGATAAGAGTTATAGGGAATACTTAGTACAAAAAACAAAGGATCTGTATGCTGAAAGTGAGAAACAACGTCATGCACTTCATTATCATTATCCAGACGTTATAGAAATTCGACAAATGGCGATAGAAGTGAATCCTCGTATATACGAAAAAACGATCATGCACCACGATTTCTTAACATACCGAGCAGGAAAAGGAAATGCGGATTCTAGTTTTGAAATTGAGTTTAATGAAGAAGAATTTAGTCAATTTAAAGATGAACTCACTGCAATGGCACGTGAGTTAAGGCAGCAATATCTTTCTTTAGCAGACGTTCCAGTTGTAACAGATTTAATGAATGGACCAGTTGGCTATATTGGACAACGTTCGTTAGTACTAGAACAATTACAACTATTAGTGATGCAAACCGCTTTATTCCATAGTTATTATGACTTACAGTTTATTACTGTTTTTCCTGAAGAGGAGAAGAAAAAGTGGGATTGGATGCGCTGGCTCCCGCATGCAAGTGTAAGAGATATTAATGTGCGCGGTTTTGTATACCATGACCGAAGTCGAGACCAAGTACTGAATAGCTTATATCAAATATTAAAAGAACGAAAACTGAAAGTAGATGAAAAAAGCAATTCAAGTGAAAAAATACATTTTTCACCGCATTATGTTGTCCTTATAACGGACGAAAAACTCATCTTAGATCACGTTGTAATGGAATTCTTTAATGAGGATCCAACTGATTTAGGTGTATCGCTTGTGTTCGTTCAAGATGTGATGCAAAGCTTACCAGAGCATGTGAAGACAGTTGTAGATATAAGAGACTCGAAAAAAGGAAATATTATTTTAGAACAAGGAGAACTTGTTAATCGTCAGTTCGTACCAGATCATTTTCCGGAAGGATTTAACTTAGAAGATGTGTCACGCGCACTTGCACCACTCAATCATTTACAAAATTTAAAAAATAGTATTCCAGAAAGTGTTACATTCTTAGAAATGTACGGCGTCGAAAAAGTGAATGAGCTAAATATTACAAGCCGCTGGGCAAAAAATGCCGCTCATAAATCATTAGCTGTTCCTCTTGGTCTTCGTGGTAAAGAGGACATTGTAAATTTAAACTTACATGAAAAAGCACACGGACCACACGGGTTAATCGCTGGTACAACAGGTTCTGGTAAGTCGGAGATTATTCAGTCATATATCCTATCTCTTGCAGTCAATTTCCATCCGTATGAAGTTGCCTTTCTATTAATTGACTATAAGGGTGGGGGTATGGCGAACTTATTTAGAAATCTGCCACACTTATTAGGAACGATTACGAACTTAGATGGTGCGCAAAGTATGCGTGCACTTGCTTCAATTAAAGCAGAATTACAAAAACGCCAACGCTTATTTGGCGAAAATAATGTGAATCATATTAACCAATACCAAAAGCTATACAAAGAAGGCGCTGTAACAGAACCAATGCCGCATCTATTCTTAATTAGTGATGAGTTCGCGGAGCTGAAGGCAGAACAGCCAGACTTTATGAAAGAATTAGTTTCCACAGCGCGTATTGGTCGTTCTCTTGGTATTCATTTAATACTCGCTACGCAAAAGCCAAGCGGGGTTGTCGATGACCAAATTTGGAGTAACTCGAAATTTAAACTAGCGCTTAAAGTGCAAAACACGTCAGACAGTAATGAAATATTAAAAACACCTGATGCAGCAGAAATTACACTGCCAGGACGAGCATACTTACAGGTCGGAAATAATGAAATCTATGAATTATTCCAATCTGCATGGAGCGGTGCTGATTACGTAGAAGATAAGGACGATCAAGATCGTCTTGATACAACCATTTATGCGATCAACGACTTAGGTCAATATGAAATCTTAAGTGAAGACTTAAGTGGACTTGGAAATAACAAAGAAGTTGCAACCGTACCAAGCGAACTGGATGCAGTTATCGATTATATTCATGATTACGCAGAAGATAGACAAATCGAAGCACTCGCAAGACCGTGGTTACCACCGCTTCCAGAAAAAATATTCCTGCAAGACTTACACCCAGTTCACTTTAAAGAAGCATGGAATGAAGCGAAGAAACCATTGCAAGCAACAGTTGGTTTACTAGACCAACCTGAATTACAGTCACAAACACCATTAACATTAGACATAAGTAAAGATGGACACGTTGCCGTCTTCTCAAGTCCAGGTTACGGTAAATCAACATTCTTACAATCTGTCATTATGGATGTAGCGCGTCAAAATAGTCCGGAGCATTTGCATGTGTATTTAGTAGACCTTGGTACGAATGGTCTCTTACCATTAAAAGGACTGCCACATGTTGCGGATACGATTACGATTGACGAGGCAGAAAAGTGCTTAAAATTAGTTGAAAGATTAACGCAAGAGATGAAACAACGTAAACGTATGTTAAGTGAATATGACGTCGCAAGCATAGAAATGTATGAGAAAGCTAGCGGTAAAAAAATGCCGAATATCATCGTTGCAATCGATAATTACGATGCAGTGAAAGAAGCTAAATTTTATGAGGAATTTGAAATGCTGATTATGCAAATCGTCCGAGAAGGTGCTAGCCTAGGAATTCATACCTTAATTAGTGCGGGACGACAAAATGCACTGCGTATTCAACTATACAACAACATTAAACTGCAAACATGTCTATATATGATTGACCAAAGTGAAATCTCAGGCATTGTAGGTCGATCTGATTTGAAAGTAGAAGAAATGGCAGGACGAGCAATTATAAAACTAGATTCACCGACATTATTCCAGTCGGCATTACCAACAAAAGCAGAAGACGAATTAGAGCAAATTCAATTACTCCAACAAGAAGCAAGTGAAATGGATCAAGAATGGGATGGAGAACGTCCGAAGGCAATTCCAATGATGCCAGAAGTTATTGACCTTCTAACATATCGTAAAAACAAGGACGTTACCAAAGCATTACAAGCAGGACAAGTTCCACTGGGTCTTGATTTCACAAATGTAGAAGTTGTTGCGCATGATATTGCGATTAACGATCATTTAATGATCTACAGCGTAGATGATAGTATGAGAAAACAAATCGTATCAAGTATACTTTCTCAAATGAATAAAGAATATTTTGAGAGTGTAACATTAGTAGATACAGCCGAGTATAGCTTCGTTCAATATAAAGACAATGTGACACATTACATCGTAGAAGAAAATGAAGTAAACGTTCATGTGAAATACTGGATGGAAGTGATTCGCGAACGATCTCTTGAACTATCACAAGCAAGACAAGAAGGAAGAGAAATACCAGTATTTACAAAACAACTTATCATCATGACAAACGTTGAAGAATTTAGTAGACTTGTTTACCTAGAAACGGACGACGCAACAACTTTAATAGATCTATCTCGTACAGTTGGTATTTACTTTGTCCTAGCAGGCCATCATGACTATGTAGATCGAAACCGAGATGCCTTACCGATGAAAATGAGAAGTAAACTAACAGCAGGCATCATCGCCATGCCATTAAACGACCAAAGTATCTTTAATATCAAATATATAAGTAACGAAGCACCTTTAGGAAAAGACGAAGTCTATTACTACCAAAAAGGAAGCATTATGAAACTTAAAATGCCAAGAGTAACGAACGAGGTGACCGTATGAAAATGAAAAAGAAAGCTAAGGTGATGATTGTTATGACGATAGTTGCGAGTTTATTTAGTGGGTGTGGTTTTGGGGAAACGAAAATAGACTACGAGAAATTTGTAAAAGCGTTGGATGAAGGCGATATGAAGACGGTTATGTCTGCGAGTGATGATGGATATGCGAGTGTAGAAGAACAAATCATACACTCCATTATAGAAGAAAAAGAAGATGGAGAATATAGAAGAACTATATATCAAACTACGGATGGTATATACAATACGAATGATAAGAGTTTATATGGAACTACAACACAAGAAATAGCTGATAAAACAACTAATAATAAAAATAAGGAGAACGATAGTTATAAATCAGAAGAAAAATATAATACCTATATTATTTATAACAATGATCAAGCGCAAAGTTTGAATCCAAGCTTAGACGTTTCTTCGATTAAGCTAGTTATAGATAATTTAGAAGGAATAGGGAAATTAAAGCCAGATAAAGATACAAAGGGGTTTGACGAACCAAACAGTATTGGTATCGGATTAACAGAAGTGCAATTTAAAGACATGATAAATGATAAATTAAAACTACAATATGATAAATTTCAAGATGCATCGATTGTTATAGATTTTAATTCTGCCAAAGACAGAAAAGAAAAAACGATGCGAATAAGTGAAATTACGATATCAATAACGTACGATAAAAGGAATGAGGAAGGCAAGATGTTGAAACATATTCAACAAATAGCAGTTAGATTTAATGGTAAAGAAGAAAACACTAAAAATGCTAAAAAAGAATATTTAAATTATAAAAAACAATATTACGATAACAAATAAAGTAAGGGGAGGTATGGTGAAATATGTCGAACAAGTTGAAAATATCCTCTGATTTAGGAAAGTTAGAGTTGGCTGGTGATGATATTTATAAATTTAATGCAAGAGAAAAGCCTTATAATAAACCTTATAATGAAAACAAAATTCAATTAGAGGATAAATTTAATGCTACACTCATAGACTTTGAAGACGATAAAATTACTGGATTCGGAGCTTATGCACTTAAAGATAATAATACAGGTGACATTACAATAGTATATGTAGGAACACAGCCAAAGCAAACATACTTTGGTATTGGAGCGATTGACTCTCCTGATGTCTGGGCAGATGCGTCAATTGGACTTAATAATTTGTTTAATACAGACTACCCCGTTAGGCAGTACGATATGGGGGGAGATTTTTATGAAAGAATTAAGAGAAATCATGGAAAAAATAATAATATAACGTTAATAGGACATTCGTTGGGTGGAGGCATAGCAAATACAGTTGCATTAAGAAATCAAAAGGATAATATTCCTGTATTAACTTTAAACCCTGCACCTGTATTGAATACGGATGTTGCCAAATACGGTGACGGTTCCAATATGAAGAATAACCTCAGTATTGTAAATGAGAATGACCCTTTGTATGGTGGCATAAAAGTTGCAGATTTTGTTATCCCTGGAAGGGTGTATATGATGCTGAATGGGGAAGGACATTCTTTTGTTGAGAACGGTGAATATTATGATGAAAATAAAGATTTACGTTTAAACAAGCTTAAAGCTGGGAATAGTACGGGGCCGGATTGGACTCCTGCTTTTTTTGAGATGTCAGGATCAGCAGGAAATTTGTATAAGGGGCTTGCTGGGAAAAAAAATCTTAGTGCAAAGGAAGAAGCTATAGTAGATATAGTGGTAAATGGTACGCCAGTTGGTGCACTAATATTTGCACTAACGACTGCGGGAGACTTTAGTCAAATAGCTAATAAATTCGAAAGTATAAAGTCAACAGCTACAACAGAAGCTATCAAATTTAGTATAACAGCTACGATAGAAATTAAGAGTGCAGTAGATACAGCTGTAGATTGGATTGAGACGACACTCGCTAAAGGTAAAGAAAAGGTATTAGAAGTACTAGAGAGTGTATTTAATGCAGCTGTAGATTTTTTAGCTGGACGCATCGTGGTGTATCTAGTGGCAACTGAAATTTTAGAGATTGCCAAAGAAGTAGCAGGTTCTTATGTGCAGGATTTACTAGATATGTTTAAAGGTGATTTTACAATAGATACAAATGTTACTGCAATTGCAGCAGAGCACATTTTAACTCATCGCCACTCATTGCTTCATCTCTTTATGAATGATGGTAGTAGAGGAATAAACCGTTCATTATTAGGTGAAATCTCAAAAGATGTAAAAGAGCTCTCAAAAGATTTGAAACAATTGAATGAAGATGTTTCAGAAGCAGTGTTTTCTATGATGGCAAAAGATGAAGAATTAGGTGCGGTTGCATATTATTAAAAATTGATATTGATAGAATGGAAGAAGGGGTAATAAATATGGATTTACATATGATAATGAATAAAGTTCATAGTACATTTCCAGATAACGGTGGACGAGATCAAATTATGAACGTAGTAATGCAACTTGAAAAAGCAGCATCAGCTTTAACGAGTGATATTAGAAGATTGGAAAGTAGTATCGATAGCAACTTGCAAGGAAAAACACGTGATGCCTTTATTGATCGGATTCGTCAACTAGAAAAAATGAGACAAAAAATAGAAGAGAAAATCGTAGTATTAAAAGGGACGGTTAATTAATATGAAAGATTATATGGAAAAAGTATTACCTTTAGGTAGTGTAGTGAGAGTAAGCTTCGCGGAAGAAGATGCAGATTATGTAATCACTACAAGAGGTGTTTTGTTAGATGATGAGACGTTCTATGATTATGGAGGAGTACTACATCCAGTCGGTTTGACAGGAGAAACATATAAACTATTTAATCACTCTGAAATTGTAGAAGTGAAGTTTGAAGGGTATCGAAATAAAATTGAAGGTCAATTTGCGGTTAAATTTAAAATATGGCGGAATGAGTTTGTAGAAAAAGTAATAGAGAAAAATAAAAGAGAGCAAAAAGATCAAGCGATAGAAACGCAAGAGCAATAATAAATAAGAAGGAAATAAGCTTTCCTCTTCCTGTATGGAAAGAGGGGAGCTTATTTTGATTGTGGGAAAAGATGGCTTTGAATTTGCTACACAACTAGGAATTATTTCTTACGTAAGGAAGGGGTATTAGGGGTTATATGAAAAGAATGAAAAATGTAATGTGGTTAGTGGTATGTTTCTTATTTTTGAGTGGTTGTAATTATGAAAATGAAGACCAGGTAAAAAAATACATAAAAGAAAAACATGGAATCGATGTTGTTGTAACAGATTGGGACGGTATACATGAAGGGAATATGGGACATACATATCATACTGTTCAAGCAAAAACAACAAAAATATGCAATTTCGAGTAGAGGTAGATGGCTTCTTCTATTCAACAATAAAAGGAGATGAATACCAATACGGAAAAAATACATATGAGGAATATAAGAAATTTAAACCAATTTTAAAAGAAATTAAAAAATTAGGTTACGAGGAATTTGAAAAAGAAAGTGTTCTTCAGTATATAGTTGATTATGAAGAAAAACCAACTGATGAGTTGTTACTAACTTTAAAAACGAGTAACAAGATTAATTATAGTCAATTTGAATCAGCAGAATTAGATTGTTTATATGCTCTATTTCAACTCATTCAGAAGAGTAATAAAAAGATTACAGAACTTGAAATTAAAGATCATAATGGTGAATATATAGGTCTCCCTTTTGAAAATGTACAAAAAGTTATAACGAAGGAAGAACTGCTACTAACAATGAAAAACACTTTAAGAAGTTATTGGACATATTTGATTCAAACTCAAACAAAAGTAGGAGATCGATTAAAGGAAGTTCAAAACGACCGTTTTGTATTTGAAGGTATTACTTGTTCACATCCGAAAGATGGGGAGTGTCCGGAGTATGAGGTGACTTTAGTTATTATGGACCAATATAAAAATAATCCCGATTTTTTTACCGAGGATATGACAAAGGTGACCACTATCCTTAAAGAGGAACTATATAATAAAGAATTTACTATCTTTTTAACCAACAAGGATAGAACAAGGGGGACATCCTGGTTATCATCAGAAGAAATCAAAAAAAGTAATAGCATCGAAGAATTTATAAAAGAACGGTATCCTAAGGAATAAACCTAAAGCACTTTTTACGTTTATTATTTGGTGTGAAAGCATGATATAAGTTCGTAAAATGAATCATTTGTATTAAAAGTGTAAGAGCATGTTTTAATCGTTTTTTCCAAATATGCTCTTTCTTTTTATGCACTTGCTAAGATCAATAACAATAAGTGAAGTAGGTATATTATTATTCTGTAGATGATGGTAGACTTCAATTTGAAAATGAGAAGTAAACTAACAGTGGATATCATCACTATACCATTAAACGACCAAAGTGTTTTCAATATTAAATACGTAAGTAACAAAACATCTTTAGGAAAAGACGAAGTGTATGACTACTAAAAAGGAAACAGTATGAAACTCAAAATGCCAAGAGTAACGAAAGAGGTGACAGTATGAAAAAGAAAGCTAAGGTGCTGATGCTTATGGCGATCGTTGGAAGTTTACTTAGTGGGTGTAGCTTTTTTGAAACGAAAATTAAATATGAACCATTTGTAAAAGCGTTGGATGAAGGGGATATGAAAACGGTCATGTCTGCGAGTGATGATGGATATGCTCATTTAGAAGAACGAGTGATACATAGTACATTTGAAGAAAAAGAAGATGGCATACACGAAAAAAATGTATATCAAACTACTGATGGAGTATATAACACGAAAGGGAAAAACTTATATGGTAGTACAACGCAAACAGTAATTACAGAAATTGATACAAGAAAAGAAAAGGATAAAATTAAAAACTATAAAAAAGAAAAAATATATAGTACAAATATTAAATATGAAAACGGCCAAGTACAAAGTACAAATCTGAGCTTAGATGTTTCTCAAGTGAAGCTTCTTATGGATCGTCTTCATGGAGTAGGGAAACTAAAGATGAAACCGGGTGATGATAAAAAAGGATTTGATGAACCCAATTCAGTAGGATATGACTTAACTGAAGCGGAATTTCAACAAATGATAAATGATACGTTGAAGCTACAATATGATGAATATGGTGGTGCGTCAATTGTATTTAATTTCGATGCTGCAAAAGATTCGAAAAAAAATCCAATGGAGCTATCAGAGATGAGCGTCTATGTAAACTATAAGAAAAAGAATGAAGAGGGAAAAGTAGTTACATATATGTTGCAAATTAATACATATTTTGCTGGGGGAAAATATAATAATCAAAGTGCATTAAAAGACTATAAAAATTATAAAAAGCAGTATGAAAATAATAGATAATTGTGGATATTACATGGGGGATAAAATGAGAAAGTTAATGAAATTAACAATTAAGATGTTGACTTTAGTTGTAATCCTTGGTGGATGCGGTATGGGGGAAACAAAAATAGAGTATGAAAGATTGGTAAAGGCCTTAGATGAAGGAGATATGAAAACGGTCATGTCTGCGAGTGATGATGGGTATGCGCATGTAGAAGAACAAAGTATACAATCTGTTATGGAGGAAGAAGGGGATGGCACTCATACTAAAAGGCTATATCAATCAACAGATGGAATATACTTTTTGAAAGAAAGAAATATATACGGTACTACAAAGCAAACTACAACAGAGGTAATAGAGAATGCTAATAAAACGCATAAAGGTGATGATAAAAAAGACGAAGTATATAGGACGAATTTCATGTATAAGAATGGACAAGTACAAAGCACAAATCAAAATCTTGATGTTTTACCGGTTAAATTCATTATAGATCGTTTACAAGGAATTGGAAAATTGAATCCAGAAGATGATAGACAAGGATTTGATGAACCGAGTAGAATTTCGTACAGTTTAACAGAATCGCAGTTTCAACAAATTATTAATGATAAATTACATTTACAATATGATAAATTTGGTACAGCTTCAATTGTTATTTATTTTAACCGGGCTAAGGATTTAAAAGAAAAACCTATGGAAATAGATGAATTAAAGATATCCGTGGATTACGAGAAAAAGAATGACCAGGGAAAGATGGTAACACATATTCAACAAATATTAGTAGGGTTTGATAATAAAGAAGAAAATACTCGAAATGCAAAAAAATATCTAGAATATAAAAATCAATTCAATAGTACTAAATAATTAGAAAAGAGTTAAGGTTAATTATGGAGCGTTATAATCCATCTTCCGACGAAGGAAAATTACAATTAGTAGCGAAAGATATTTATGGTTTTAATGAAATTAAAAGTTAAAGACGGAACTGTATCGAGGGGAACTGTTAGTGCCCTAGCAAAACAGGAGCCCCCATCTCAATTTCTTGTAGAGGTAGATGATATTTCATCACCGATACATCGTCCACGTCCCAATATCCTTAAATCCTAACCACTTATAAATCCGTCCGGCAGCTGGATTGTTATAAAATAAGCAAAGTGTTCTTCCTTCTTGAGTAAAATCCTGAATCATTTTTTGTAAGATGAGCGAAGCATATCCTTTGCCGCGATAATCTGGATGCGTACATACTCCAACGACCATTCCAGATAAGGAATTTTCAGCTGATGTGGAAGCGGAAGCAACGATTTCTCCTTTCTTTTCAATGTAGTACGTACGTCCTGTATTTGTTTCAAGTGATTGCCTTAAAATTTTTTCTGATTGTTCTGTGTGAGGGAATTCTTCAATGTTATTTCGAAGTTTCATAATTCGCTTAACATCATCTATGGTTGCTAGTTGAATTGTTGTATGAAGCTTTGTTGTTGGTAGTGCAGTATCATCTTTACATTCGCAAAAGTACATTTTATTTTTTGTGCCCAGATATATACCATGTATATCTTCAATTTTTTCTACAATGTCTGATTTACCAGAGATTTTCAGTGGCTTGTGAGGTGAAAGAATTACCTTATAGTCAGTAATTGAAAAATCATCTTTTCCATATGGAATAAATGAATCATGAAAGCGCAGTAATACGGATTGTAACGCTCCATTCTCTTCAAATTGCCCCCATAACTCTTGAAAATCTGCATCGTAACCAAAGGCTTCTATATCGCCGATTATGAATAGGTTAATGGCTGCTTCCTCGGATAAAAATGTCAGTACTTGTTCATGATCATCCTTTGTTAATTTTCGTATCATTAATATCCCCTTCTTTATTTTGTTTTTTCTAAATATTATTACTTATTGTTTTTGAAATCAATATAAAATTTTATGTTTAGTTCACAAGGTTTCGGAAAAACTAGGAAAGATATGACAAAGGAGGTTATGAACGGTGGATCATCCAATTCAAGGATTAATGAAAGCAGCAATGGAAAATTTAAAGGAAATGGTCGATGTAAATACGATTGTTGGAGAGCCTGTTCAAACGGCTGACGGTGGTGTAGTGTTAACTGTTTCCAAAGTAGCGTTTGGATTTGGAGCAGGAGGATCGGATTTTCAAACAAATGATGGTCTGAAAGCGCAAGGCAATCCAGCATTTGGCGGTGGTAGTGCAGGTGGTGTTTCAATTACGCCAGTAGCTTTTCTTGTAGTAAATAAAGACGGAGTGAATATTCTTCATTTACAAAATGCAACGCACCTAGCTGAAAAAGTGATTGAGTTAGCTCCACAAACGATTGATAAGATTCAATCTATTTTTCAAAAAAATGCAAAGCAGAATGAAACCCATCCCCCGCAAAATCCAGATGAAATCGCGTAAAAAAGCCTGTTTTTTAACAGGCTTTTTTTCTTGTAATCAGTATGTAATAAAACTCATGAAATTGTAAATAGTTTTTGAAGTTTTTTCTATGTTTCTAAAATTTTTCATGTTAAAATATGCTATAGAATTGAAACATATAAAACGAAGGTGGCTAGGTGCTTTGTCTGGAGGATCTGACCAAGTAAAGAATATGATATATATTAATGGTAATCGTCGGGGTCATTGTTTTATTACATCTGGAATTACATTTGAAGAGTTTGCAAGTAATATCCCTTCACCGCTTCATCAAGTATTGCTTTTAAAACATAATTTTGAGTGGACTGATTTTCACTATCATACTTTATTCGAATATGTTGAAGAAGAAAACATACATAAATTAATGAAAGCAGAGATTGATGAATTTGATGAATTTTGTTGGGTGGATTTTGATGATGCAAGCGATTTAGATGAATTAGAGCCAAAGGAAATTGCAGAATTGTTATATTTGGCTCACAAAAAAGAACCACTTGGGAGAGCGTTTTTCCCATTATTGAAAAATAGATTTGTCTACTTTTCACATGATGACGGCTGGTACAACAAAGTGTATTACCGTAGAATTGCTGATTTTGTAGGAATGCTTAGCAAAGTAATTCCGTACAAACTCGGTTCATTTGGAAAAAAACGATTTTCTTTCTTTCAAAAATCAAAAATATTCCCAGCAATTTCAAAAGAAGTGATTCTTGGGCTTGTTCCATTAATGGAAGATGGTCTGTACATTGATTTGGCAGGGAAAATTGAATCAAGAAGAGGTTTAGAGATTCCTGTATATGTAGTTGGTTCGTATGAAAGTACGGATGAAGTACTAGACAACGTAGAGGAATTAAAAGAAGCTGCAACCGAGACGGGCTGGCTTATTTTTGATAAGAAAGAACAAGAGTGGCAATGGGTTGTCGACTAAGAGAACTTGACGATTTAGGTCAAGTTTTCTTGTTTTTTGAAAGGAGAAAAAATGAAGAAATATTATACAGCAGTAGGTATTGTGAGCATTATTCTTGTTGCAGTACTACTTTTAACTTGTCCGAAAGAAGCTGATTTCAGGTCTTATTTAGAGGACAAGCATGCATTGATTTGTAATCAAGATAGCTTTGAATGTACACAAAATGTAGATGAGAAAGAACAAAAAATGAAGTTTGTAAGTACGGATACACGAAACGGTGTATTTTTTATAACAGTGAAACAAACTTTTGAAACAGAAGCTGGTAAAAAGAAAGAGTATAGCGGAGTAGGTATGTTTGGTACATTTCTTTTTGTTAAGGAAAAGACTTTCTAATGATAGAAGGTCTTTTTTTTATGCGTATGTTCATATAGATGAAGTAAGACAAGCATAGGAGGGATAAGAATGAAAAAAATATGTGTAGTTTGTGGCGGAGAGGAATTCTTTTCATCTACATTATATGCACGTACGAAACAAGACTGGGCATACGCCCCAAATATGTATCGTTTTGAAAAGGTATTCATTGAACAACGGGATGAAGAAAACTATCCAGTGTTTCAAGAAATTACAGCCAAACATTGCTGCGGATGCGGACATATTATGTTGTATCATGAGTGAACACACCAAGTAATACTTGGTGTGTTTTATAATGCTGATAAAGCAAGTGGATACAATAACGTAAATAAAACAGAAAAACTACCAAATCCAATAGCTGTATATCCAAGTGTTTTTGCTCCAAAATTAACAGCCAATAAGCCAATTAAGATGGAAAGGGAACCGAGGGTGACTGGATAAAAGGCAATTGAGAATAAAGAAAGAAATAGTGCTACATAACCGATAAGTGTACCAGTGTTTGTACCTTCTATTTCATGTGCAATTTCTTTACGTCTATGTTTAACCGGAAGATGTCCTGGCGTGATTTCAGCTGCATATTCTTCGTTTTTTTCACCACTTTTAAAATGATGTGTTCGCTTTTTAGGCATGTACATCTCTCTCTTTCAATTGGGTGTATCTTTATTATCTTTCATAAAGAAGAGAACATGAGTATGAGTTATATCCAAGTAAAGCAAAATTTGGAGAATGCATAAGTCTGTTGCTATCTTATCCATCTCTCCACGAGAATAAACAGGAATATAGGAAAATGATGTAGAATGGAATGAATGAAAACGAGTGAAAGTAGGGAGAAACATGACAAAGTTTAATTGGCATAAATCCGCAGAAAAAAAGTGGGATGATAATGCGGAATCTTGGAATCAAAATAGCGGGGAAATGTGGGATCATGGAAGTCGTAGTACGATCATCCCATTTTTTGAAAAGTATGTAGACAATGGTGTGGCAGTTCTAGATGTTGGTTGCGGTGATGGATATGGTACATATAAATTAAGTCTCGCAGGATATAAAGCGTGCGGTGTGGATTTATCTGAGCAAATGATTCAAAAAGGAAAGGAACGCGGAGAAGGGCCTAATTTGTCATTTGTAAAGGGAGATCTTTCTTTATTGCCTTTTGAAAATGAGCAATTTCCAGCAGTATTGGCAGTGAACTCGCTAGAATGGACAGAACAGCCATTACAGGCGTTACAGGAGATAAAGCGTGTTTTGAGACCTGATGGATATGCGTGCATTGCTATTTTAGGACCAACAGCCAAACCGCGTGAAAATAGCTATCCTCGTTTATATGGAAAAGATGTTGTTTGTAATACAATGATGCCTTGGGAATTTGAACAGCTTGCAGAGGAACAAGGATTTCACATCGTAGATGGTATAGGAGTATATAAACGAGGGGTAAATGAAAAAATGCTTGGACAATTATCAGTAGAACTGCAACAAGCACTAACATTTTTGTGGGTATTTATGCTGAAAAAATAATGCCTGAAGAAATGTGCAAAATTTAGGAGGGAAATAAGTGCAGAAAATACAAAAAACTGATACAATATCAGCAGAACCAATTAAAGGGGGACTAGGGTATATGACAACTACTACAACAGTTAAATCCGATATTGAAATTGCACAAGAAGCAAGTATGAAGAAAATTCAAGAGATTGCAGCGGAGTTAAACATTTTAGAAGAAGAACTAGAGCCTTATGGTCATTATAAAGGAAAATTATCTCTTGATATTTTTAAGCGCTTACAAACTGAAAAGGACGGAAAAGTTGTTTTAGTAACAGCGATTAACCCGACTCCAGCAGGAGAAGGTAAATCAACAGTAACAGTTGGTTTAGGTCAAGCTTTTAATAAAATTGGTAAAAAAGCAGTTATTGCACTTCGTGAACCATCTCTTGGACCAACAATGGGACTAAAAGGCGGTGCAGCAGGTGGAGGCTATTCACAAGTTGTACCAATGGAAGACATCAACCTTCACTTTACTGGTGACCTTCATGCCATTACAACTGCAAATAACGCGTTAGCAGCGTTTATCGATAACCATATTCAACAAGGAAATGTACTGAAGATTGATACAAGAAAAATCGTATGGAAGCGTTGTGTTGATTTAAATGATCGCGCACTGCGTAATGTAGTAATTGGTCTTGGCGGACCAGTTCAAGGTGTACCGCGTGAAGACGGTTTTGATATTACAGTAGCGTCTGAAATTATGGCTGTATTCTGCCTTGCGACAGATATTCAAGATTTAAAGATGCGTTTATCTCGCATTGTCGTTGCTTATAATATGGACAATGAGCCTGTAACAGTTAAAGATTTAGGTGTAGAAGGAGCGTTAACACTTCTATTAAAAGATGCGTTAAAACCAAACTTAGTACAAACATTAGAAAATACACCAGCAATCATTCATGGCGGACCATTCGCTAATATCGCTCACGGTTGTAACAGTGTTATTGCTACAACAATGGCAGCAAAATTAGGTGACTATGTGATTACAGAAGCTGGTTTCGGCGCAGACTTAGGTGCCGAGAAATTTTTAGATATTAAAGCGCGTGCAGCTGGTATTAAACCAGAAGCAGTCGTTATCGTTGCGACAATTCGTGCGCTTAAAATGCACGGAGGCGTAGCGAAAGATCAGTTAAAAGAAGAAAATGTAGATGCGTTAGCAAAAGGAATGGAAAACTTACAAAAGCACGTTGAAACAATTCAAGCGTTCGGTGTTCCATTCGTAATCGCCATTAACAAATTCATTACAGATACAGATGCAGAAGTTGCATACTTACAAGAATGGTGTAATGATCGTGGCTACGAAGTATCCTTAACAGAAGTTTGGGAAAAAGGTGGCCAAGGCGGTGTGGATCTTGCTGAGAAAGTATTAAAAGTAATTGAAAAAGGTGACAATAAATACGCACCACTTTATGAATTAGAATTGCCATTAGAAGAAAAAATCCGTACAATTGCTCAAAAGGTATATGGCGCAAAAGACATTGAATTTGCTCCGAAAGCACGTAAGCAATTGACTCAATTTGCAGGAGAAGGTTGGAGTAACCTCCCAGTATGTATGGCAAAAACACAATATTCTCTTTCTGATGATGCGACAAAATTAGGTCGACCATCTGACTTTATTGTTACAATTCGTGAACTGAAACCATCTATCGGTGCAGGGTTTATTGTAGCGTTAACGGGAACAATGTTAACAATGCCAGGTCTGCCAAAACAACCAGCTGCACTTCAAATGGACGTAAATGAAGATGGAAAAGCAGTAGGGTTATTTTAAAAGGTTGTAATTCATCTCGTTTATCTGTAAACTATATATACATCAAGTGGCGCCTTTCCATCGAAAGGCGCCTGTTTTTTGGAGGAAATTATGTTTGATCCAACTGCTTTTGACAACTTAAAAGTGATCGTTGAAGGGGCTGTCTATGATTTTGACTTACATGGCGATATTCTTGTAACGGATCGAAAAGATATGATGGACCTTGCCTCGCTAAGTCGTATATACAATATTTCATTTCAATTAAATGAACCGTTTGAAACGCTAGTAGAAGCGATATTTTCATTATCTGTAGATGCGAAGAATTTATCGGGTGAGATATTGGAAGTACCCCAGTTTATACCAGGGTGTGAAATGAAATTAGGGTTTACATTTTCCTTACAGCACCCGGAAGAAGACTGTAAAGAAATTGAAGAATTGTTACAATCTATCTGGGGAAAAGAGCGAATGATTACGCAACAAATTTCATACGAATATAATAAGCAAGCGATTTCATATCATAATAAGGTAGAAGTTCTATTTCAAAAAGCGATTACAGAAGACCATGTTGATGATTTAATAGCTGTTATTTCTCACATGATAGAAACGGTGCGAGCAATACAACATTTTCTTCAAAAATAGAGATAAAGGAGAAAAACAAATGATAAAAGATATGCAACCATTTTTACAACAAGCTTGGGAGAAGGCTGGTTTTAAAGAGTTTACTGAAATTCAAAAGCAAGCAATTCCAACCATTTTAGAAGGACAAGACGTTATAGCTGAATCTCCAACTGGAACAGGAAAAACATTAGCGTACTTATTACCACTTTTACATAAAATTAATCCTGAAGTGAAACAACCACAAATTGTAATCCTAGCACCAACACGTGAACTTGTTATGCAAATTCATGAAGAAGTTCAAAAGTTTACAGCTGGAACTGATATCTCAGGTGCGTCTTTAATTGGTGGTGCGGATATTAAGCGCCAAGTGGAAAAATTGAAGAAACATCCGAAGGTAATTGTTGGTTCACCAGGACGTATTTTAGAATTAATTCGTATGAAAAAGTTAAAAATGCATGAAGTGAAAACAATTGTATTTGACGAGTTTGATCAAATTGTAAAACAAAAGATGATGGAATCAGTCTTTGATGTAATCAAATCAACAATGCGCGATCGTCAATTAGTATTCTTCTCTGCAACAATGACGAAAGATGCTGAAGAAGTAGCACGTGATTTTGCGGTAGAACCGCAATTCATTTGCGTGAAACGTGCGGAAACAAAAAGTTTAGTTGAGCATACGTATATCGTTTGTGAACGTCGTGAAAAAAATGATTACATTAGAAGAATTATGCATATGGGGAATGTAAAAGCAGTTGCCTTTTTAAATGATCCGTTCCGCCTAGATGAAATTACTGAGAAGCTGAAATTCCGTAAAATGAAAGCTGCGGCTCTTCATGCGGAAGCAAGCAAACAAGAACGTGAAGCGACGATGAGAGCATTCCGTCAAGGGAAATTAGAAATTCTACTTGCAACTGATATTGCAGCGCGTGGATTAGATATCGATGATTTAACGCACGTAATTCATTTAGAATTACCAGACACAGTAGATCAATATATTCACCGTTCAGGTCGTACAGGACGTATGGGGAAAGAGGGGACGGTCGTTTCTCTAGTTACACCGCAAGAAGAGCGCAAATTACTTCAATTTGCGAAGAAACTAGGCATTGTGTTTAAGAAGCAAGAAATGTTTAAAGGAACATTTGTAGAATCGAAACCGAAAGCACCAAAGAAAAAGAAACCAGCATTCACTGGGAAGAAGAAGCCTAGATAATGTGAAGCTTCCATTTATATTGGAATAATAAGAGTAAAAAGGCGTGTCGGCATGTATAAAGCAGTCACGTCTTTTTATTGTTTTTGTATGTAATATAAAAAGCTATGTCAAATAACGATGTTGATATTTGAATGACAGGAACGTTCGTTCTATAATGGAAAGAGCTATTAAATATATCGAAAGAGGGTTGATGTAGTATGGATACGCAAGTGATTACGAAATTTAAAATATTCAAATCGGCTAGTGAGGTGTTTGAAACTATAGTAGATCCTGAAAAAATGTCTAATTATTGGTTTTCATCCGGAACTGAAAGACTGGAACAAGGCAAGACGATTACATGGAGATATGATGAATATAATGCAGAAGTTGTAATACGTGTATTAGAAATTGAGAAAAATAAAAAAATCGTATTCTCATGGGGAGGATATGATGAAGAAACCGTTGTTACAATTACATTGAGTGAATTGGATTATACGAGTACAATGATTGAGGTAAATGAATCAGGTTTGAAAGAAGATGACCCGGAAATCGTAAACAAAATGCTAGGACAAAAAGAGGGCTGGGTATATGTGTTAACTTGTTTAAAAGGCTATTTGGAAAATGGGGTTAATAATTTGAGAGCGTCATTAATTCATTGATAAAATAACTTCACGTTTAAAAGAACCTTTCGGCTCTTTTAAACGTGAAGTATCTAATTTTCAAGAAGCACCCACTCCAAGCAACCCGTAAGAGTGTTAAGTGGTGTGTAGTTCACTAGTAGTTTTTAAAAAGAAGAAGCCTTTCTCAATAGCAGTTTCTATATAACCGACGATTTGATTAAATGTAAACACTTGTAAGTCTGCATGTAAATCTTGCTCCGGATACAACATATCATCGAAAATAAATTTTTAAAAAGCTAGAACGTTTTCTTCAGTCACTTCCTCGATCTTTGGTATGTTTGCTTTTTGATTAAGAAAAGAAAGAAATTGCTGCTCTTTATCGTAATGATGTAATAGTTTTGCATTCAACAATTTAAAATCGTTATGATATAGGGATAACATTGTTTTGTCATGCTCGATTCTATGTTTGAGCCAAGGAAGAAAAAATCCGTTCAACCAATTATCATCAGCGATAAGGTGTGTGTAATAACCTAAAATAAAAGGGGAGTCTATAAATGATTCATATTTATGAAGAAATGCATCATAATCGATTCTTCTCGTATAGTTTTTTGTAGTACCAGCGTAGAAATGGGACTTTTCTTTTTCGACTTTTGAATAAACTGCATCAGGAGCGACTCCACCGAGTAGGAAAGATGTTCGATCTTGAATGGATAATTTCTCTGCAATACCATCAGCAATAATTAAGTGCATAATTCGTGATCCCATATATAACACCTCTATTTCATATCCAAAATGATTTTCCCCGTACTTTTTCTACTTTCGACCCACTCATGTGCTTTCCCTGCATCTTGCAATGGAAAACGTTTACCGACTTTAATTTGCAGGAGGCGGCCATCCCGTAAATATTGAAACACTTGATCGGCGGTATGACGGAGCAAGTGAGGACGCTCCTTACGAGTTGTTCCAAAACTAAAGCCAAGAATGGAACGGCAACTTGCATGTAAATCTTTTGTCTGGAATGTGCCAATTTCGCCACTGGCATTCCCAAAGTGAACAAGACGGCCATAGTAAGCGAGACATTCTAAGCTTTTTTCTGATACTGCACCGGAAATGGAATCTAATATGACATTTGCGCCTTCTCTATTAGTAAATTCATTTACTTTCTCTACAAAATCTTCATTTTGATAACAGATTACGTGGTCAGCACCAGCCTCTAAAGCAATTTTTCTTTTTGCTTCTGTTCCGACTGTTCCAATAACCTTCTTAGCACCCAATAGCTTAGCCAATTGAATTGCAGTTGTACCAATTCCACCAGCTGCTGCATGAATCAAAACCGTTTCATTTTGCTGTAATCTTGCTACATTTGCAAGCAAATTGTAACTTGTAAAAGATACAATAGGACAAGCAGCGGCGGTCGTGAAGTCAACTTCATCAGGTAACACAAACGTAAGGTTTTCATTTGCAACAACATATTCAGCATATGATCCATTAAGAGGAAAAGCGATTACGTGCTGTCCTACGCGGATGTTTTTTACATCCGAACCGACTTGTTCTACAAGTCCTGCCGCATCTATATCAGGGATAAATGGTAGTTTGCGATTTCCTTTTTTTCCATAGCGAGATTTAATATCGGCAAAATTGACGCTTGTTGCGATAACACGGATCAACACTTGTTTTTCTGTAATAGTGGGCATATCTATTTCTCTATACTTCATTGTTTCTGGACCACCAAATTCAGTTACGACAATAGCCTTCATCATATATCCCCCTTAAAATAGATTGTACATTTAATTTTAAGCACTGATCATAAAATGGAAAATTATATAATTGTTATGGTGGATTATAAGCTAACGTTATGAAGTAATTGAGTTTAAATCAATTTATATAAAAAATATGTTAAAAAATCGAACGGAATGTTTTTTACTTGCCAATATATAGTGTAAGACAAAGGAGGGACAATGAATGGATCAGGAAAAAGACTATCATCATCTCATCCAATTAACTCTATCAGGAAATCAAGATGCATACAGTGAATTGTATGATAAGACAATTCAAGATGTTTATAAGACAGCACATTTTTTGATAGAGGAAAAAACAGATGTAGATGATGTAGTCCAGGAAATATACATACAGTTATATCAATCACTTAGTAAATATAATCGAGAAAAACCTTTTCGGCCGTGGTTAATAGGGCTCGCAATCAGACAAATTCACTCATATCGGAGAAGAAGATGGATGCGTTTACGTATTGTCAAGAAAGCTGAAGAACAGAGAAAACCGATTGAATTTGCTTTTTCTAATGATGTTGTGGACAAGATTTCGAATCAAAAGCTTATCGCTCTCATTCATAAATTACCTTACAAATTGAAACAAGTCATTATCTTGCGGTATTTACACGATTATTCACAAGAAGAAGTAGCGAATATTTTACATATTCTGGTTGGAACGGTTAAATCACGAATTCATGCGGCGCTAAAGAAATTACGTCAAAAAGAGCAAGTAGAAGAAATCTTTTTAGGAGAGGTAGGGGATGCGAAGTGAGTTTAGAGTATCGGGTAAGGGAATCTATACAAGAAGCAAAGGGAATTATACCGCCACCTGAGTTGAAAGAAAAAGTAATGATTCAAATAAAAGTAAAGCGCGGAGGGAAAACGATGAAAAAGCGTCTTATCACAGGAGTACTAGCAGCAGCACTATTAATTCCAACCACTGGTTTTGCGTATCAATCTATTATGGCTGATGGTATTTATGGATCGTTTGATAATTTGAAGAAACATGCAGCAAACGCCACATTGCAAGGGTATTTGCGATTAGATGCTAAACTATCACAAGCAAAAGGAGAAATTGGTGAAAAGGAATATGAAGAATTTACAAAGCATTTGAAAAAACTTACAAATGCAAAGCTTACATATGGAGATTCTAACGGTAATATTGATTATGATCAATTATCACCGGCGAAAAAAGAGGAAATGAAAAAGATAGTGATGGTACTTCAGCCGTATTTTGATAAATTGAATGGGGATAAATCTAGTAAAGAAGTATTAACTTCTAAAGAGTATGAACAGTATATAGATGCATTAATGACCTATGAGAAAGTGCAGGTGAAAATTAAATCAAGCGGACATGTAACGGTGGAAGAAGTTCCCGAAGCGTATAAAGAGGAATTTGTACAAGCGGATCGGTTTATGGAGTATGTAAATGGAAAGGTTCAACAAATAAATTAAGAGTATGAAAAGAAGAGCCGTTGTTTAATCACAGGGTTCTTCTTTCGTTATTACTTAAATTTTTTCATCGCATGTATAGCTACTCTCAGAAGGAGAAGCGCACTAATAAATAACCGACGTAGTCAAATACATTTAAAAATTGATCGTTTGGCTCTTTTGCATTGCTTGCTAAATGTGAGACTCTCACAGATATACATACAGAAGATAGGGGAGGGAGGCTCGTATCATGTTAGCTTTCTTTTTTTATCATTTCCCGACAGAAAACTCCCACCTTAATGAATGGGTAGGCCATGGTCCAATGAAAGGAATTGTTTCATCATAAAAGTCTTTCAATATGTATACATTTTTGAAGGATGACAGAGGAATTTCGACAAAAAAGAAGAAATGATATACGAGAGAAGTATTTTTTGAATATATTATGATATCGTTCTCATACATATCGTGAAAAAAGTATGTAGAAAAACCAAAATAGGAAGTGAGGTGGAACGTGGTGCTCGTCCATAAAGCGTATAAGTTCCGGATCTACCCTAGCGCAGAACAAAAAATACGTATTGCGAAAACAATTGGTTGCTCTCGTTTTGTATTCAATTACTTTTTGGCAAAATGGAATGATAGATATAAAGAAACAGGAAAAGGATTAACCTATGGCACCTGTTCTTCACAATTACCTGCTCTCAAAAAAGAATTTGTATGGCTAAAAGAAGTGGACAGCACGACTTGCAATCTTCTCTTCATAACCTCGCTGGCTCGTATTCACGATTCTTCAACAAACAAAACAAAGCACCTCGGTTTAAATCGAAAAAGCATAAAGTTCAATCATATACAACGAAGCATACGAATGGGAACATCGCAATTATAGGTAATAAAATAAAGTTACCGAAACTAGGCCTTGTTACGTTTGCCAAAAGTCGTGAGGTAGAAGGACGTATTTTGAGCGCTACTGTCAGAAGGAATCCAAGTGGAACATATTTTGTCTCGATTCTTGCCGAAGTAGAAGTGCAAGAATTGCCAAAGACAGGCTCCGCTGTTGGTGTGAAAAACTTTGCGATTCTTTCAACTGGAGAGGTATTTGGCAATCCGAAATGGTTTCGGGTATTAGAGAAGAAGCTCGCTCATGCCCAACGTATTTTGTCTCGCCGTACAAAAGGTGGAGCGAACTGGCATAAACAGCGAATTAAAGTGGCTCGTATTCATGAACGAATCACAAATGCAAGAACCGATTACTTGCAAAAACTTTCTACTATGATCATCAAAAACCACGATGTGATTGGGATAGAAGATTTGCAAGTATCCAATATGTTATAGAATCAAAAGCTAGCGAAAGCAATTCAAGAAGTATCTTGGTCACAATTCAGAGCGATGCTTGCGTATAAGGCAGAGTGGTATGGGAAACAAGTCGTTGTGGTAGCAAAAACATTCGCCAGCTCTCAACTTTGTTCGCATTGTGGCAACAAAAACAAAGGCGTGAAAGATCTGAAATTGCGTGAATGGAAGTGTCTTTCTTGTGGTATGCATCATGATAGAGATGTCAACGCAGGACAAAATTTAAGAAAAGAGGCCTTAAGGCTTCTAACCGTAGGGACTACGGGGATTGCCTACTCATAAAGCCGAGGGATACTTTGGTGTTCGTAGGAATCCCCCACTTCAAACAGTTTGTTAGATTGTTAAGTGGGGTAGTTCAAGAAACAATCTAAGAAGGAGTAACCAGCTATTATGTTTATTATTACAGAAAATGTTGTATTTAGAAGAATGATAGTAGCTAAGTAAGGAAAGAAGTGTCCGAGGGGTGAAAAGTATAACATAGGTGAAAAACCAATCAATATTGAAGGAAGGACAAGGCCTATAAATTTATCTAGTTGAAATTTCCATACATGTTGATTTTTCTTGTTATGAATAAGCTGGCAGAAGCGCAGTACACCACCAATGAAAAAGGGGAAAAATACAAAGAAAAATATTCGAGGATATATATGAAAGGATAGCTCAGCTTGTTGATCTAAATAGAATTGAATTTTCCCTCCTGTAAATAGCAATATAACAATGAATAAAGTGAAACATAAGTATTTGATTATTTCTTTCATCGTTTCCCTCCTTTTTGTATATGTGTATTATTCAAAAAATATATTCAAAGAAAGAGGATATATGCTTGAAATAGAGCATGATATCCTCGGGTGTTTTTTCACTTAGTTAGTAGTCGTTTTAGCCTTTTCTTGCTTTGTAAGATAATCAATAATTCCCATCGCACTGATTTCCATATCTAGTTTTATCACATCGTAAATAGAATGAGTTGCTGGTACGTCTTGCTGTGAAAGGTGTAAGGATACCTTTTCAAGCAGCAAAACATATAGTTCATGACTTGCCGTTTCAAAATCCTGATTTTTTTCAAATACTTGTTTTCCAGTCTCAACAAAGATAGGTAGCCAATACTCAAGCTGTTTATACACTTCAGAAACATGGGAAGATGCACCGTAATGTCCAAAATAGATGGAGTCAACTTTCATACTTCGGATGCGATCTTTTGCCGCCATCATCGCATCTGGTTGAAACTGTGATGGAGATGTGGTGGGTAAATATAGTTCAACGCCAAGTTCAACTAGTTCTCGATAATAAATACCAATTGTGTCACCTGTGAAAATGCCATTTGTTAAAGAGTCATGGATGCTAATATGGTGTTTTGCATGTCCTGGTGTATCATAAAATGTGAGCGTCCGATTTTTTGAAATTTGTAGTACATCACCATCTTGTACAATATGGACGCGTTTTTCTGGAATAGGAAGGATTGGACTGAAGAGTTCATCAAAAGCATCGCCATATACAGCTTTGGCACCTTGGATTAATTTTGTAGGATCAATCATATGACGTGCGCCACGTGAATGGACGAATAGAGTAGCATTTGGGCACTTTTCCATCATTAAACCAGCGCTACCAGCATGATCAAGATGAACATGTGTAACAATAATATTTTTAACATCTGCTAAGTCGATACGTAATTGATGTAAGCCGTTTAGAATGTACGGAAGAGAAGGGGCTGCGCACGTTTCGATTAAAGTAATATCATCACCTAGTAATACGTATGTACCTGTACGCTCGTTATGTTGTAAATCGTAATCATCAATGATATATAACTGAGAGGATAATTGTTCTATCTTTTTCATATGAATCACTCCTTATAGTCTTTATATTCTTTTATTATAAAATAAAAGGCAGAAAACGAAAAATCGTTTTCTGCCCTTATGTAATGTTGTTATTTACTTTGTTCTTTGCTAATTGACATAATAAAAAATCCGACAATTCCGCCAACTAGTGGGAGAGAAATCATTCCTGCAAGTGTAAAATACTTGCTTAAAAATAGCCCATTTACATCCATAAACCAACCGACAACAAATAATAACATCATGTATAGTACGAAATAAAACTCGCGATTTGAAAGCATTTCACGTTGTGCAGTTTTCATTATCAACACCATCCTTTATTCATTATAATGGAATTGAAAATGTCACAATTTAGAAGGTAAACTGTCACATTTTGTTCACAATTTAATTGTAAAACTTTCCAAGAGAAATGTCTAGTAGTTTGTGTCGAATTTTCGAACGGAAATAAAGCGCTCTCATTAGACGGGAAAGTTAAATACATATATGATGAGAATAAGTAAGAAATGATAGAGAGGGGCTGATATATATGACAGTATATAATTTTTCTGCAAAAACGATTAACGGGGAAGAAAAATCATTGCGAGAGTATGAAGGTAAAGTTCTTCTTATTGTAAATGTCGCAAGTAAGTGTGGATTTACACCGCAATATAAAGGATTGCAAGGTATTTATGAAAAGTATAAAGAGCAAGGATTTGAAATCTTAGGTTTCCCGTGTAATCAATTTGGAGGACAAGAACCAGGTACAGAAGAGGAGATTACAAGTTTTTGTGAACTAAATTACGGTGTATCTTTTCCGATGTTCGCGAAAGTTGATGTAAAAGGTGATGACGCGCATCCACTCTATACATATATGACAGATCAGGCTCCGGGCATACTTGGCATGAAGGCAGTGAAGTGGAACTTTACGAAATTTTTAATAGGGCGTGATGGGAAAGTGATTGATCGTTTTGCGCCGCAGACGAAGCCGGAAGAGTTAGGGAAGGAGATTGAAAAGGTATTGTAAAAAAAGAAGCTCGAATATGAGCTTCTTTTTTATGTATACTAGCGTTCATATATATCCATGTTGTACATTATATAGCTGCATTTTTTACTTCTGCATCGTTCGTATAGAATATATGTTTAGTCGTTAACGTTTGTAGGTTGTATTTGTTGTATAGTCTGCTGTTCTTCTTTTACAGCAGTTATTGCTGATGTGTTTTCATGGGGAGGTTTTGCGATACTTGTTAAACCTTCAAAAGCTACAAATAAAACAGCCGCAATTATAAATTGTATTTTTGCTACACCTGTTTTCTTAATAACAGATAGTATTGCGAGAGTGAGGAAAAAGATACATAAAATGAAACTTAGATTAGCAAAAAAGTTAACAATTGGATGTTTAGTTGTGTCAGCAGCAGTTGCTATTGATAAAATTGAAATCATAAAACAAATAACAGAAGGTCTGCCGTAGTTCATTGCCTCTCCATTTCTCCTAAAGAATGCAATGATACATAGAATTAGTAGAATGAAAGCGATTATGAATAAAGACCCACCTATACTACCTAAAACTGCCATTTTAATACCTCCATTCGCAAGATTACTCTCTATTAATTATATAGGAATAAATTAGAAATTACATGATTTCTAGAGGGAATAAGAAAATTTTATTTCTTTTTGATGGGCTTTTAATTAAATTTCTTTATATAAGGAAAAATAGATTTAATTACTATTACTTTTTTGTAAGAAATTCATAGATTAATAGTAACTCGTCTGAAAGGAGGGTTCTAATGGACTTACAATTGTTGGTGACGTGTATTTTAGAAGAAAACGGAGCATTCTTTTTAGTAACAAAAGTAGATGATGTTATCACGTTAAAAATACCAATCACAGCAAACTTAGCAGCTTTATTTTTAGCATTAGGTGTTCCAAGATGCGAGTAGTGTGAGGTAGGATAGTAGATAGATGAAGTAAATCTTCATCTATCTACTAAATAAACATAATATTATTATGTAAACAAATTGAATTTTAAAAATGTCACCTCACTTATTTTATAAGGAGGTGGCACTTTTATATTTTACAAAACAAATAACCTTAAAACTGCTCATTTTTCTCCCAAGACTCTACAATATAATGAGCAATTGTCGGATTAAATCCTTTTCCAACTAAAAACATAATCGCAGCGACCTCTGTCATAGCATGTTTGTGAGAGGTATGTTTTGCTTCATTCATTCCGTACTCTACCCATGGTTTTACGAAGTCCAATACAGGTTTCTTTAAAGATAAAAATTGTGTTCCAACCACTTGTTGGATTTGTTGTTGTGTTGGCTCAGTGGGAATAGCTGTAGTAGGACCTGGAGGCAAGATTTGTATTTGCGCCGGATCAAATGGAGCTGGTGGTAAGATTTGTGGCTGAGTTGGATCTAATGTTGGTGCCGGTGGTGAAACACGCGGGGCCTGGAATGGTTGATACATTTGTGGTTGTTGATATGGAAAATGTTGAGCTGCGTATGGATTCTGCTGATATTGGGGTTCTTGAAATTGTTGAGCTGTGTATGAGTCCTGCTGGTATTGAGTTTCTTGAAATTGTTGAGCGACGTGTGGACTCTGTTGATATCGTGTTTCTTGAAATTGTTGAGCGCTGTGTGGCTCCTGTTGATATTGAGTTTCTTGGAATTGCTGAACTTGCTCTGTTAAGTATGGATTTTGCTGGTATTGAGCTTCTTGTGTGTTTGGTGCCAAGTGTGAATTTTGTTGATGTTCAAATTCCTGTTGCTGTGGTTCTTGGTCTTCAAGCTGCGGCTCTCGAAATTGTTGTTCTTGATTTTGAGGATAGTATGGTTGCTGCGGGTAAGGATGTTGATTGTTATAGAACATTTTATTTCCTCCTTCAGATCCTTCATGATTGTGCATACAACATAGCGTATGGGCGGACAAGAAAATATGTGATGAAAAAATGTAGGCGTGTTACAATAAGAAATTGGGTGAAGATAAATGAAAAAACAAGAACAAATACAAAAAACAGTCGGCTTTGTAAAAAACATTTTAGAAAAGGATGCAAGTGGACATGATTGGTACCATATTGAACGTGTACATAAATTAGCGATTGTTTTGTCTGAACAAGAAGGTGGGAATCGTTTTGTAATTGAGATGGCAGCTTTACTTCACGATGTAGCGGATGAGAAATTAAATGAAAGTGAAGAAGCTGGTATGAAAAAAGTTTCTGATTGGTTAGAAGGATTGGGTGTTGCTGAAGAAGAAAAAGAACATATCCTTCATATTATTATGAATATGTCATATAAAGGTGGACATGGTGGTAATGTAGACACTTTGGAAGGTAAGGTTGTTCAAGATGCGGATCGATTAGATGCACTTGGGGCAATTGGGATTGCTCGTACGTTTGCTTACGGCGGTGCAAAAGGTCGTTTAATGTATGATCCAAATATTCCCCCGCGTGAAGTAATGACGAAAGAAGAGTATCGAAAAAATAATGACCCATCATTAAATCATTTCTATGAAAAACTTTTGAAGTTGAAAGATTTAATGAATACAGAGGCTGCAAAAAAAGAGGCTGAAGTTCGTCATCGCTACATGGAAGAGTTTATCGAACAATTTATGAAAGAGTGGAATGCACAAATATGAAAATGCTAACAGTAGAAAACATATCAAAATCGTATGGAGATAAACCATTATTCGACGGATTATCATTTAGTATTGCAGAGGGACAACGTGCAGGGATTATTGGTGTGAACGGTACAGGGAAATCTACATTATTAAAAATTATTGCAGGGGTAGAGATTCCTGATACAGGTGATATGACGCATACGCGTGGTTATACAATTAGCTATTTATCACAACAACCGGATTTTAATGAAAATTTGACAGTACTTGAGCAAGTATTCCACGGCGATACGCCGCTAATTCGCCTTCTTTGTGAATACGAACAAGCGTTGCTAAACATAGAACAAGACCCAAGTAATGAAAAAGTACAAGAGCACTTATTTGCAGTGCAGCAACGTATGGACGCGATGAATGCATGGGAAGCAAATGCGAATGCCAAATCACTTTTAACGAAGTTAGGTATTACAGATTTCACAGCAACTGTTGGAAATTTATCTGGTGGACAAAAGAAACGTATCGCAATGGCGCAGTGCTTTATTGAAACACCGGATTTATTAATATTAGATGAGCCAACGAACCATCTTGATCATGAAACGGTAGAATGGCTAGAAGAGTACTTAGCGCGTTATACAGGAGCAGTTTTACTTGTAACGCATGATCGTTATTTCTTAGACCGTGTTACCAATCGTATTTTTGAGCTAGATGGCGGTAAGTTGTACAGTTATGAAGGAAACTATAGTACATTTTTAGAAGCAAAGGCACTTCGTGAAGAACAAGAATTAGCACAAGAATCAAAACGTCAAAACTTATATCGTCGTGAACTTGCTTGGATTCGCCGTGGTGCGAAAGCTCGTTCGACAAAACAAAAAGCGCGTATTCAGCGCTTTGAAGAGTTAAAAGAACAAGAAGGTCCAGCAGCGAAGCAGTCTGTGGATATTTCACTCAGCGGGAGCCGCTTAGGAAAGAAAGTGCTTGAGTTAAAAGATGTAACGAAGAAATTTGGTGATAAAACGGTATTACATAATTTTAATCATATCGTGAAACCAGGAGATCGAATTGGTATTATTGGGGCTAATGGTAGCGGGAAATCATCTTTATTAAATATGCTTGCAGGCAAATTATCACCTGACAGTGGTGAAATTGAAGTTGGACAAACTGTGAAAGTGGCTTATTATACGCAAGAAAATGAAGAGATGAACTTAAATCAACGTATGATTGAATATATTAAAGAAATTGCAGAAGTCATTCATACAACGGATGGTAAAGTTATTGGAGTATCCCAAATGCTTGAGCGTTTCTTATTCCCACCGCATTCACATGGAACACCGCTAGGTAAACTATCTGGTGGTGAAAGAAGACGTCTGTATTTATTACGTCTTTTAATGGGAGAGCCAAATGTACTACTATTAGATGAGCCGACCAACGATCTAGATACACAAACGTTAACAGTACTAGAAGATTATTTGGAAGATTTCCCAGGTGTTGTTCTGACTGTATCACATGATCGCTATTTCTTAGATAAAGTGGTAGATGAACTGTTTATCTTTACTGGTGGTGGCGAAATTCGTGAATTCCTAGGAAGCTATAGTGATTACTTAGATATACAAAAGACTCAAGAACTATTAGAAAAAGTAGAAGTACAGAAAGAAAAGAAAGTAGAAGAAGCTCCGAAGCAACAACGCAAACGTAAGCTTTCTTATCATGAACAACGTGAATGGGAAACGATTGAAGATACGATTGCGACGCTTGAAGAAAAGCTTGAAGCAATTGGGGAAGAACTTGCGAATGTAGGTTCTGACTTTACAAAGGCACAAGAACTTTCAGAAGCGCAAGAGCAAACGGAAGAAGAGCTAGAAAAAGCGATGGAACGCTGGAGCGAACTATCTGACATCGTTGAAGGTTTAAAATAAAAACAAGCTGCATATATTGAAATGTAAAGAGAAAAACTTTACACTATTGGTAGAACCTATTTTAGGAGGGAAAAAATGAGAACATCTAATCCAATGTTGAAGAAAGAGGCATTTCGTAAAGAAGGAGCAAGTGCATCTGCAATGACAATTGGCGGAGCGGTAGGTAAAACATTTATTATGCTTGTCTTGCTTCTTGCAACGTCTGTCTATTCATACATACAGATGTATAATGGGAAAATGCAAATGCCAGTTTTAATTGGGGCATTAATTGTGGCTGCAATCATCGCATTTGCGTCTATGTTCTTCCCAAAAATGGCACCTATTACTGCACCTATTTACGCAGCGGTTGAAGGGATTGTTTTAGGAAGTATTTCAGCAGTATATGCAATTCGCTTTGAGGATTCTATTATTTTAAATGCTGTATTACTAACAATTTCAATTTTATTTGCGATGTTAGTGTTATATGCGACTCGTGTTGTAAAAGTAACAGATAAATTCCGCACAGGTGTAATGGCTGCAACGTTTGGAATTTTGATTATGTACTTAATGGTTTTCCTATTAAACATGTTTGGTGTTACTGTTCCGTATATTCATCAAGGCGGAACAATTGGTATCATTATTAGTGCAGTTGTTATTGTAGTAGCTGCATTAAATTTACTACTAGACTTTGATTTAATCGAAAATGGTGCACGTAGTGGCGCTCCAAAATATATGGAGTGGTACAGTGCAATGGGACTAATGATGACATTAGTGTGGCTGTACTTAGAAATTCTTCGTTTTGTTTCTTACTTTACGAAAAACGACTAATTGAAAGAAATCCTGCATGTTTGAAACATGCAGGATTTTTTGTTTTTTAGATTTAAAGTAAATGCTGTTTGTAATTCAGGAAGAGTTTGTTTTCGGTGGTATAATATGGATGATGAGAGTGGTGAAAATTATGAAATAGCAGGAGGGAAGAGGTTATGATACAAGAAAAGAAAAGTCTACTAAAAAAACTATTAGGAAAGAGCTTTTTTATTGAATTAGACGCCGCATTGATTTATCCATCTACTGAAATCATTTGTAAGGCTATTGAAACATATGCTGCTGAATCTAAGGAAAAACTAGAATTTGAAAGTAAAGTAAAACCGATTACTTTTTATTTAGAAAATACACTGTATCAAGTTGACATACGGATGGCTCGCGGAGGATATTACATATCTTGCACTGAGGTATAAGTGAAATAATGAAATGTAAACATTTTAAGAAATTCTGCATGATTGAAACATGCAGAATTTCTTTTTTTATTTTATTAGATTCAAAGTGCTTATTTTCTTTTAGAAATACAATATTTTACAGTTTTTACCTAACTTCTATTTTTTTCTACAATAAAGGAAAAATGTGAGGTGGTATAAATATGATGAATCGAGTTGTATTAATTGGAAGATTGACGAAAGATCCAGAACTATACTACACAAAGCAAGGGATTGCCTATGCACGTATATGTGTTGCGGTAAATAGAGGATTCCGAAATAGTTTAGGGGAGCAGCAAGCTGACTATATTTACTGCGTCGTCTGGAGAAAATCGGCTGAAAATGTATCAGAGTATTGCCAGAAAGGTTCGTTAGTTGGGATTACAGGTCGTATTCATACGAGTAACTATGATAATGAACAGGGGAAGAGGGTGTATAAAACAGAAGTTGTCATTGAAAGAATTGCGTTTTTGGAGCGAAAGAAAGAGGGGGCATCAAAGTAAAATCAGAAAATATAAGTGAAAGAAATATGCTTTATAAAATAGATATTTTAATAAAAAAACAAACACAAACAAGCTGCTTTCGATATTTTATCGGAACCAGCTTGTCTGTGCTTTTAATCCTCTGTTTTTAAATGTTGTATAAAACGAACAGTCTGAATTTCTGTTTTGGTTTACACACATCTTAATGAGGTCTAACCTGAAATAGGTCTTAAGTCTGATTGGAAAACGGTTCTTAAGCTCGTTATGGGAAATCAAAAAAATAGTTAAGATAAGAGTATCAAATCGAAGGGAGGCAAGCACAAGATGAAACAATTTCTAGTGTTTATCGCAGCCGGTATTTTGGCTTTAATTGCTCTTGGTAGTCTTGCTGGTATTGTAGGATTCGCAATTGGAGCAGGAATTGCGTACTGGAGCTATAAATCATTTGTGCGAGCACAATCATTTTTTGGAAAGTTAGCTTGGGG